>DCAL01000108.1:0-377 GCA_002311975.1 Fidelibacterota bacterium UBA1134 | reverse complement strand
GCTTCCCCCCGGGCTGGACGGAAATGTTTTCCGGTTCGTACGTTACACCCCGCCTCCCACCGATGTCACGGGCCAGGGCCTCTCTCAACGGAGCGATTCCCGCCGGCGGCGCATAACCCGTTTTCCCGTCCGCGATGGCCTTGGTGGCGGCTTCTACCACATTGCCCGGAGTGGGAATATTCAAGTCACCGAGGTGGAAGGGGTATACCTTATTCCCCTGTGACGCCCACTTTGCCGCCTGTTCAGAAATGGCAAAAGCTGTCTCGGTACCAAGGCGCTTCAATCGGTCAGATAGTTGCATAAAGGATTTCCTTCTCTATTAAGTTAAACTCCTGCCACATGAGTCCCCTCCCTGGAGGGGTGGATACCGCAGTGGC
>DCAL01000056.1 GCA_002311975.1 Fidelibacterota bacterium UBA1134 | reverse complement strand
GATCGGATAAACGACCGGTAAATCTTCGAGGTAGATGAAAGTTGCCGCAATCCGGTCTCGACCTTCTGCCATTCTGTGAGAGGATAGGCGATAATACACGGATCCATCCCTTTCGTCAGCACGAAGGTACCTTCGTTATCGCTTGAAAGGGCGGTGCGAAACCGGGCCGGAATATTTAACCTCCCCTTGGCATCAAGGGTATATGAATATTCGCCTGTGAATGTGTTTATCGATACCATTTTGATAAGAAACGTTTGGGAAAATAACCCACTCTTACCCACAAGATTAAATCATTAACCCACAAATGTCAAGAGAAATTCTCAAAAAAAGTTTGCGGGTTATTCTTGCTGGGAAATGTGTTTCAAAATGATTCTTCTGATCCAAGGCTCCTTAGGACAAGGTGGAGTTCCATCCCCGCAGAACGAGATCTCCGACATTTTATTCTGAAGTTCGCATTTGGCGTTGGTGACTTCCGCTGGCTGGCGGAGTAGATGAATGACTTTCCTCCGTTAATATCTGTCTGACCGGCTAGTGGAAGTGTATCAAGAGGGGCGGCGGTTGTTGCCCCTTTCTTTTTTCCATCGGGTGTGGGTGGCCGCTTCCACAGGATCTTTCGGAGACGGCGAAAGTTTAAGCATCCCCTGAGGCATCACCCTCTCCTTAATCCTCTCCCATCAAGGGAGAGGAGGACCTGAACTTAAACGTCGATTGAGCAGCAACTACCTTCTCCCCCTTTGATGAGGGAGAAACTGAAAGAGGGGGTGAGGTGCATTGTTTACGGCCGACTCTTTCTCTACCTGTCACGATTCCCTTCCGTCGAAAAACGCGCAAGACAAAAACAGCCGTACGGGCGGACAGGGTCGGCAGCGACGTGACAGGTCTCTTATCCTAAACTGTGATTGAGTGTCGTATGATCGCCGTCAGTAACCCCTCCTTCTGTCGGGGACTACCGATGGCTTGAGAAGATTACTGACCCCTCTCTCCCGGCTTTCTAAAAGAGGGGCTTGACCCAACTGTCCATGGGGCTCAGATTTGAACGAGAGTGAGTTTATTCAGGAAATTCTTCAAAAGAAGGAAGCAGTGCCTCCGAAGGACGCTTCGCGGAAGACACTTCGAGAGGAATCTCTCTCTGAAGTTATTGTGGACTATCTGGGGGTGTAGCTGATAACGGTCAATTGACCCATTCCCACGCGATAGAATACGTCCGTGGGATTGGGGAGAGAATCGAGCGAAACCGATGCATCGTTGAGTTTGAGTTGTACCTCGCTGCTCTTTTCAATTCGGATACTGATAAAGGATTCGAATTCCAATACGATTTCGTCCCCGGGAGGGACTGTTCCGGATACCGGATTCGATCCGTCCATGATATACTCATACCAGATGGCAGATCGGGAACTAAGAGTAAGAGAAAAGGGTGCCGGCAGCAACAACTCATCCACGCGGCGATCGGGGTTATAGTTGGCCAGCAGGAATCTATCCGTAATCCTCCCTTCGGCGGCTTTTACTTCCTCCGCCACCGTAATTTCTCCTTCTGCCGGAACAGGCGCCTCCGTCACGATGCGGCGGACAATATAGACGGCGAAGAAGACTACTATCAGTAGTACAGCTACCTTGACAAGGGAAGCCCGCATCTGGAAAGGTGTGCTCTCCCTTATTTCATGGTCTTCATCAATCTCATCATCTTCGTCAACGAGCCGAAATTTTGCTGGGCCGGCTTCTTCTGTGGCAGGTTGGTTCTTCGGGAGTGTTCCTTCTCCGCTGTTCTCGAGGTGTATTTCGAGCTGGTTCAGAATGTCGTCTTTATCAGCACCGATTTCAACGGCATAAGCTCTTAAGAAAAGTCGTACATAAACTAGCGGTAGAAAAGAGAAATCGCCTTTCTCCAGAGCCTCCAGATACTGGATATTGATTTTCGTCCGATTGGCTACTTCGGAGAGCTCGATCTTTTGCCCCTGGCGAAGCTCTTTTAGGTCATTATAAAAGGATGTCACCTGTTGTTTTCCTTACAAACTTGAAAAGAAAGTTTAGCGGTAATCCTGTTTCTTTCCAAACCAATTGTAGCGTCACGGATTGGAGTCAGGTCTGTCCAAAATGGTCGTTTTACACCAGATAATTACCCTGTCATTTATGACGGAGTGTGGCAATTCCAAAAATAAAGGGCTTTAGCCCCGAATGATGTCCTGTTATTGTTGGGACAAATCCCTCTTTAGTTCTGAGGTGAGTGTCCCCGCCATAAATGACGGGATAAGTACAATTTGCCCGCCTGCTTCCCTGTCAGCCACTCATCCCGACTTGTCGGGAGGGCACGCTGTGGATTGTGTACTGCAAATACTACAATATTATATTCTCTTAATCATCTGGAGGAATTGTTTTTAGGATAACGACTAACCATCAGACATGAAGTGATCGATGCCGAACCGCTCCTGAATCGCCGGTGTTCTCAAGAGTTGCGCGAACCTTGAGAGCGGGAATCCCACCACGTTGTTGTAACAGCCGTCGATCTTTTCTACGAAGCAAGCCGACCAGTCCTGGATACCGTAGGCGCCGGCCTTGTCGAGAGGGGGAGTGTTGCGGACGTAGCGGTCAATCATCTCATGGGTGAGAGGGAAGAAAGTGACACCGGTTCTATCGTAGAAAGTATGTTCTTCCGCATTTGCGTTCTTAACAATAGCCACACCTGTGAACACAGTGTGTCTCCTGCCGGAGAGGAGGTTGAGCATCTCTTTCGCTTCCGCCTGGTGAGCCGGTTTTCCCATGACAGTTTCCTCAAGGACGACCACCGTATCTGCGCCGATGACCACTCTGTGGGGGAACTGCTTCGCCACCTCCTGCGCCTTCTCCAATGCGAGCCGCCGGACAAGCTTATCCGGCTCAGCAGAGCTGATATGATCTTCCTGAACCGAACTGGAGACAACCTCGAAGGGGAGATTGAGCTTCTCCAGCAGTGCCTTTCGACGGGGGGACCTGGAAGCGAGGATGAAAGGAGACAGCATCATATGTAATTTGAGAAAGTATGAAGTTACAAACCAGATGAATTGGTGGAAGCGACGTGAGCAAACACTCGCTTCCGGCGGCCACCATGTGATCTACATCACACGTCCGAGAATCCTGTTGCCCTTTACGCAGTGACAATGTAAACTCCTCGAAAAAGGGTATGATCTATAGTTCTCTATTTCGCTGGAATCAAGTCGTAAGTG
>DCAL01000004.1:10831-11142 GCA_002311975.1 Fidelibacterota bacterium UBA1134 | reverse complement strand
ACCATGGATAAACAGGGGCGCATTCAAGTTTCCCCCGTACTGCGCGAATTTGCCGGCATCAAAAAGGATGTCATGATAATCGGCTTGGTAAACAAGATCGAAATCTGGGATCCGAAGAAACTTGACAAGATGGAAGATGAGGCTCTCACCATCTCTTCTGATGAACTCGAAGACTTAAGAGATAAGATTATCCTCTAAATAGTGGATTCAGCATGCTCGGATCAGAACTCTATCCATATCCCGGTTCTCAAGAAAGAGGTACTCTCCTATCTCAAGATCACGACCGATGGAATCTACCTGGATGGGACAGT
>DCAL01000004.1:6431-10784 GCA_002311975.1 Fidelibacterota bacterium UBA1134 | reverse complement strand
GGTCTCGGCGGGCACGCGCAGGCTGTGCTCGCGGCTCTTTCGGACAAAGGCCGACTTATCGGGCTTGATAGCGATGCGGAGGCACTTAAACGCTGTCATGTGCGTCTTTCACATGCCTCCTCGTACCACCTCTTCCACGACTCCTACAGAAATTTCCCGGCACATCTCAAATCTCTCGGAATCCGTGAGGTGGACGGCATGATCCTAGATCTGGGACTCTCCTCTCTCCAGCTCGATTCACCTCAGCGAGGATTCTCCTATCGACAGGAAGGCCCCCTCGACATGCGCTTCGATGTGACCTCACCCCTCACAGCTGAAGAGATTATCAATGGCTGGAATGAGAGTGATCTGGTGCGAATCTTGTACGAATACGGTGAGGAGCGCAGAGCGAAGAGAATCGTCAATTCAATCATCGCGAAACGGGGTCACGCACCTGTCAGAACAACCCTCGATCTGCGCCGCATTATTGCTGACGTAACGCCGGAGAGATACCTCACCAAGACCCTTTCGCGGGTATTTCAGGCGCTGCGCATTACGGTAAATCATGAACTGGAATCATTGCAACAATTCCTGGCATCGTTTTCCTCCGGTCTAAAGCTGGGCGGCCGCATTGTGGTTATTTCTTATCACTCGCTGGAGGACCGGATGGTCAAAACGAAGTTTCGGCGTCTCCAAAAAGGGTGCATCTGTCCCCCAAGTCTGCCTCAGTGCCGCTGCGGCAAGAAACCGGAATTCAAAATCCTTACCAGAAAAGTGATCCGTCCGCAAGAGGATGAGATCGCTGAGAATAGACGCGCCAGAAGCGCCAGACTGCGGGCGGCGGAGAAGACAGGATGACGAGCAAGAAACCCGTGCAGCGCACACGCAAGTCTAAAAGGCAGCAGGAATTCATTAACTCTCTCCTCTTCTTCGTTGTTTCAATCCTGTCGATTTCAGGTCTCCTGACCTATCTATGGGTATATAACGAAATTAATATTACCACACGGGAGAATGTGGCGCTTCACAGAATTAGAACAAACATGATTGAGGAAAACAGTGAATTGTTTAGCGTGCTGACACGCCTCAAGCGAGTAGACCGTATCACAAGAATCGCGGAGAAGGAACTGAGTATGGTGACACCTGAACCGGAAACTTTGGTCGTCTATCTTGATGACACACACCTTTACGATCAGGGGAGTGTTGCCAGGTGACCAAGGCTTTCACAAAGTTTCGCCCCCGCATCCTCATTCTGTCGAGTTTAGTCATCCTCAGCTGGACCGGACTGACCATGAGATTCTTCTATATTCAAGTTATCCGGGGAGCCGATCTTCGGGAACAGAGTCACAATCAGGGACAGAACCGTGCCATTCTCTCAGCCGTAAGGGGCAAGATCAGGGACAGAAACCACATCCCGCTGGCGGAAAACATAATCCACTACTCCTTCGCCGTTCACCCCGAAGAGGTGGAAAACAGGGAAGAAATCATCACAAGTTTCTCAGAAGCCACCGGTCGCAGCCGGGACTATTATGAAGGAAAACTGAACAGCTCCTCTCCGTATGTCTACCTGGAGCGCAATCTTCGCAGCGAAGTGGGCCGTGAACTGATGAAGATTAGAGACAGAGGTCTTATCACGAACCGCCACGGCTACCGATTCTATCCTCATCAGAGAATCGCTTCACAGGTCCTCGGCTTCACAAACGTGGATAATCTCGGTCTGGAAGGAATTGAGAAAGAATTCGATGGCTACCTGAAAGGCCGTGACGGCTGGATTGTTCTTCAAAGAGATGGAAAGGGTCGTGACTGGAGGAATCATGCTTATCCCCGGCGAGACCCCATGGACGGCTCCGATATCGTATTGACATTAGATCTCCACTATCAAGCTATCCTGCAAGACGAGCTCGGTCGAAGAGTAGAGCAGACCGGTGCAGCTGGCGGAATGGGTCTGCTGGTTGATCCTCATACAGGGAGAATTCTTGCCCTCGCCTGCCTGCCGGATTTCGACCTCAATGAACCGGCTGCCTACAGCCGGGAGACCTACAGGAACAAAGTCGTCACCGATCAGTTCGAACCGGGCTCCACATTCAAAATTGTAACGGCAGCGGCCGCCCTGACCTACAATACAGTAGGCATTCATCAGGAATTTAACTGCGAAGACGGCAGCTACATTTATCGCGGACAAGTCATTAAGGATTGGAACGACTTCGGACTGCTCACTTTTTCTCAAATCATCGCCAACTCCAGCAATGTGGGTACTGTAAAAATCGCCGAGACTGTCGGGCGCGACCGGATCTATACTACCGGCAGAAAATTCGGTTTCGGTTCCGTCACAGGCATCCAATTCCCGGGTGAAACAAAAGGCGTTCTGAAGGAGACTGATCAATGGAGCGGTATCTCGCTGGCCGAGATTTCATTAGGCTACGAAGTTTCAGTCACAACTTTACAGTTAGCTGCCGCCTATAGCGCCATCGCAAACGGCGGCTTTCTCATGAAACCGTTTCTCGTAGATCGGATTATACATCCGACGGGGAAAGTCACTTACGCTTCCTCCCCGCAGCTGATTCGAAAGGTCGCCTCGAGGCCTGTTATGGAACGGCTCACAAGTATGCTGTGTCAGGTTGTGGAGACGGGGACGGGAACAAGTGCCCGCCTCAAGGGATGGAATATTGCCGGCAAGACGGGAACAGCCAAGAAGTATTTAAATGGCAGCTATTCAGATTCGAAGTTCATCGCCTCCTTTGTGGGATTTTTTCCGGCGCATGACCCCATATTGACTGGCGTCATTATCCTGGATGAGCCGAAACCGGGATACCATTGGGGCGGCACAGGTGCGGCGCCTGTCTTCCGTGAATTAGTCAAACGGATCATTAACAGCGACGACTCTATTCTGGCCCATCGGCCCACCGAAGAACGGGGAGGACACGAGTTCTTTGCGGCATCAGATCCTATCTCCAATAAAGCTGCCATCAATCCGGTCGCTCTTTTAACAGTCGGAACAATTTCCGAGCCGGAAGTTGAAAATGGTATGGCATACGTCCCAGATGTAAGAGGAAAGAGTCTCAGACGGGCAGTCGCTGATCTCAAGAATGCCGGACTGACGCCAAAAGTCCAAGGGTCCGGTACCGTCGTTTGGCAGAGCCCCGCGCCGGGAAAGATGGTGAAACTTCACTCAGCCTGCACAGTGGGACTAAACTGATGCAAAGATTGATTTCACTGCTTGAAGGGGTAACTACTATTTCTGATATAGGATTGGATGTTCCCATCCAATCGGTGAGCGCTGATTCGAGACACGTCTTGCCGGGGAGCGCTTTCGTAGCCATTCCCGGATTGACAGAGGACGGAAACCTCTATATTCCGGATGCAATCGATCGCGGGGCTGCTGTAATCATTTCTGACGGCGGGAGCAGAGCCAATGTAAAGACGCCGTTAATTAGGGTTGACGATCCGCGCAGAGCTCTCTCCCGCATTGCGGCCAACTTCTACGGTCACCCCTCCAGAGAGCTGACTATGATCGGCATTACCGGCACCAACGGAAAGACTACTGTTAGCTACCTTCTCAATTCCATCTTAGAGAGATACGAATTACAGACAGGCGTCATGGGAACTCTGGGAATTCACGCCCCGGGCATGGAAGCAAAATCGGCTCTCACAACTCCGGACAGCCTCGACCTGCACAAAACTTTGCGACTGCTGGCCAACGGTAATGTAACTCACGTTGTGATGGAAGTCTCCTCTCACGCACTCAAACTGAACCGCGTGGACGACTTAGAATTCGATGCGGCCGTTTTCACAAATCTATCTCAGGATCACCTTGATTTTCACGGTACCATGGAGAACTATTTCGAGGCGAAAGCGCGCCTTTTCCGAATGCTGCCAGCCGGCTCCAATGCGATCCTCAACAGTGCTGATGCCCGATTCGACACCTTGAAGAACATCACCAAGGCGGAGATAACGAGTTACGCTGTCAACGGTGACGCAGATATCACCTATAATGAATGGGGAATGTCTGGCGGCGGCATCACCGGCACCCTGCGGCTGGGAAAGGAAGAAGTCAGCGTCAATTCACCTCTCATAGGCGTGCATAATCTCGAGAACATCCTGGCGGCGGCGGCAACGGCGTGGTCAATGGGGATACCGGCCAGCACGATAGAACGCGGTATCGAGGCTTGCACCCTGGTACCGGGCAGATCAGAAAGATTTCTTCTGAAGAACGGCGCTTTGGTTGTTGTGGACTACGCCCACACGCCGGATGCATACCACAAACTTTTCTCTTCTCTCAGGACACTTCTGCCCATCTCAGGAAGGCTGTTTGTTATCTTTGGATGCGGCGGTGATAGAGATCACGACAAGCGACCGCTTATGGCTGAAGCCGCCGAG
>DCAL01000004.1:0-6385 GCA_002311975.1 Fidelibacterota bacterium UBA1134 | reverse complement strand
ACTCGCACAGAATCCTGGTGACGCCGGACAATCCCCGCACCGAGTCAATCGCTTCTATCAACAAGGATATTGCGGCAGGATTCGAGGGGGACAGACACACGTTTCACGATGATCGCGCCGAGGCAATTCGTCAAGCTGTGGAAGAACTTCAGGAAGGAGACATACTGGCGGTAGTCGGCAAAGGCAGGGAGAACTGTCAGATTGTCGGCACGGAAAGAATTCCATATTCCGATATCAAAGTTGTCGAGAAGATCATTGAAGAAGAACAGGAAAAATGAGGCACGAGAGCGCAACTGAATGCGAATTGATCTGCCCGAACCGGAACAATTCTACAGGATGCTGTCACGCAATGCAGGCAAACGATTGGAGACCATGCCGACAGGTATAACTCTCGATTCCAGGGAAGCGCATCCCGGCGACCTCTTCATCGCCATAAAGGGGGATCGTGTGGACGGTCACACCTATATCGACAGCGCTAGAGAAAAAGGATGTGCCGCCGCATTAGTGCAGACGGTGGATTCAGACTGCGCCCTGCCGCAGATTCAAGTGGACGATCCCGCCGTCACCATTGCAGGTCTGGCGCAAGAGTGGAGATCAAACTTCTCAATCCCCGTACTTGGGATTACAGGCAGCAACGGCAAGACGTCAACTAAGGATTTACTCGTTCATACACTTTCCGCCAACCACGTAGTTCACGGCACTCGCGGGAATTATAACACCCACCTCGGACTACCTCTCACCCTACTCGAGCTAAACTCCCATTACAACCTCTCAATCCTCGAAATGGGAGCCAATCAGAGGGGCGATATCGGTTATCTGTGCAATCTGTCCTTACCCCGGTACGGATTGATTACCAATATCGCCCCTGCCCACCTCTCCAGCTTCGGCTCAATAGAGAATATCACCAAGACGAAAGGTGAACTCTTCGACGCTTTGCCGCCCGACGGCATCGCTTTTGTGAACTCAGAAGATGAACAGGTTCGAGATCTAACCACCAGTGCCGAAACAATCACTTACGGCTACAGCGCCAAATGCGATTTTACGGGCGATGTTCACAATGATAGCGATGGCATACTGAATATAATCATCAATGGTAACGAGATCGCCCTCAATTCCTACAATCGAACATTTGCCTACAACGTTCTGGCTGCTTGTGCTGTCTCCATCACACTCGATACAAACTGGGACGATTTTGCTCAGGCCGTTCTCAGCTTTGAGCCTGCAAGAGGCAGATGCACAACCAGGGATATTGGAGGCGTCACAGTTATCGACGACACCTACAATGCGAACCTCGCCTCTGCCCTCGCTGCGCTTGATCTTCTCCTTGCGCACCCCGCCCGAGGCAAAAGAGTAGTTGTCCTTGCCGATATGCTTGAACTCGGTGACGATTCTGAAGAACATCACAAACGGGTCGGTGAAGCCTGTGTGGAGAATGCGATTGATCAACTTTTCTGTCTGGGTGAGAAGAGCCGGATAGCTGTTGAGCGGGCGCGAGGAGACATTGATGCGCGCCATTTTGACAACAAGCAAGATCTCGCCGACTGCGTAAAGCACGAAATAAAAAGCGGAGACTCTGTTCTGTTCAAAGGGTCACGCGGGATGGAGCTGGAGACTGTTATTGAGGAGGTATTCAAGGACTGATGCTTTATCACCTTTTCTACCCCCTCACATCATACATATCGGGGTTTAATCTTTTTCAATACATCACATTCCGTTCAGCAATGGCGGCCATCACGGCACTTCTGATTAGCTTCATCGTGGGTCCCTTTCTCATCAGACTTCTCCGGTCCAAACAAATCGTAGAGGAGATTCGCGATACGGGGCCGGAGACGCATCACATCAAGAAGGGCACGCCAACCATGGGGGGAGTCATTTTGCTCCTCGCGGTGATTCTCCCCACCCTCTTGTGGGCGAACCTGGAAAATCGTTATATCCATATGATACTCTTTGTGACGGTGGGAACTGGCATTCTCGGCTTCATGGACGACTATCTGAAAACCGTCAAGAAAACCAAGAAAGGACTCATCGCCCGCTACAAGCTGTCGGGACAGATAATTATCGGACTTGTTCTGGGAAGCTGGCTTTTTCTGGCGCCGGAGTTCGCCGGAACCGGGGGCATCACTTCAGTACCCTTTTTTAAAGACCTTGAAATCTCGTTCGGCTACTTCTATATCCCGTGGGTAATGGTGGTTATAACCGCCAGCTCGAACGCCGTCAATCTTACGGACGGTCTCGATGGACTTGCCTCTGGTCTGATTGCCATCTGTGCCGTCGCGCTGGGGATCGTGGCTTACATCTCCGGTCGTGTAGACTTCAGCGACTACCTGAACATCATCTATCTGCCCGGTGCCGGTGAATTGGCAATTTTCGCATCCGCTCTTATGGGATCTTGTCTCGGATTTCTCTGGTTCAATGCACCACCGGCACAGATTTTCATGGGCGACACGGGAGCTCTCGCCGCCGGCGGCGCACTGGGCGCCCTCGCATTGCTTGTGAAAAAGGAACTTCTTCTCGTGATTCTCGGCGGCGTTTTTGTCTGGGAAGCGCTCTCAGTTCTGATTCAAATCAGCTACTTCAAGTGGAGTAAGCAAAAAAGCGGAGAAGGGAAACGGTTCTTCCGCATGGCTCCCATCCACCACCACTACGAATTGAAAGGGTGGAAGGAGACACAAGTAGTTATTCGATTCTGGATTATCGGGATTCTGTTTGCCCTGATGACCATGAGTACATTCAAGATTCGATGATAGATATCACAGTGAAAGAGAATATTGAACTGCGGGGCAAGATGGTTGCCGTCATCGGCGCTAGAAAAAGCGGCACTGCCGCCGCCAAACTCCTCAATAAGGTTGGAGCCGATGTGCTTCTCAGTGATCAGAATGAGTCGCCTCCAGCTACAAAAAATCTGTCTGAATTGGAAAGATTGGGTGTAGCCACGGAATTCGGCGGTCACTCAGAAAAAATCTATGCGTCTGATATGATGGTAGTCAGCCCCGGAGTACCACAAAATGCCGGTGCCATCCGACGTGCCAGCGAGAAGGAGATACCAGTGGTGAGCGAGATTGAGCTCGCCAGCTGGTTTACGGATTTGCCCATCGTGGCGGTGACAGGATCAAACGGCAAGACGACAACTACCGCCATGCTGGCGGAAATGTGTGCCAAGGACAAGTTTACTCCCTTTCTCGCTGGCAACATCGGTATCCCTTTTTCGGAAACAGTCGCTTCCATTCTTGACGCTCAACCTGAGAACGGTGTGCACATCCTTGAAATCAGCAGCTTTCAGATGGAGCACATCCGCCATTTCCGACCGAAGGTTGCTGTCTTGTTGAATCTATCGGCGGATCACCTGGACCGCTATTCCTCCATGGCTGAGTATGCCGCCGCCAAGATTCGCATCATCGAAAACATGACCGCTGACGACACAGTCGTCTTTAACAGCGATGACCTTCAACTGTCAGAAATGATCCACACACCGGCTCAGTTGATACCCTTCGCCCTCGCAGGCCACAGCGATTCCTTTTTCAGCGTCAACGAAACAAAGGTCTATGACGAGGCGAACGAAATCCTTATTTATAAAAAGGACGTTTCGCTCCCCGGTGTTCACAATCTGGCCAACTTCCTTGCCGCCGCAACAGCGTGCCGTCTGCTTGACGTAACTGTTGAAGCGATTCAGGACGTGATGCAAACATTCAGCGGAGTACCCCACCGCCTCGAGCATGTCCGCACGTTCAACGGCGTCGACTACTACAACGATTCCAAGGCGACCAACATCGATTCAGTAAAGGTTGCATTGGATTCGTTCCCCGGACCTGTCATCCTCATCATGGGCGGCAGGGATAAAGGAGCAAACTTCCGGGAACTTCACCCCTTCCTCGCGGGAAAGGTGAAACAAATCATCGTGCTGGGAGAGGCGGCTGATCGAATCCAAGAGTCCCTCTCACCCATACCCCCCTCGATAAGAGCCCACTCGCTCGATTCAGCTGTCTCCCTCGCACATGATTATTCGGCATCCGGTGATACCGTCCTTCTTGCGCCGGGATGCGCCAGTTTCGACATGTTTGCCAATTTCGAGGAGCGCGGTGATTGCTTCAAACAGGGTGTTAATGCTCTGGAGAGTCAACGATGAAGGCAATCCAAGTATCTTCACGACATTACGATAAAAGCCTGCTCGCGACCGCTCTTCTCCTGGTTGCCATTGGAACGGTCATGGTATTCAGCGCCAGCACCAATATCTCTATGGAGAATTACGGCAACGGGACACACTTCTTCCGGCGCCACCTGTTCAGAGCCGTAATAGGCCTGGTTTTCATGATTGCTGCCATGATAGTTGATTATCGAATTTTCAAGAAGATTGCGTCTCCCTTATTAATCGGAAGTGTTCTGCTGCTGATCCTGACCAAAGTCCTCTACCTCGTTCAGGGAGACAGTTCACCCGCCCGCTGGCTGTCGCTTGGACCGCTTTCGATGCAAACATCGGACATTGCCAGATTTTCCACCATCCTCTATATCGCGGCGTACGTCGATAAGAAACGCGATCAGCTGCGGGATTTCGTCACCGGCTTTCTTCCCCCCATCATTGTAATAGGGTCTATCATGGGGTTGATCATCATTCAGCCCGACTTCAGTACATCCGTCATGATCGGCTTGATTGCGGTGACACTTCTGTTTTTGAGCGGCGCCAGGATTCCTCACATCGTAGCGACGGCGAGCGTCGCTTTCGCTATCCTGATTCCGGTGGTGATGGCTGCCGAGTACCGTATTGCCCGCATTAAGTCGTTTTTCGACGGCGGTATCGATATTTCGGGAATGAACTATCAGGTCCATCAGTCGCTCATCAGCCTCGGGAACGGAGGCATCACGGGCGTCGGCCTCGGTGAAAGTGTCGGCAAAAATCTGTTCCTGCCGCTGCCCCACACTGATTTCATCCTGTCCATCATCGGAGAAGAGGCAGGCTTCGTTGGCATTTTTCTGATTATCACACTCTATCTGGCTCTCTTTCAAAGAGCGGTGAAAATCTCTAAAGGGTGTACTGACGTTTTTGGCGTTTTGCTGGGGATGGGGCTTGCGCTTCAGATGATCTTGTACGCTTTCATCAACTCCGCCGTTGTGACCGCTCTGGTGCCGACGACAGGTCTGCCCATGCCCTTCATCAGCTTCGGCGGGAGCGGTCTTGTCACCAATCTCTTATCGGTGGGCATTCTCTTGAATATCTCCATGGCAAAACGTGTGGTACGAGAAAACAGACCGGCTGGAGTTCTCTTTGCCTGATCACGGACTGAAAGTTGTTATGGCTGGGGGCGGCACCGGGGGTCACCTCTTCCCCGCTGTGGCTATCTCAGAGGAACTCAAAGCAAAAGTCCGGGATATTCAGATTCACTTTGTCGGCTCGAAATACGGCATTGAAGCAAGTAAGTTCCCCAGCGGAGATGATCCTTTTACTCTCCTGAATATCAGGGGATTTTCCAGAGGATTCTCTGTTGCCGCTGTGGCGCGGAATCTGTTGTTTCCGTGGCGGTTTCTCACCGCATACTGGCAATCGAGACAACTGTTGACTCACTTTTCTCCCGATGTAGTGGTGGGGACCGGCGGATACGCCAGCGGCCTGCCCCTTCTCGCCGCCGTGCACAAAAAGATCCCCACTCTCATTCATGAGCAGAACTCATTCCCGGGATTTACCACGAGGTGGCTGGCGGATAGAGTCGAACGTCTCTGTCTCAGCTATGAGGAAAGTGCCGCATACCTTAAAAAAAAAGTTTCCATCTCACTGGCAATCCTGTGCGCAAAGATCTAAATGCCATGAGCAAGCGTGAAGCGTTGAATCATTTCAATATGGACCACGGTAAACCGGTTATTGCTGTCATCGGCGGAAGTCAAGGGTCGAAAACACTGAATGAAACTGTCACCGCAGCAGTCGAACAGATGAAGATGAACGATATCCAGATCCTCTGGCAGACCGGGACGGTACATTACGAACGGTTGAAGCATCTTGAGACAGACTCGCCGATGGTGAAGGTCTTCCCTTTCACGGACGATATGGGCGCTGTCTATTCGGCGGCAGACCTAATTGTTTCGCGGGCGGGCGCTCTCGCCTTGGCAGAGATCGCCTATTGTGGCAAACCGTCGCTCCTCATTCCTTTCCCCGGAGCCGCCGCCGATCATCAGATGAAGAACGCCGAAAACCTCGCCCAAAAGGGTGCGGCCATTATTATCAACGAGGACGATCTTACACGCGACTCGCTCACAGATGCCATAGAGTCTGTGATCGGGAACAAGGAGCGGCTTGAGTCTATGGTGGAAGCAGCGGCAGACGCTGCTGTACCGGATGCGGCCGAACAAATCGTTGATGAAATTTTGACTCTGGCGGAAGCGTAATGTTTGGCAAGATCAA
>DCAL01000010.1:4831-5322 GCA_002311975.1 Fidelibacterota bacterium UBA1134 | reverse complement strand
AACTTGGGTTTATAAACAAGATAGGGAGTCAGGATTCTATGATTTGGCCGTTCCTACTAAACATGCCCTGCAATTTTTTTCTGATTATGTAGGTCCTTTCTCCTATGAAAAGCTTGCCAATATTCAATCCAATAGTGTAGGGGGCGGCATGGAATCAGCAACTGCCATTTTCTACGGTGACAAATCCGTTACCGGGAAACGGATGACCCGCTGGAGAAATGTCATTATCCATGAGGTTGCCCATCAGTGGTTCGGAAATGCTGTAACCGAATATGATTGGGATGATGTTTGGTTAAGCGAAGGGTTTGCCACTTACTTTACTTTGTTGTTTCGGGAACATGCTTATGGATGGGAGGATTTCGTCTCTGGATTGATTCTTTCCAGGGAACGGGTATTCGATTTCTATGAAGATCATAAGAACTATCGAATTGTTCATGAAAATCTTTCTGATATGAGTCAGGTTACTTCCGGTCAAACCTATCAAAAAGGTG
>DCAL01000010.1:2835-4609 GCA_002311975.1 Fidelibacterota bacterium UBA1134 | reverse complement strand
TTCAGGATGATGGATATTTATTTTATTTTCCTATCGAATTCGGGATTTATGAGGAGGGAAAACTTGCGCCTAATGTTGAACAAAGGAACGTAACCAAAAAGAAATCCTCATATTCCATTCCTGCGGAATCAAAACCTAATAGGTTGATCATTGACCCTAGAACAGTACTGCTTGCTAATTGGTCCATTAAGGAAAAAACCAAGTAATTAACCTTTATGATGTCCTCTACGTGAAAAAAAAACGAGACTCCCAATCGAATTCGGAAACATCTCAACCGGAACTCGCAACAAGAAAGAGGCGGAGTGGTGGTTGAGACAAGTGAAGAAATCCGAGGCTCCCGTGAGAATGAGGCTCGAGGATGATCTGCTTAGCTTTGTGAATAAGCGGTTAGTTAGAGAAGAGGATTACTCGCTTAAGGTGATGACATCAAAGTTCACTGATGCGAGAGGCTTAAGAACAGCCAAGAGTACCATCGAATCTTATAGCTTAGCTATGGGGGACTTGATCGGTGCATTTAAGCCTTCAACTTCAATCCACGAACTTACTCCCGAAAGCCATGACGTACTGGTTCGCTATCTCAAAGACCGTGCATACTCCGTTACTACCATCAATATCCGCTTAAGATCGATAAGAGCCTTCTTCAACTGGCTCAAGAAAAGGCGATATGTTTCAATTTTGCCTTTCGACATTAGGGAGTTGAAGGTAGAAAAATGGTATAAGAAGTTCATTAGACCGGAAGAAATGAAAGCCATATATGCTCATATAAACAACCCTATTGCTGTTTCGGCAATTAGAGTATATGAGCATACTGGTATCCGCAAGAGCGAACTGACAAATAATACTTTTGAAGGCGGTGGGAAATTCCTCAGGGTAATTGGAAAGGGGAACAAGGAACGAATTGTTCCTATCCCTCCGCACGTTGTTGAGGACTATGAGATCGCTGTTGACTCCGGCTACTCGAGTGCGTACTTTAGCAGAGTGTTCACGAAGGCTCGCAAGAGTGCAGGTATCAATGACAGAGAGAAAACTTTACATGCTCTCCGTCATATCTTCGCTTATAGAGCCTTGATGGATAGCGAGATGAATCTGATTAAGGTCAGAGATATTCTCGGTCATACTACTGTTACGGTTACAGAAGAGTACGCTCGGGTTGGAATGGACTATCTCAAGGAGGTATTCAAGGCGGATAAGTACTCGTATGAGAGTGCATGATACTTATGACGTACTTAACTGCGAAATCTATGATTATCGATGAGAAAATTGATGAGAGTAACGGAATTAAAATCCGTTGGCCCTTAGGGTCGTCCCGGTTCAAGTCCGGGCTCAGGTACTCTCCATGTTTACTGCCCCGACGAACGCACCTCAGAAGCCTTGCTGGCTTTCCAATGGGATTCGGCAAGCTCAAGATGCTAGAGTTCAATGTCTGACATCGCTGTATCTTTCAAGTAGTCCTCATGCCAGAATTACCTGAAGTACAAACTATCGTTAGTGATCTTAATAAAAATGGCCTGATCGGCACGAGGATCAATCGGGCAGACGTTTACTGGAAGCGGACAATTGCCAGACCAGATTCGGATGAATTTAGCACGAGAATTGAGCGCCAGAAGATCAGTGCTATCTTCCGGCGGGGAAAATATATTGTCCTGCAATTAACGGGAGATTTTCTGTTAATTCATTTGCGCATGACAGGGCGATTGCATATAAAGTCTCCTGAAGAAGAACACCTGCCCCATGAGCATGTTGCATTGGATTTGGAGAATGGCAGACAACTTCG
>DCAL01000010.1:0-2782 GCA_002311975.1 Fidelibacterota bacterium UBA1134 | reverse complement strand
CGAGGAAATTCGGGCGCTGGTATCTGGTACGGAACCCTGAAGACGTATTGGGAAAGCTCGGCCCGGAACCGCTGGATCCGGCGTTCACGATGAGTAGGTTTGCATATATGCTGGCAAAGAGGAGGCGAGCAATGAAGCCACTGCTTCTGGATCAGAGTTTCGTTGCCGGTCTCGGGAATATCTATGCCGATGAGGCGCTATGGCACGCCAGAATACATCCCGCCCGTGCCGCATCAAGCTTAAGTTATGCAGAAGTGGGAGCGCTTCATCGTGCCATCGCCAGCGTGCTGAAAGAAGCCATTTGCAATCACGGCACAACCTTGGGAAAGGGGTCAACAAATTTCTACGGCGTCGCCGGGCGAAGGGGAGACAACGAGACTCATCTGAAAGTGTTTCGCAAGAGTGGCATGCCGTGTCCCCGCTGTGCCGATGGGGAGATTCAGAAAACGGTCTTGAGTCAGCGAAGTACCCATTTTTGTCCCAAGTGTCAGATTGAGTAGGTGCTCTATCAGATGATTTGCGAGGCCGTTCTATTTGAAGATTATTGAGAAGGAATCAGTAATGAAAACGGTCATCCCGCTATCGTTGCTTATGCTTATCGCTTGCACACAAAAACTTCAGAAGGAGAGTTCGATGAGGCCGCCTATCGCTGAAAAGATCCCCAGGGAACTGACGAATCACGATCATACGCGCATTGATGACTATTACTGGATGCGTCTCACCGATGAGCAGAAGAATGCCAAGGAGCCGGACGAGCAGACGCAGAAAGTCCTGGACTATATCGGGCAGGAGAATGCTTACACTGAGGCGGGTCTGAAGCATACGAAACCCTTTCAGGGGAAGCTGTTTGATGAAATCGTCGGACACATCAAGAAAGATGATTCGACAGTACCGTATTTCAAGAACGGCTACTGGTACTACCGCCGCTATGAGGAGAGGCAGGAGTATCCTATCCACGCCCGCAAGAAGGAATCACTGGAATCAGACGAAGAGATCCTGTTGAATGTGAATGAGATGGCTGAAGGTCACGATTACTATCAGGTGGCAGGTCTGAGAGTGAGTCAGGACAACCGGTGGCTGTCGTTCGGCGTGGATACAGTCAGCCGTCGACTGTACACCGTTCATTTCAAGAATCTGAAAACGGGAGAAATCCTTGAGGAGACTATTCCCAATACTACGGGATCGGCGGCGTGGGCCAACGACAACAAAACCGTTTTCTACACGGCTAAGGATGAGGTTACGCTCCTTTCGGAACGAATCTACCGCCACCGCCTCGGTACCGATCCCGCAACTGATGTTCTCGTCTATGAGGAAAAGGACACTGCCTTCTACATCAGTGTCTACAAATCGAAGTCCGACAAGTACATCATCATATGGAATTCAAGCACGCTGGTGAGCGACTATCATATCCTGGAGGCGGATAATCCTAAAGGCGAATTCCGTCGCTTCTCACCCCGCGAGACTGAGCACGAATACGAGATCGCGCACTACGGCGAGGAGTTCTATATCGTCACCAACTGGGATGCCAAAAACTTCCGTCTCATGAAAACAGCGGAAGGGGAGACGTGGAAGGAAAACTGGTGCGAAGTGATACCCCATCGTAATAACGTACTTCTTGAGGGAATAGAATTGTTCAGGGATCATCTGGTGGTGAGCGAGCGAGAGTTGGGATTGACGCAACTGCGAATCATTGATCAACGGACGGGTGACGAGCACTACCTTGATTTTGGCGAGCCGGCTTATTCTGCTCGTATATCAGTCAACCCGGAGTTTGACACGAATCTTTTTCGCTACAGTTACACATCGCTCACCACACCGAACTCAACCTATGACTACAACATGAAGAGCCGCGTAAAAACGCTCAAGAAACAGGAGGAGGTCGTTGGAGGGCATGACCCGTCGGATTACGTCACCGAACGCCTCCACGCTGACAGCCGGGACGGCAAGAGAGTTCCCATCTCGCTGGTGTATGGCAGAGGGTTCGAGAAAGACGGTGGGAGAAATCTCCTCCTTTACGCCTATGGCTCCTACGGATATACGCGTGATCCTTCCTTCAGTTCGTCACTGCTGAGTCTTCTCGATCGAGGATTCGCCTATGCCATTGCACACGTCCGCGGGGGACAGATCTATGGTCGCCAGTGGTACGAAGACGGCAGGATGTTCAATAAGAAGAACACGTTCACCGACTTCATCGACTGCGCTCAGTTTCTCGTGAATGAACAATACACTGATGCCGATCATCTCTTTGCCATGGGCGGCAGCGCCGGTGGACTGCTGATGGGTGCCATCGTGAATATGCAGCCGGACATTTTCAAGGGAGTCGTTGCCGCTGTGCCGTTTGTGGATGTGGTCACCACCATGCTTGATCCTTCCATCCCGCTCACCTCCAATGAGTGGGACGAGTGGGGTGACCCCAGAGAGAAGGCGTCGTACGATTACATGCTGTCTTATTCGCCGTATGACAATGTGAGCGCACAGTCCTATCCCAATATGCTGGTCACCACAGGGTTGTTCGATTCGCAAGTGCAATACTGGGAGCCGCTGAAGTGGGTAGCGAAACTGAGGACGAAAAAAAGAGGTGACAATAAACTCTATCTCCACACCAATATGGATGCCGGTCACGGTGGTAAATCGGGCCGCTTTCGCCGTTACCGGGAAGTGGCGCTGGAATACGCCTTCATGCTCGATCTGGCGGGGATTAGAGAATAGGTAATCCCTCGAACGCTCCTCCCTTCAAACAAACGACGGTCTTTCAGCCCTTGGAATGGCAGTCTTTTTTCCC
>DCAL01000023.1:8965-9426 GCA_002311975.1 Fidelibacterota bacterium UBA1134 | reverse complement strand
ATTGACAACGGCACAATTTTGTATTTGTCAAATTCCATTGAAAAAACAGCTCTCCCCTGCGTTACGGATCTCAGTGATGTGGCGTAGCCAAACATTTCTCCGAGAGGTGCGGCCGCCTGTATCACAACGGCATCCTTGCGGTGATTCGTTCCCTGGATCTCACCGCGACGGGAAGTCAGATCTCCCATCACGTTCCCAAGGTACCGCTCAGGAAGGACTAGCTCAACTTTCATCACTGGCTCTAACAAGACCGGTTTAGCCCTGTTACACGCTTCCCTCAAAGCCATCGATCCAGCTATTTTGAACGCCAATTCAGATGAATCGACAGCGTGGTATGTCCCGTCGAGGAGTTCAACTCTGACATCCTCCAGCGGATAACCAGCCATGACACCATTTTTCAGCGCCTCCTGCACACCCTGATTCACCGCAGGAATGTATTCTTTCGGAATAGCACCGCCCAC
>DCAL01000023.1:8672-8822 GCA_002311975.1 Fidelibacterota bacterium UBA1134 | reverse complement strand
ACCCTTTGCCCGGTTCGTTGGGCTCAACTCTGATCTTGACGTGCCCATACTGTCCGCGACCGCCCGACTGACGAATGAATCTTCCTTCAGCTTCGGCTTCGGCTGTAATTGTCTCTCGATAGGCCACTTGAGGTCTGCCCACATGTACCT
>DCAL01000023.1:304-8636 GCA_002311975.1 Fidelibacterota bacterium UBA1134 | reverse complement strand
ATAAGAGCATCAGCGAGACTGTCCTGCTCTGCTTTGCTGGTTGCTTCGATAGCGATCGAAATGACCGGTTCCTGAAAATCCATAGCCTCAAGCACGATTGGTGCGGACGGATCGCACAACGTATTACCCGTTTTTGTCTGCTTCAATCCCACGGCGGCTGCGATCTCTCCAGCCGAAACACTCTTGCGTTCTTCACGCTTGTTCGCGTGCATAAGAAGTAACCGCCCGATCCTCTCTTTCCGTCCCGTGGCCGTATTCAACACAGAAGAACCCGAGGTAAGGACACCAGAATAAACCCTGAAGAATGTCAACCGACCGACATAAGGATCTGTCATAATCTTGAAGGCGAGAGCACTGAATGGTTCCTCGGTTGACGGTGCACGGCTCAACAGAATATCGGAGTCTTCCGGAGCATGTCCGATCACTTCAGCCTTGTCCAGAGGAGATGGCAGAAAATCCACTATCGCATCTAACAATCTCTGAATACCCTTGTTCTTAAACGCGGAGCCGCATAAGACTGGAATGAATGCGTTATCGAGACAACCCTTCCTCAGAGCACCTTTAATCTCATCTTCCGTAATCTCTTCTCCGGCAAGATATTTCACTAGAAGCTTCTCATCGTAGGTTGCGCACTCTTCAACCAAGTGGTGACGGGCTTTTTCCGCCTCCGCATTCATATCATCAGGGATATCGATAAAGTCGTAGTGTACACCAAAACTCGATTCATTGTAGATGATCGCCTTCATGCGAATAAGGTCTATCAGACCGGCGAACAGTTCACCCGCTCCGATAGGGATCGTGAGAGGCAGTGGATCGGCATTGAGACGCTTCTTCATCATAACGACTACGTGCTCAAAATCGGCGCCCATCCTATCCATTTTGTTGACAAACGCTATCCGCGGAACTCTGTACTTGTCAGCTTGTCGCCAGACTGTCTCACTCTGAGGTTCCACTCCACCGACGGCACAAAAGATCACTACCGCACCATCCAGTACACGAAGGGACCTTTCAACCTCCGCTGTAAAATCGATGTGCCCCGGCGTATCGATAATGTTGATTCTGTGATCATCCCAGAAAGTCGTAGTGGCGGCTGAAGTAATGGGGATACCTCTCTCCTTCTCCTGCTGCATCCAGTCCATGGTAGCCGCACCGTCGTGTACCTCTCCCATTCGATGAACTCTTCCCGTGTAGTAGAGGACGCGTTCAGTCGTCGTCGTTTTGCCGGCGTCGATATGCGCCAGAATGCCGATGTTTCTAACTCTATCTAAGGGAATCTCTTTCATCTTTACCTGTAGTGTGCAAACGCCTTGTTCGCTTCGGCCATCCTGTGCGTGTCATCCTTTTTCTTGATTGAACCGCCCTCATTATTCGCGGCGTCAATAAATTCCGCAGCCAGTTTCTCCGCCATACTGCGGCCACGCCTCGATTTTGCAAAAGAAAGAATCCATCTTGTCGCCAAGGCGTAACTCCTGTGTTCCGGCACATGGATTGGTACCTGATAGGTTGCACCGCCAATCCTGCGAGACTTGACTTCGATGAGCGGTTTCACGTTATCCATCGCTTTATGAAACATCTCCACGGGGTCACCTTTCGTCTTGGAGCCGACTACCTCCATGGCACCGTAAAAGATGCTTTCGGCCACACCCTTCTTCCCGCGCGACATAAGATTGTTAATAAACTTTTGAACCATCAGGTCCCCGTATACTGGGTCCGGAAGAATCTGTCTTTTCTCTGGTCTGCGTCTTCTCACTGACTACCTCGGTCTCTTAGCACCGTATCTGGAGCGACTGGTCTTCCTGTCAGAAACCCCCGCCGTATCCATGATTCCCCTGATAATGTGATATCGAACGCCGGGAAGATCTTTCACTCTTCCTCCCTCGATGATGACCAGCGAATGTTCCTGAAGGTTATGGCCTTCTCCCGGGATGTAGGCAATCACTTCAATTCCGTTGGTTAACCTCACCTTTGCCACTTTTCTCAACGCAGAATTTGGCTTCTTGGGAGTGGTTGTATAGACTCGAGTACAGACACCGCGCTTCTGTGGGTTTCCTTGTAGAGCGGGCGTACTGGTCTTTTTCACCATCTTCTTCCTACCCTTGCGAACTAATTGATTAATCGTCGGCATTCTATCTCCCTCCGTCAGGTTGGCTAAGCTGCGACTTCCTCCACTGTCTCTTCCATCTCAATTACCTCCCCATCATCATTAATCTTCTTGACCAGCGGCTTCCTGGCATCAACAAAACCGGTTCCTGCCGGAATCAGTCTTCCCATGATGACGTTTTCTTTCAGACCCATCAGGTAATCAGTTTTGCCCTCTGTCGCTGCATCAGTCAATACGCGTGTCGTCTCCTGGAATGAGGCTGCCGAAATGAAGCTCTCCGTATTCAGCGAAGCTCTCGTGATTCCAAGGAGCAGCGGACGAAACGTTGCGGGCTTGACAGTTTTTCCCTTTACAGGTTTCTTTTCCTCTTCCTTCAGCTGTTTGTTGATCTCCCTCTGCTCACCTTTATCCAGAAGATCACCCTCTTCGTAATCGGAATCACCGGGATCAGAGATAACTATCATTTTTGAGATGCGCTCATTTTCCGCAAATAGATCTGAACGATTTATCCGGTCAAGCGCCAGGAATTTCGTATCGCCAGGATCAACAACTTCCAGTTTCTGCATCATCTGGCGCACAATCACCTCGATATGTTTGTCGTTGATCCTCACACCCTGCAGGCGATAAACCTCCTGAATCTCATTCACGAGATACTCCTGAACCTTCTCCGGCCCGAGGATATTGAGGATATCATTAGGCGAGATGGCACCCTCGCACAGGCGGTCACCAGCGCTCACTCTGTCTCCTTCGTGAACTATGACATACCTGCCATAAGGGATGGAGTACTTTTTCTTCTCATCATGGGCACCTTCTACAATGACTTCACGGATACCTCGCTTCACTGCCCCGAATTCTGCGATGCCGTCAATTTCGGTAACAACTGCAGGCTCCTTCGGTTTACGTGCCTCGAACAGTTCAGCGACTCTCGGCAAACCACCGGTAATATCACGTGTTTTTCCTATATCCTTCGCTATCTTGACCAACACCTTACCGGCCTTTACTTTCTGACCATCCTTAACCATGAGAACCGCTTTCAGAGGCAGGATTGTACCGCCGGCAAGGGTATTCCCCTCGGCATCAATTATATCGAGATGCGGAGCCAGACGACGGTTCTTTGATTCAATCGTCACCAGCTGTTTCTTACCGCCTTCCACGGCTTCCTCCTGGAAAGTTTCTCCCTCCAGCATATCCATAAATCTGACTTTACCGCTTTGACGCGCAAGGATAACATCCGTGTAGGGATCCCAGGTGAAGAGCACCTGTCCAGATTCTACTTTCTGCCCATCCTCTACGCGGATATCGGCACCATAGGGCACGTTATAAGATGACACCGCCCGATTATTGGCGTCAATAATCTCCAGACCAGAGTTTCTGACCAGAACCTTTCTCAGAGATTTGCCGTTGGAAACTGTTTCTCCTTCACTCTCAACTCTGGCAAACACGAGGTTTTCGGAGTATTTCACGCTGCCATCCCGGCGAGCCTTCATTTCTGACTGTTCGATGATCCTGGCAGCAGTACCACCGATGTGAAAGGTGCGCAGTGTAAGCTGAGTTCCCGGTTCTCCAATACTCTGAGCCGCAACAATGCCGACCGATGATCCAAAGCTTACCAGTTTGTTGTTGCTTAGATCTGTACCATAGCAGAGGGCACACACACCCCGTTTCGATTCGCATGTCAACACGGATCTGATGAAGATTCTGTCTACTTCATACGCAGTCAGCATATCGGCAACCGCGCTCTCGACCAGAGTTCCCGCCTTAACAACTGCCTCACCATCGGCATAGACATCTTCCTGAATCACTCGACCCCGAATTCTCTCTCGGAGAGACTCGATGATTTCCTCTCCTTCCTTCAGGTCACTTGTCCAGACACCATTGATGGTACCACAGTCATGCTGGTTGACCACTACATCCTGTGCCACATCCACTAACCTGCGCGTAAGGTAACCGGCATCGGCCGTTTTCAAGGCCGTGTCAGCCAGGCCCTTGCGGGCGCCGTGGGTGGAAATAAAGTATTCCAGAACGGTAAGACCTTCCTTGAAATTGGAAGTGATGGGATTTTCGATAATTTCTCCCTTGCCGCCGGTCATGCTCTTCTTCGGTTTTGCCATCAAACCCCGCATCCCGGCCAGCTGCTTTATCTGATCCTGACTTCCTCTTGCACCAGAATCCGCCATCATAAAGACCGGATTGAAGCCATCCATGTCCGTTTCCAGGTAGTCCATCATCGACTCGGACACGCGATTGGTGGCGTGGGTCCAGACGTCGATCACTTTGTTATAACGTTCACCTTCAGTCAGAATCTGAAGTTCAGACTTCCTGTGAATTTCCGAAACTTCTCTTTCCGCTCCTGCAATAATTTCCCCCTTTTCAGCCGGAATCAAGACATCTCTCACCGATATGGAGACACCGCTCTTAGTAGAGTAGCTGAACCCCATATTTTTGAGATCATCAAGGAATTTCACGGTCCGATGATTCCCTACTTCCATATAACATCCGTAAACGATTTTCTCGAGATTCTTCTTGCTGATGAGTTCGTCTATATAGTCCAATTTCTCGGGTACGATCGAATTGAATATGGCACGCCCGACAGTTGTTTTCTGACGCCACTTTCCCCGCGCCCGCAAATCAATAATGGCATGGAGACCGACAGAACCTCCTTCATAGGCAAGGATTACTTCATCAATACTCGAAAAACTTCTACCTTCGCCAAGGTCACCTTTCTTCTGTTTCGTCAGATAGTAGCATCCCAGAACCATGTCCTGAGATGGTATGGCCAGCGGATAGCCGTGGGCCGGATGAAGAATGTTATGACTGGAAAGCATGAGAACCCTGGATTCAATCTGAGCTTCCATTGATAGAGGGACGTGAACCGCCATCTGGTCACCGTCAAAGTCAGCGTTGAAGGCGGCGCAGACCAGCGGATGTATTTGAATCGCTTTTCCGTCAATTAAAACCGGCTGAAACGCCTGAATCCCCAGCCTGTGAAGCGTCGGGGCACGGTTAAGTAGAACCGGATGGTCCCTCACAACATACTCTAGAATGTCGTAGACTTCCGGTCGCTTCTCATCTACCATCAGTTTTGCGCTTTTTGGGGTGCCGGTATAGCCACGCGCAATCAACTCATGAATCAGATGAGGCTTGAAGAGTTCGAGAGCCATGTCCTTTGGCAAACCACACTCGCTAAGTTCAAGCTCTGGCCCAACAACTATAACAGAACGACCCGAGTAGTCGACGCGCTTACCAAGAAGGTTTTGACGGAAGCGACCCTGCTTTCCACGGAGCATATCGCTCAGACTTTTCAGAGGTCGTCTTGTACCGCTGCTGACTGCCGTACCGCGGCGGGTATTATCAAACAGTGTGTCTACCGCTTCCTGAAGCATCCGCTTTTCATTCCTTAGAATAACATCCGGCGCTTTAATATCGATGAGCTGTTTGAGACGGTTATTGCGGATAATGACACGACGATATAAGTCGTTCAGGTCACTGGCGGCAAAACGGCCGCCCTCGAGAGGAACGAGCGGTCGCAATTCCGGCGGGATCACCGGCAGCACAGTTACAACCGTCCACTCCGGGCGATTGAGGCGCCTTTTGTCCGGATGAGGGTGGAAAGCCTTCACAACTTTCAAACGCTTTAAGGCGTCGGAGCGCTTCTGTTTGGAACGGGACGTCTTGACGATGTGGTCCAGTTCTTTGATAGTTTCGGTAATATCGAGAATCTTTAACGCATCGCGAACAGCCGCTCCGCCCATACCAGCGTAGAAGTAGTTGTCTTCATCCTGATCTTCTTCTGAAACAGAGTGCTTGCCGAACTGGGCCTCAAGCTCCTGATATTCAGCTTCCTCGAGGAGTTCCATAGGTGCTTTATCTGAAGCTCCCGCATTGATAATCAGGTACGCTTCATAATAGATGACTCTTTCAAGCGCACGCGTCGGAATGCCGAGAAGGTGGCTCAATTTACCGGGGACAGACCTGAGGTACCAGATATGGACAACCGGAACAGCAAGGGTAATATGACCCATTCTCTCGCGGCGAACGCGCTTCCGCGTCACCTCAACTCCGCATCGGTCACAGATGATTCCGCG
Organism: Fidelibacterota bacterium UBA1134; assembly: GCA_002311975.1. Classification (GTDB taxonomy): domain Bacteria; phylum Fidelibacterota; class Marinisomatia; order Marinisomatales; family S15-B10; genus UBA2146. The sequence continues at coordinate 2,450 of DCAL01000023.1, read as the reverse complement.
ATACCGAATGCCTTTGTATTTACCGCAGTGGCACTCGTAATCTTTGACGGGACCAAAAATCTTCTCGCAGAAGAGACCATCCTTTTCCGGCTTATACGAGCGGTAGTTGATTGTCTCGGGCTTCATGACTTCACCTAAAGAGCGTCTCAGAATATCTTCCGGAGAAGAAAGTCCGATCGAAACGGCGGAAAAGTTTGTTGAACTATCTCTATGCGGCGGTTTTATGTATACCAATTAGACTTCCTCCCTGCTAATTGTGCAGCTGGACGTCAACGCCCAGCCCTTGAAGCTCTTTCACGAGCACATTGAATGATTCAGGAATTCCAAATGAGGGAATATTCTCACCCCTCACAATAGCGTTGTACACTCTTGATCTTCCTTCGACATCGTCAGATTTGCCCGTAAGCATCTCCTGAAGTGTATGGCTGGCGCCGTAGGCCTCAAGTGCCCAAACTTCCATCTCCCCTAGTCTCTGACCACCAAATTGAGCTTTGCCGCCCAGAGGCTGCTGTGTAATCAGAGAGTAGGGACCAGTTGAGCGGGCATGCATTTTGTCATCCACCATATGGTTCAGCTTCATCATATAGATGTAGCCAACCGTGACGGGATAATCAAAATATTCACCGGATCTTCCATCCGCGAGTCTGATCTTTCCTGTCTCGGGCAGACCGGCCTTCCTCAATTGTTCTTTTACCTGTTCGGGCGTGGCGCTGTCAAACGGCGGCGTCTCATAGTTAACACCAAGAACCTGACCGGCCCAACCCAGCATCGTTTCATAGAGCTGGCCGAGGTTCATCCGGGAAGGCACACCGAGAGGATTCAGGACCAAATCGACGGGAGTCCCGTCATCAAGAAAAGGCATGTCTTCTTCAGGAACGACCACTGCGACAACACCTTTATTGCCGTGTCTTCCGGCCATCTTGTCACCAACCTGAAGTTTTCTCTTATTGGCGATGTAAACCTTCGCCAGTTTTGAAACGCCGGGCTGAAGTTCATCTCCAACCTGCAACTTGTATATTTCACGATCGAGTTTTTCCTCAGTCCGTCTCCATTCACTATTAAACGAATTCCACACTTGTTGGATCTGAATCCAGACACTTCTATCAACAACCCATTGATTTTCACGGGAGATTCTCTCCAGATCGAGCTCTGCCAGTCGCTTGGACGTCAGCTTAGTCGACGCCTTAATAATCGTCTTCCCCGTAGCGATATCTCTCAATCCACCACATATCTGGTCTGTCAGGAGCTGGACCAGGCGCTCATCACGTGCTCTCTTGAGTCGTCGCTTTGCCCGGCGTGTATCTTCTTGAAGATTACCGATTATCTTCTTTTCCTGGGCACGGGTCGCTTTGCTCTTTCTCTCAAAAAGTTTCGTCTTCACCACAACACCGTTGATTCCGGGTTCCGCCTTCTTGGAGGCGTCCTTTACATCTCCTGCTTTCTCACCAAATATGGCACGAAGGAGTTTCTCCTCAGGGGTCGGGTCAGTCTCCCCCTTGGGCGTCACTTTACCGATGAGAATATTGCCAGCCTTGACCCGGGCCCCCGCTCTAATAATGCCATTTTCATCCAGGTCTTTTGTCGCATCATCGCCCACATTGGGGATCTCCCTAGTCAGCTCTTCTTCACCGCGCTTCGTATCACGAACCTCCAGATCGACTTCAGAAATATGAATGGAAGTAAAACTGTCATCCTTGACCAGTCTTTCGCTGACGACAATGGCGTCTTCAAAATTATATCCGCGCCACGGCATAAAGGCTACAAGGATGTTTTTTCCCAAAGCCAATTCACCTTTCTTCATCGAGGAACCATCCGCAAGCAGATCCCCCCTACTGACTTTTTCTTTCTCACGCACCACAGGCTTCTGATTCATGCAGGTATCCTGATTAGTCCGAGAGTACTTCATCATGGGGATTCGAACACGGTTCTCATCGGCCGAGATTGCAAGATCTTCCGGAACATGCCTGGTTTTAATGACAATTGACTTCGCATCCACTTGTTCTACCACACCTGTCACGGGTGAATGAATACAGGACATGGAATCCTGTGCCACTATTCTTTCCATACCGGTGCCGACAATAGGAGCGTCAGGATTGATAAGTGGAACGGATTGACGCTGCATATTTGAACCCATCAGAGCACGGTT
>DCAL01000023.1:0-220 GCA_002311975.1 Fidelibacterota bacterium UBA1134 | reverse complement strand
TCATCATGCTCCAAGAATGGAATAAGCGTGGCAGCCACACTCAGGATCTGGTCAGGTGCTACATCCATGAATTGAACTTCGTCGGCATTTACAACAGGAAAGTCACCGCGTATTCTCACGCGGACTTTTTCCTCTTCGATTTTACCTTCTTTGCCAATCCCCGGCATAGCTTGAGCAATTCTGGATCGATCCTCGTCTTCGGCAGAAAGATATTTCGTCC
>DCAL01000017.1:20639-27474 GCA_002311975.1 Fidelibacterota bacterium UBA1134 | reverse complement strand
CGGATCGGCGTCTCGATGCACTTCATGCCGCCCGAGACCAGGCAGTTGATCGGCGAGTGGGACAGCGCCGCCCTGGTCCGCGGCGAGGATACCTTCGGCCACTTCGCCCTTGCCCCGCGCCCGGCCCGTGACTTCGACCCGCCAGCCGTCGAGTTTCACGAGAGAGCGACCAACGCGGTGCGCGAAGTCCTGTTCAAGGACGCCGAGAAGGTGCGCCGGACGATCTGACACCGCTTGAGATGCCAAACCGCGGCGGAGTCCGCCACAATCGGCAGGAACCCCATCGGCTCCCGCCACGGATTTTACATTTTCAGACCGACGCGTCGATCGCCATCTCCCCGACCTCGACGCCGTTCACTTTGATGTACTGGTAGGTCGCTGAGCTGAAGCTGTGGCACATCACTCCGTCTATCGTGTTGTCCATGGCGTGATAGCCGACGAAGAGGATACCGTCGAAGGAGTCATCTACCCCGGGCCAACGATGCTCGAATCCCACTCCGAAAGCGATCTCACAGCGCGAATCCAGAAGATCGCAGCTGAGGTTTTGGCTGCCGTGGTTGTCCCAGACGATCACCTGATCGGCGCCCGCGTCGAACAATCCCCGAGCCGCGGCGTCGGCCTCGCGAGTTGCCTGAAGCTGTGCGAACTCGAGGCTCGTCAAGGCCGGGAACAGCCGATCCGTGACCGCTCCCATCGTCTCCTTTCCAATTCTTGCCGCCGCTGTTTCATTCTCGTATGATACAACCAGCGGCGGTCTCCCTTGGCGCGAAATCTGAAACCGAGGATGATGATGGCAGAAGTGAAGCATCTAACTATGGCAGAGCTTGAGGCGGGGCTGGACGAGATCCGGCGGTCTCCGCGAGATGAGGGGATCCTGGAGATGATCGTGCGGCGGCCACAGACGGAAGAGCGGGAGAACCTCGAGGAAGGCGAGCTCGATGTGACAGAAGGTCTCGTAGGCGACAACTGGAAGTCACGCGGCAGCTCCCTCACGTCAGATGGGTCGTCTCATCTCGACATGCAGCTCAACATCATGAACTCCCGCGCGGCCGCCCATGTAGCCCAGGGCAGAGAACGCTGGCAGCTGGCGGGAGATCAGCTGTTCATCGACATGGATCTGAGCGACGAGAACCTGCCCCCGGGGATGCAACTGGGTCTTGGAACCGCCGTGATCGCAGTAACCGATCAACCCCACAACGGCTGTAAGAAGTTCGTGGCACGCTTTGGTCTGGAGGCGATGAAATTCGTCAATTCAGCTGTTGGCAAGCAGCTCCATCTGCGTGGTATCAACGCCCGAGTCATTCAGCCGGGCGTGATTCGGGTCGGCGACGCGGTCGTGAAAGTCCATTGAGGAAACTCGAGGCCGGAAAGCTGCTGGCTGCGGGCCGACTCGCGGAGGGAATCACCGAACTTGAGGATTGGCTGCAGCGGCAAGTGCGCGCCGGGCCTCGTTCCACCGAAGAGGGTTGATCCGTTGAATCCGCTACCATCTCCACATCCCGCCTGATGCTGAGATTCCAGGACCTTGCCGACGCCCCGGGCACATTCGCCGCCTACGCAACCGATCCCGGAGTGACCAGGCATTTCCTGTGGCAGTAGAACCCCGCCTCCGCGAGGGTGATGGGAAGGTTGGCATGGAGCGGGAGAGCGTAAACCTCCCTCTCCCCCGCCAAGCGCTGGACAAGCCTCTCAGAGCATATTTGCTCGGTAGCTTATCCGCCAGGTTCCCCTTGCCGCGGTCCTCCTCTCGCCGTCTGGAAAGGCTCGCCCACTCGCCGTGAAAGCCGTCGTCTTCGAAGCGTTCGCCGGACCCGTAACCATTCAGAGCGTGGCCGACCCCGCGCCCACCAGGCGAGGCGTCGTCATCCGAACTGAGGCTACCGGGATCTGCCGCAGTGACTGGCACGGCTGGATGGGGCACGATCCTGCCATTACTTCTTTTCCCCACGTGCCGGGACATGAATTCGCAGGTGTGATCACCCATGTCGGTGCTGACGTCCAAAAGTGGCAACAGGGCGACCGCGTCACGGCTCCGTTCAGTTGCGGCTGTGGCGTCTGTCCCCAATGCGAGGAGGGATTCCCCAACATTTGCGATAATGAATTTCAGCCTGGATTCACGGCGTGGGGATCGTTCGCCGAAAATGTGGCTATCCGCTATGCCCATGAGAATCTCGTCCGCCTGCCCGATGATCTGGACTATGTTGCCGCTGCGGGTCTCGCCTGCCGCTTTATGACGGCGTTTCGGGGTGTGATCGATCAGGGGCAAGTTTCCGAAGATCAGTGGGTAGCAGTCTATGGATGCGGAGGTGTAGGGCTGTCGGCTATCATGATCGCAGCGGTGCTCGGCGCGAGGGTTATTGGAGTTGACCTTAGCGAGGAGAAGCTCGAACTATCCCGATCATTAGGTGCTGCAGAAACGGTGAACGTCAGTGAAACCTCCGATCCCGCTGAAGCTATCCGTTTTCTGACCTCAGGAGGTGCCCACCTTTCCATCGACGCCTTTGGCGGCGCAGAAACCGCCAGGAATTCCATCCTCTCACTCCGCAAACGCGGCCGGCATGTACAGATCGGTTTGACGGTGGGAGACGAAAGTGACGTTGCTATCCCCATGGATCAGGTTATCGCTCGAGAGATCGAAATAGTTGGCAGCCACGGCTTTCGGACGAGCCACTATGAAGAGGTTTTCAGGATGATTTCTGATGGGAAACTCGACCCCGGCCTGCTGGTGAAGAAAACTGTCTCGCTGGAGGGAGCCATCGGTGAGCTGGAGTCCATGGCGGACTTTGACTCACTGGGGATGACCGTGATCGACACATTCTGAGCTTCAGCCCAGCTGTCTCCGCCCGTGGGGTAAGGTAAAATCAATCTCCGGCCCCAGCGGCACCACCCGACTCGGATTCAGGCTCCCATGTGTCATGTAGTAGTGGCGCTTAATGTGATCCATATTCACCGTTTCCGCCACCCCCGGCAGCTGATACAGATCCTGAGTGTAGCCCCAAAGATTGGGGTAATCGACGATTCGCCGCTTGTTACACTTAAAGTGACTGACGTATACCGCATCAAACCGGATAAGTGTCGGGAACAGGCGCCAATCGGCCTCGGTGATTTGACTACCCAGCAGGAAACGCTGCCCTGAAAGCCTTTCCTCAAGAACATCGAGTGTGTCGAAAAGATCGTTGAACGCTTCTTCGTAGGCCTCCTGCGTCATGGCAAAGCCCGTCCGGTAGACGCCGTTGTTGACGTTGTGGTAGATTCGACCGTTCATCAAATCAATTTCCTTTCTGAGCGCCTCAGGATAGAAATCGACTGAAGCGTCGCCAAAGTTATCGAACTCCGAGTTCAGCATGCGGATGATTTCTGACGACTCATTGTTCACTATGACCCCTTTCTTCTTGTCCCAGAGGACAGGCACGGTCACTCTGGCCTTAAACGAAGGATCGGTCTGCAAATATGCATCGCTGAGAAAAGTGAATCCTTTTACGTGATCGGGCGTGCACCCTGGATTGTCGGTAAAACGCCATCCCCGCTCATCCCGGATGGGGTCAACGGCCGAGACGGAGATGACATTTTCGAGCTTCTTCAACACACGGAAGATGAGGGACCGATGCGCCCAGGGACATGCGAGGCAGACGTAAAGATGATATCTATCCGGTTCAGCTTCGAATCCAGATGATCCATCGGCGGTGACCCAATTGCGGAAGGCGCTTTCTTGACGGACAAATTCTCCCTTCTTTCCGGTCTCTCTTGGAAATTCAGCCATCTGTTCCGATCAGCACAGGAATCAACGGAATACTGTTACATCTCCTTCACGACCTGATTCCACTCTTCCACTTTGGCCTCAATCCAATCCCAGTCGATCTCCTTGCCGACGTAGGTGCCGGGAGGGTAGACACGGGTGGAATCTTCACTATCGATAAAGCAAAGTTTGTACAGGTTCGCGAACGCCTCTAACAATTTAATATTGATCGTTTCATATTTCTGATGATGTTTCGCGTCACTCATGACAGAATCCTTTCATCATGATCAAGCGGTTTTAAACATATCGGTTTCGCCTTAACGATACGAAGAATCAGGCAGATCGTCCAGAAGAATTGACTTCTCTGGATGACCATCTCTGTAGATATCTTTGCGCAACATTTTGCCATCCTCGTTCCAGAGAATCCATTCACCACCCCGTTTGCCGTTATCGTAGTCTCCCTGTTTCTTTTTCACACCATGGGGAAACCACGTTGAGTATTGCCCGTCAAGGATGCCGCGATGGTAGCTCGCTTCACTCCTGCGGTTGCCGTTTTCATACCAGAATACCCATAGGCCGTGGAGCCTGTCATTACTGAATTCCCCCTCCCTTTCCTTGCCGCCGTTTTCGTAATACCAGACTGTAGCGCCGTCCTTCCTGCCCCGACTGTAAGAAGCGCGACCGCGGACAGCACCGTTGTTGTGCCACCAGGTCCACTCTCCATCCTTCCTGCCGTACATGAGGATTCCCTCCTCTTTCTTCTCTCCGTTGGGGTAATAAAGGACAGATTCTTTTCCACCACCGGCACACGAGAGGAGAAGCGGAATTATGAGAAGTACAATTGTCTTCGTCCTGTCTCCTTGAAAAAGAAATTGCCTCAAGAGCAGTGGCCTGACGCCATCCCTATTTCCATCGAACCTCATTTCACAAACGTTTTTCACGCATTAAACAACCGTTCATGCAGATTGAGAATGACGGTCATTTCATCGTGAGACTGATTTTATGATGAAGTTAAGGCTTGGTACAGATGAATACAATTGTGTACATCACCTAATCTTCATCATTGTTCCGCAAAGCTTACGGAATCTCTGTTGTTGTCATGAGATGCCTTTGTAAATTGATTTCATCGTTTTGTGGAGCTTTTCAAACACGAATCTAAAATCATTGAAACGACATAGAACAACAGTTCGCTTAACCACCGTTCTGATCATTCTCATTTCATTCCTCGCTTCCCAGGAAGGCGACGGAACGGCAGTCGCCCTCGATCTCGTCCCTCGCGGTATCACGGAAGATCAGAGCGCCGTTTTGACGAAGATATTCAGAGAACAGATCGAGGACATCGGTAGAGTCACGCTGATCGAGCGCGAGAAGATGATCCAGCTCCTGGCCACCGAAGGGACTCTGCCGAGGTGGTGCGCCGCCGAGTGGTGCGCAGTGGAAGTAGGCCGCCTGTTGGGCGCGGAAAAGGTTGTCGCCGGCTATGTGGAGAAGGAAGGGATACGTTTCTCATTGGGCGGAATAGTTGTGGCTTCTGAATCCGGGGATGTCATCAGCATGACGGCGATCGAATTTGTGGGGGAGATGGAAAGTCTGACCGCTGCAGTGAAAGTACTCGCCTATCAACTGTTCGAGACGGCGCTACCGCCTGACCTTCGATCCGAGCACCACGAAATTATGCAGCATTCCGAAGATCTGCAGGGCATCACCAACGCCAGAAAACGGATGACCGCTGTCATCCGATCAGCCATCTTCCCCGGACTTGGACAGCTCTATCTGGAGAAGAAATTTCTCGGCCTTGGTCTTTTGGCAACTCAAGTGACTCTGGGAGTAGCCATTGTCACTCACTATTCACGTTACAGTACGGCATACGACGAAACTGTAGCCAGCTATCAGCTTTATCAGGAAGAGACAGACGTCGATCTGATTCTTCAATATAAGGACGATGCAAAAGTATCGTTTAAGCATGCAGAGATGGCGATCCAGCAAAGAAAGACATTCACCAACGTGGCATTCCTTCTCTGGCTTGGGAATATCTACCACGCCTTCAGATCTGTCTCAATTCCTGACACCGCCGAATCTAAGTCGCCTCTCCTCAAGCTTTACTTTGATCGCAACGCCGGCGGCGTGGGACTGGGAGTAGCTATTGCGCTGGATTAGACTCTACACTGTTCTGCTTATCGCTCTTGTTTCCGGGTGTGAAAAACTGCCCACGCTGGACTGGGTTAATCCTCTCGATCTTGAAGTGGCGGCAGAAGACTCAGTTGATACGCCGGCCCTCGTCTTCTTCCCTGACAGTGTAGTGGTTGAGACAGGCAGCAGTGTACAATTACAGGTCTTCGCCATGAAAGTGGACAGTTTGAGCGGCGCTCATATTCAGATAAGCTATGAACAGGAAAAAATGTCCTTATTATCGGCGACAGTCGGAGACTTCTTCCAGGCTGCGAATACACCCATGTTCTTCTTCAATGATGACACAACCTATGGTATTCTCGATATCTATACGATAAGTGTGGGCACCGATACTCTCAGGGAAGTTTCCGGTACAGGCAACCTGGCCTATCTCGAATTTCAAACCCTGGCTTCGGGAAAACTGATACTTGAATATACTGATGAATCTGAGCTGGTTGATGCAGACGATAATCAAATCGAAATCCAAACGCTTTCTAAGGGTATCATCAATGCGGAATAGACGGAACAAGTTTAGATTTCTTCTCGCCGTTTCAATTCTCTCACAAACTTTGTCTGCTCAGGCACCGACAATCGATTCTGTATCCTCCAGCAGTGCCAACGGCATTTACGCATCATGGAATAAGCTGAACCAGGAGTTTGTAAGAGGCGCAGTTGATTCGCTCATCAATATAACTATATATTTCTCTGAAGCTGTCTATTTATCCGATGGGATACTCAAAATCTGGTTAAAAGTTGGTCCCACAAGTCGAAATGTGGATATAGATGTTCTCAGCGGTCTCGGTTCCGCTTCAACATCGTACACTGTCCAGAATGGCGATTTTACTAGTGATCTCTCGGTCAGCTCTGTCTCGTTAGTAGGTGACGGTGCTACATTGAAGGACAGCGACGGAAACATGATTTCTGGCTATT
>DCAL01000017.1:19560-20578 GCA_002311975.1 Fidelibacterota bacterium UBA1134 | reverse complement strand
AGGCGTTACCGCATCAGCCGAGGATGAAACAGCTCTCGTATCGTGGAACAAGAGTGCAGAGACCGACGTAGGCACCGAGCGACAGGACCCCAAGAAACCCGCATACTACGTTTATGGCAGGGCTATAGGTCAAGAAGCATCCACAATAGCAAAGACAATCTTATCTGCTGACATCACAAGTACGCTGGATGATCCCATCACTGGTCTCACCAATGATCTTGAATACTGTTACAAAGTGACCGCCATAGATACTCTGGGAAATGAGAGTGAAGCTTCTGACGAGATATGTGTCACACCTTTCCACCCGCCTGAAGCAGGGACTATTTTGGACGGCTTGTCACTCAGTGACTCAATAGATCACCGTTGGACAAATTCTTCCGCCAAAATATTTGCAACCTGGGACAAGTTTGGAGATGATCAGTATGCTGATCCCACAAACTATCCCACCTATGAATACTGTGTTGGACTTAACGCCATGAATGATATTCGTGACTGGATCTATATAGGTCTTGATACTACGGTAAGGGTAACCGGACTTGATCTCGTCGAGGGGTATACCTACAAAATCAGTGTACGGGGTACAGATGTTACTGAAAAATCGGATACAACCACAACGGATGGAATAACCATTGACTTGACTCCGCCTGAAATCGGAACCGTGACCGACGGGCTTTCCACTGATTTAACCTTTACGAATGACACGGATTCCCTGGCGGCCAACTGGTCAGACTTTGTCGACTCCCTAAGCGGAACAGAGTACTACCGCTATACCGTCAGCGATACAGCGGGGCTTTCTGAAGAAGCTGAGTGGGATACCACTTCCAACACATCCGTCACCCAATATTCGACCTCTCGTCACGGGAACAGCTACTTCTTCTCGGTCACCGCTGTAGACAGTGCCGGCAACATCTCTGACATTTCTACCAGCAACGGCGTTACCACAGATTCTATTCCCCCTTTACCTGGGATCGTTCAAGACGGGCTGACTGTGGACACTCCGTACGGTCCGCTTGCGCTG
>DCAL01000017.1:14670-19427 GCA_002311975.1 Fidelibacterota bacterium UBA1134 | reverse complement strand
CCGGTACGGATACCTCCTTCACGAGAAGAGACCTGTCCCTGCTGGATGCGACCACCTATTACATCTCTGTCAGGGCTTTCGACATCGCCGGCAACCGATCGAGCTCAGCCTCAAGCAGCGGCGTCACCGTCGACCTGACACCTCCCTCAATCCTGGACATTTCACCCAACAGCACCACCTTCATCAAACTGACGGACACCACAAAACTGCAGATCGCATTCTCTGAAGAGATAGATATCATGACTACAGTGATAGTATCTCAACTAGGAGATTCGGTAAACTTCTTTATCAGCGATTCTGGCGACACTGCAATCCTTCATCTTCTTCCACCGCTGATAAGCCTCGACACGCTCAAAATTCAGCTGAAGAATATCACCGATTTGAGAGGGCTCGTGCGCGATTCTCTAACTTACGAATACTACACCGGTTTGCTGGCCGATTTTAATGAGGATCTGGAAGTTGACGTGTCAGATATGACCAGCTTCATTTCTCAATGGCCGGGGATCGATATTGGTCCCGTCTCGGGAACAATCCCGCACTTCAAGCCCGAAATGGACGGCACGACCGATCTCAGGGATGGCATGGCTTTTTCCCGAATGTGGCGCTGGTCACAGGAGAAGAGTGACTCCCTCTTCAGGTTCTACCTTTCCTTGGGAAATGACCTTATCATGGAACGTGATGACAGAACGCTCGCTCTTCAGGTTCCGGAAGGGACCGCATCCGCCAGAATCGCCTTGCGCACGACTGGCGCAAATGGTCGCATTCACCACCTTGCACAGGATGGCGTAACCGCGGACGGAATAATCCTCACTCACTCCAGTACGGAAGACAATATATTTCTGCTCACAGTGGGATACTTCCTGGAGCGTCGGGACAGAGTGCTGTCCTTTGCTCTGCCGCAAGCCGATGAATTGGCCCCGATAGAAATCAGCTATATCTTCTATTCGAAGAGAAGTGATATCATTTTAATGGGAACACGTGATGTCAGCACTCCTCTCATCCCGAACGAATTCGCGCTCTATCAGAACTACCCCAACCCGTTCAATCCGCTCACGACGATTATGTATGATTTGCCTCAGGGTGCTGACGTGGAGATCATTATCTACGACGTTTTAGGGCGCCGAGTGAGGACTCTTGTGAATCAGCATGTTTCGGCCGGATATCATTCCGCAGTGTGGGATGGGAAGAGTGAAAGCGGAAATCTAGCAGGATCGGGAATCTACTTCTGCCAAATGCGCGGCGGCAGTTATATCAAGTTACAAAGAATGATCCTTCTAAGATAGTTTGAGCATCCGCTTCATGGCACCCGACCAATTGACCAATTACCCAAGCCAGGTAGTGATTTCCCACCCAATGCTTTTGACTGCAAAACCGATATAGACTGCTGAGGCGACAATCATCATGAGTGTGGAGATAACTCCGGGTCTGACGCTTTTCGGCAAATAGCGATGGTTCATATAGAGTGTTAACGGCACATAAATGGCCATGGCGAAACCGCCCATATAGGCGGCGTTGAAGAGGAATCCCAAATCAGAGACCCCCATGTTTTCCATAACATACGTAATGACGCAGCCGGCAACTATCCACCCCAAGCAGACTGTCAGGTACCACCAGCTCACTTCCCGTTTTTGCGCCGACTTCAGGTTCGTGTAGATAATATCGGCAAAAGTTCGACTGACGCCGTCAAGCAAGATGAGCTGTGTACCAAATAAGGTGGCTACGCCCACCAACAGAAAGATAATCTTGCCCGTTTCGCCCCACACTTCGCCCAGGACGACAGCTTCGTCCCAGATGAGTGTGCCGGCGGCAGGTACAATTCCCCGCGGCGTAAGCACGGCCAGCGCAGCAAACATGAAAAGGATGATCGTAAATGTATTAAGAAACCAGAAGAAGAAGACCTGATCTTTTATAACGTAATTCCACCATGCACGGAACCTCGAAATATTTTCCTCTGTCTCCTCAAAGCGGAAACCGCTGGACGGAGCAGCTTCCGGACGATCCCGAAGGGGGTTCCTCATGCGCGGAATCCTCGCCCCCATACCGATGTTTTTATCGCGCAGATAAAATGAGTAAAAGAGGTTGGCCGTACCCCCCGCCCCGGCGAACACAAGGGCACTGAACAGCGTCTTGACGGAAATATCAGGATGCATCTGACCAATGCTGATGATCCCCAGACCCAAATCCTTCCAGACATCCACTGAACCGACCGCTATCACCAGACTGATAAGCCCCACGGTCACCATGACTACCAGAATCTCAACACTTCTCTCCACAGATTGGTACACAATCTTGGGTCCGAACAGTATGACGGCGGCGGCGGAAAATGTGATCACCGTCCAGAAGGTATCGGAACCGTAGCCGTATGGTCCGACGATGAGAGCCTTCAGGGCCAGACCGGACGCCCTCGCCCATCCCGGAATGAGCCATCCGAGAACGGTCAGGATTATGAAGACAGGTGCAAATCCGCGCCAGATACGGGCGAATCCTGTGAAAGGCGTCTCACCTGTAGCGATGGTCCAGCGGCCGATCTCAAGATTGATCCACAGTTGAAGAAAGACGCCGAGAATGGCAGCCCACGCCATGGAGGCGCCGTACTGAGCCATGATTCTCGGCCAGATAATAATCTCGCCGGCGCCGATGGAGAGTCCCACCAGAACAGCGCCGGGACCCACAAGTTTCCAGAAAGACTGCGTCCTTTCGGGCATGTCGGCTGTGCTGAGATCTCTAATGTTTGTTGTCATGCTGTAGGTTGATGACGGAGTATGAATTCTAGTTGGGAGGAAAAGTAAGCCCGAATTAAGCCAATATCAAGCCGACAGAAAATTTCTGGGATCGTTCTGGAATATCAGCGAACGCAGTCAGGCAAGGAATTTATACGTCGAAAGGATAGACACTAGCCGTACAAGAAACGAGGAGAGGATTAAAGGTGAGGGAAACCTCCCTGTGTACTACATCTATCCGCCATAGCCAATATGCGACACGGACAATCTTGGAGTTTTAATTCAAATTTGTTTTCAATCAATTTCTACGTATGTATCCCAAGGCCATGGCAGAACACCCAGACGCTTAGCCTCCTTTTCCCACTGTGCAGCCATTTCCTTAACACGATCAGGATACTTTTCAGCCAGATTCTTTGTCTCAGTACGATCATCTTCCAGATCGTATAATTCCCACTCACTCAATTTTGATTTGGTAACCCGCATCCACTTCTCAGTACGCGCAACAAGCTTCCACCTTCCAATACGTATGGCACGGTTACCTTCATGTTCCCAGAACAATGCATCCCGCTGAATTGCACGATCATCAAATGCAGGCTTAAGGCTTCTTCCTTCCATAGGAATGATCTTATTACCCTTGTATTCAGATGGATAGTTCGCACCTGACACATCAACGCAGGTAGCCATAATATCAATAAGGTGGCCGGGCTGATCCCTGAACTCATTCTTACTTTTGATTCCTTCCGGCCAGTGAACTATTAGCGGTGTAGCGATACCGCCTTCATGCACCCAGTGTTTGTAAAGTCTAAATGGTGTGTTACTGGCATTTGCCCATGGCAGATCGTATGCGATATAAGTATCTGCCGGCCCCGGCATAACCCCAATACCGTGACGGACAGTCTTGCCATCACGCGTATATCTTGGAATCATTCTAAATTGAAGCTCGTCAGACTGCATCGGTTTCCTTTCCATCTTCTCATATCTTTCTGCCTCATACATTTCTTCAACGCCGATATTCTCTGCGCACGCACCGTTATCCTGAAGGAAGAAAATTAATGTATTTTTCAGTTCATCCTTCTCTTCAAGTGAATTAACTATGCGCCCAATACCCTGATCCATATTGTCAACCATTGCGGCATAAACTTCCATGCATCGAGAGCGCCATTCCTTTAATTCTTCATCTTCCCATGGATACGAATCCGGATCGCGCTCAGTCATTGCCCACTTTTCATCAATCAGACCCATCTTAATCATTCGGTCATATCGTTCCTGCCGCATAACATCCCAGCCTCTGTCATACTTTCCTTCATATTTTTTTATGTCTTCAGGCAGTGCATGCATCGGCCAGTGAGCAGCCGTATAAGCGACATAAATAAAGAACGGATCATCAGACTCGTGCTGGTTTATGTATTTCACAGTCCTGTCGCTGATTGCATCTGTATAATAAAAGTTTTCACCGGGAGGTATTTGAGTATTGTCTTCTGTTAGTGAATTAGGATCATAGAAACTTCCGGCGCCTATTATAGTACCAAAAAATCTGTCAAATCCTCTCTGCCTTGGCCAGTTGTACTTTGGTCCATCGGGTTCAACATGCGGAGTCACATGCCATTTCCCTGACATATAAGTTGAATAGCCGTTAAGTTTTAATACTTCCGCAATAGTCATGGTTTTATTGCTCAGATCACCAATATACGGTTTGAGTTTATGGTCCGCATCCGTCATATGACCAATACCCGCCTGGTGCGGATAGAGTCCGGTAATCAGTGAGGCACGTGTCGGACAGCATCGAGAAGTATTATAAAATTGTTTAAATCGTAGCCCGTTAGATGCAAGTTTATCCAGATTTGGAGTATAGATCTCACCTCCGTAACTTCCAATGTCTGAGTAACCCATATCATCTGACATGATCAAAATTATATTGGGCCGGTTTGGAGTGTCATTAGATTTGGAACAGGATATCAATCCTAATGCACAAGCATTCAATAGAATTACACTCAAAGATATTCTCATAAGAAACTTCATAACCTTTCCTCAATTAAT
>DCAL01000017.1:13991-14582 GCA_002311975.1 Fidelibacterota bacterium UBA1134 | reverse complement strand
TAGACTTAATTCTTTTTAAAAATAAGCTGAGAAAATTCGTGGAAGTAAGGGCGCCAGTTCAACCACTAGTGCGCTCCTTCTCCGGTTTTCTCAACATGGTTTATATTGTTTTCCTTAAGAAATTCGATCGAGTTTCTCGTTAATCGACTTCAGCTGTTCGGCATTTGCCTTCTCGAAAGCTTCCAAATCTCTTATACCATTACTGAATACTCCCAGCGCGCTAAACATATCGATATTCTTTACACCAATACGAATTGTTTGTGATCCACCCATTGAGAGTCCTTCCATGGCACGGTTCTCTTTCCCTTCCGCTACACGATAGGTATTCTCGATATACGGGATGAGATCGTTAAGCAAATAATTCTCGAATCTTTGGATCCTGTTTGCCCTGTACTTTTGTCCCTCTACACGAGGCGTATGTCCATAAGGCATCACAAGAATCATTGGTGTTGCTTTTTTATCTGCAATAAGGTTATCAAGAACGAGATTTACCCGGCCCATCTCTGCCCAGATGAATTCATAACCTCCGCCGCCATGAAGTAAGTAAACTACGGGATATTTGGTTCTGTATGACCACCTTGTCCAGTTCGG
>DCAL01000017.1:12729-13912 GCA_002311975.1 Fidelibacterota bacterium UBA1134 | reverse complement strand
CAACATGAGCGAACTCTCGGCGATGTCCGCATGGCCGCCGACGCGGTAGCCTAAACCGGTCTCCGCTTCCACAACGCCCCTCCATGTCTTCACCAGAGCCATGAGGTCAGTGAATGTCAACACCGTGCACCCCTCACCGACAGCACTGTTCAGTTCCTCCAGCATGTTTTCGAGAGGTTTGAAGTTGCCGCCGTGGGAAGGGAGCATACAGATCCTGGTGAAACCGTGGCGGGAGAGGCTGACACAGTAATCTCGGCAGACGGCGCGGAACGTCACTTCTCTGAGTGAGATGGTGCCGGAGAAGCTCATGTGGTGTTCGGAACACCCTACCCGGATGGTGGGCGCAACGAGGGTATGACCTAACCGTTTTGCCACCTCGGCGCTGAGATGAGTTCAGTGTTCCGCATCGGTGAAGAGGGGAAGATGGGGGCCGTGCTGCTCGACCGCGCCGCAAGAGACGATGACGGTGGTAGTCCCTGCAGCGATCGTTTCGGCGATGTCCGGTGAGCGCATCCTTTCCAGAAAGAGGTCACTGCTCATCTTCTTCATCCCCGCCCGATTCCGCCTCAAGGTCATACCGCCCCTCCCGGTAATCCTTGTGAATCTGGTTAATGGTCTTGAGGCTGTGGGCGAAAACGAACAGACCGCCAGCGAAAACACCGAGGATGAAGAGAAGGATATAGAGAGAGGTGTTCAAACTCAACTTCCGTCGGTGTTTCGATTGAATTTCTTCCCCGTCTCCGAGAAATCGTAAACCCATGTGAGTGTATCATTATCGATGCTGAAGTGCAAGTTCTCTTTACTCTCGTCGTGGCCGCAGTCGTACCGGTTGATGAACAAAGCTCGAAGCCAATTTATCAGCAATGAGGTTGAATCTTATGTCTTCAAGAAACTCTTCTGTATGGCTGGCATATAGTCGCATTTTGTTTCACCTCCCCTAAGGGAACGGCTGTCCCCTGAGTTACGATCTCAGGGGACAGCCACCCTAACCTTGTTTCATTTGTCTCCTATTCCATCCAGTTATCCGTTGAAAGTTGTCCGTTCTGTGACTGATAACTCCTAAGTCTGACATGATTTGCCTAAGTGAAGATAATGAAAGATTGAAGGACTCACAACAAGCAAGCCCCGTCGATAAATGAGCTTTCAAGACGGGGCTTGATGGGTTTGTTAGCCAACTCATTTT
>DCAL01000017.1:11192-12663 GCA_002311975.1 Fidelibacterota bacterium UBA1134 | reverse complement strand
ACAAAATGATTATACCAATAATCATAAACATTCCATTTTGTGAACGCAAGAATGGAACGATATAGTTATCAACTATTTTTAAATAATGCTTGAACAGGTTTTTGATTAGGTCATCCATTTATATCTCCTTTTTAAGATTGGGAAAGTAGTTGAAAAGTGTAATGGGGATCACTTCAGAAGTAGCATCTTCCGAGTCTGACTATAGCCCTGAGTTTCTATCCGGTAGAGATAGATTCCGGCTGCTACCGATCTCCCAATCTCATCCGTCCCATCCCACTCTGCCTGATGAAAACCACTCACCAGTTCACCGCTCACCAAAAACTTCACCTCCCTGCCTAGCACATCGTAGACGATCAGCGAAATGCGTCCTGCTTCAGAAAGATCATACCGGATGATGGTAGTAGGGTTGAAGGGGTTGGGGTAGTTTTGGTGTAATCCGAAATCGTCAGGAAGTACTTTTCTCGATGATTCAACGGTAAGCAGACCGGCATCGGCGAAGCTGCCTGTCCTTTCGAGACCGCCGCGGTACATGCTCCAGAACTTGCTCTTCCCGGCTTTCGTCTTGACGTCTACCACTTCCACCGCCCGCGTTGTCCCTGTCACCACTTCCACATCGCCATCCTCATCTATATCGCCGATGAACAGACCTCCCGTGATGGGTCTGTCAAACGTCACCGGGAAATTCTTTACCACTTCGCCGTTGAAATGATACGCCCAGACGGAACTGTCCGAGAGTGCCAGCACGATCTCCGCAACGTCATCATTATCCAGATCAAAAAAGACAGGCTCAGAGATCAGTTCTTTCTCTGTCAGCAGAGGCCAGCCGGCGAGGTCATTACCTTCATTGTCAAGACCGTAAACTGACCCGCTGACGGTTCCGAAGAACAGTTCGAGGTCTCCATCCTTCATCATGTCGGTGACAGTGGGCGAAATCCTGATCTTATCATCTGCATCGTAGGTCCAGATGAGCGTACCCGTATGATCGATCACCTGCAGTTTCCCGTTCTCAGTGCCGATGATGATTTCCAAAATCCCGTCCCCGTCCAGATCAGCAAGCGCCGTTTCGGCATAGACTTTGTCATCAGCGATATAAGGAAACCCTTCCAGCGGGTCCCCATCGGCGGAGAAAACCCACACATTGCTGCTCAGGGTGCCGACAACGATTTCAGCATTCCCGTCCCCGTCCAGATCTCCCACAGTCGGAGCCCTCAGCAGCGGTCCATCGCCCACGGCAAGGGGAAAGGAGCCGAAATCACTACCGTCATGATTGATGACGAACAGGCTGCCCGGACTGTTGACGAAAATGATTTCCAGATCACCATCATTGTCGAGATCTTTCAACGCTGTCGTGGAGATAAGTCCCGAAACAACATATTCCGCCTGAAGGGATCCGTCGCCGTTCAGAATGTAAACTGCTGAGTTGTCCGCCGCCGCCACGATTTCCACATCGCCGTCTCCATCAAGATCTGCC
>DCAL01000017.1:5249-11128 GCA_002311975.1 Fidelibacterota bacterium UBA1134 | reverse complement strand
CGCTACCGACAGCGTAAACGGAATAATCGTCTGTACCGACCACTACTTCATTCTCCCCATCGCCGTCAATATCATAAACGACGGGAGCAGTATAGACCGTGCTGGCTGTCAAGTAAGGAAATCCAGCCTGAGCAAGGGACACTTTGATATTCAGCGTCTGACTTGTCTGGAATCCTTCACTGTTGGCGGCTGAAACCGTCAATGTAACGGGAATGATCTTCTGGGGTGAATCCGCAGCAATCTCGAACACAAACGGATCTTCATCGTTGGAGGCGACGGAGCCCGCTTCTAGATCGCCCGATACCACAAATGAACCTGGGGTAATAGAAATGTCCGCATCATCAGCACTAATGGTGCATATCACTTCAGAAGCTGTGGCAAATCCCTCCTCATTCAAAATAGTGACAGAAATAACGCCTCCTTCGCCGGGATTCAGCACACCGTCGTTGTCATCTTCCTGAAGTGCGGAAATCTCATACGTCCCAAAACTCAATCTGGGAAGTCCCAGCATCTGATACACACCGTCAAGGGCATCCTCGATGGCGTCCACAACACCGATTTGATCGAATCCGTAATCCGTGTAACGCACCGTCATGGTATGATCGATAATGACGTTGTGCGGGATGTAACCCATGCCGAAGAGGTCCCACGCTGACCATCCGCTATCATCAGCGAGAGGATAGGTTAATCCAAATGTTTCACCCCAGCCTGAGCAGCTGTAGGGCTGATTCCAGTCAAAGCCGAAGCCGATTAGCCGCAGCCCTTGATCCTTGTACGTCTGATAGATGCTTTCCGTCAGCGGAGCCTCCGCCTGACAGGACTGTCACCACGATGTGAAGAGGTTGAACCAGAGGACGTAGTATTGCCCTTCCCCCTCATCGGGATAGTAATCGGACAGATTGAAATCGCCTGTGTCGGCAAAACAGAATGGAGCGGAGAAGTCCTCCACCGTATTGCCGACTTGATGCTGAGCCGATAAAACAGAAACAACGAGGAGCAGAGAAATGATTGAACGAAGAATTGAAAGCGTATAGTGTTTGAATCTTTTCATGGCTGACACATCGATTGTCCCGCGGCGAATAGCGATATCTGTCAGAAATCTACGTGTGATCAGAGAGATATCAAAGGGGGAGCGGAAGGGTGAACAGCGGATTGCGCAAATCCCGTTATCACATAACCTCAATCGACAGTCTGATAAACAGAAAGTAATTTATCACAAGCCTGGGCACTAAACTGATGATCAAGCGCAATGGACGACAACTACATTGAGTTAATTAGGAGGAGGTGAGGTCATGCTGTCAATCAACCGATGAATTTCCTCGATAGATTTCGTGTGGGTGTTGTACCAAGTGTCTGTCATTTCGGAAGCAGTTTCTTCACCAAATGTTTTCACCCACATATCAAAAAAAGACATTTTTGCCGGACCCATGTCCACCATACCATCCAACCTGTTCACAGCAGCCAGAACACTTCCTTTGCCGCCACGAAGCCGGTAAATGCTCCAAGACCTTTCATAGTCTGTTTTCTCGGCCGCTTCCTTAATCTTCCTGATTAGGTCCAGTTTTCTATCAACATCTCCCGGTTTGCAGTACAGATATGTGAGACTGAACATGAGAGAACGGCGGTCATTATAGCTGGCATCAGGCACTTTGACATAGTAGAGCATACCGCTGTTTTCTTCAACATACTTGTTAACGATCCTTTCCCAATCATTGTCATGAGCATCGGTGGTCACTCTATCGTCATAGTCCTTCCAGTAGTGATTGGTCGTGCCGATAAAGTATTGACCTGATCTTGGACCACTCATTACCTGTGAAGCGAACTGGTTCCATTGTCCCTCTCCATGCCATTTAGAGACGTGAGAGGCGACATCTTTTTCAAAGGCGGCTTCTTTTCCTCTGTACACTTTTGTATATCCGCCACTCTTAACAATCGGTTCATCCTGAGCAGTCAGCACTGTACAAAAGATCAGTGATGCGGTTGTTACGACAATTCGTTTAATCATGAGACTCCTCCTTGGGAATTTTTTATCGATGATTGATTTTCCTTAATTGGCTTTGAACCCCCTCCAGCAACAAGAAAAAAAAACTTAGTCATGAAAGACTGTAAAGTCAACTATTGTTGCTTGATAAAGACCCTTTGACCGCGTATAGATCGATTGTTAGAATTACGTTGAGTCTCGAAAATGTTTCGAGATGTTTCACTCTCAGCGCGGGGACACCTTTCCATCGGGATCGGTCTTAATCAGCAGCAGATCGCTCGCCTCACCATCCCGCGGCTCGGACAGCCCCGCCATGACGTATCCCCCGTCGGCAGTCTGCTGCACGGAGAATACATCATCATTCTCACTTCCATCGAACAGTCTCTTCCACTGACTGTTACCCTGCGCATCCGTCTTCATGAGCCAGACGTCTGACCCGCCGTCCTCCATGAGCCGGGTGGAACCGCTCATAACAAATCCGCCGTCCTCCGTTTCAGCAACCGAATAGCACTTATCCCAGCTTCTGCCGCCGAAAGTCCGGTTCCACTCCTCCCTCCCCTCACTGTCCGTCTTGATAAGCCAGACGTCCTCGAATCCCGGGTAGAAGGCGCGGGTTACCCCGACGGTAATGTAGCCTCCGTCTGAAGTCTGCCGGACCGAATGACCGTAATCGTACTCGCGATTGCCGAAGGTCTGGCTCCACTCTTCGTT
Organism: Fidelibacterota bacterium UBA1134; assembly: GCA_002311975.1. GTDB lineage: Bacteria > Fidelibacterota > Marinisomatia > Marinisomatales > S15-B10 > UBA2146. Next base: position 8,436 of record DCAL01000017.1, on the reverse strand, counting down.
CCCCAGTGAGTCTGTCTTAATGAGCCAGATGTCGCTCCAGTCGCGACCAAAGGATTCTGTATACCCTGTCAGCACATAGCCGCCGTCATCCGTTTGATGCACAGAGTAGCCGTAGTCCCAGTTCGCTCCGCCGAAGGTCTTGTTCCATTCACGATCGCCGTTAGAGTCCGTCTTGATGAGCCAGATATCGGCGTCGCCGTTACCGAAAGAAAAGGTGTAGCCGAGAATGATATAGCCCTCATCCCGCGTCTGCTGAATGGCATGGGCCTTGTCCCACTTGAATCCGCCAAAGGTGCGGTTCCACTGCTGATTGCCGTATTCATCTGTCTTGATAACCCACACGTCGCTCCATTTCTCCTGATAGGCTTCCGTGACACCGGCAATGATATAGCCTCCGTCAAGCGTCTGTTGAACAGAGTAGCCGTGGTCTGTCCCCTCGCCGCCGAACGATCGGCTCCACTCTTCGCCGCCCTTCGGATCGGTTTTCAGCAGCCACACATCACCGTTTTTATCTTTGGCGTAGGTCTGTCCCGTGACGATGAAGCCGCCGTCATTGGTCTGCTGTACCGACTGACCTCTGTCACTTTCGGTTCCGCCGTAGGTTTTCACAAACCAGCTGTGGGAATCGCCGATGACTGGAACAGACGAAGTCCTCAATCCCCACACGTCTTCCACTTCCAGCCGGTAGTACTTTCTGTGCCACGGTTTCACGTCTGTCAGAACAAAAGTGGTATCACTCTTTACAAAACTGGAAAACATCTCTTCTTCTGTGCTCATGTCTGCGCGTTGTGACTGAGAGAGTGTATAAGATTTGAAATCGCCGTCGGGACTCTTGGTCCAGGTGAAGGTGAAGGAATCACCGCGATAGACCACTTCAGAGAGAATGGGCTCAGTAGGATTATCATCCAGCACCTTGTATCCCCTGCCGAAGGATTCCTGACCCCAATGATCCGTGGTCTTTATCCAGAACCATCTCTCCCGCGAGGGATCAAACTTCCCCTGACCGACAAGTGAAAACAGTGTCGCCTCCCGGTCACCAAAACTGGCTATCACCCGCTTACGACCCTGTCTCGTGTGTGAAACGAGAAGATCATAAGAGATAAAATCAGGATGCTCGGACTTCGCCCACTCGAGAAAGAACTTATCCAGATCATAGTCCACTGAAATCACATCTATCGGTTCCGGCGGAAAATTGACTTCGTTCGATTTCCCCATGCCAGCGGACTGAAGACCCCACTTATCCGTAACTCGCACCCAGAACCAGTTTTCATGTGTCGGATCAAAGTCTCTCATCACATACGAAGTTCTGCTCAAGTCTCTGCTGGTGACCAGCGATCGTCTAACTCCGTCTTCTCTATCCGAATAAAGCAGATCATAGGAGAGGAAATCGGGTTCCGCCGATGGGTCCCAGCTGACGGTCAGGCTGTTATAATCGTATTGCACCGCTGTAACATCCACCGCTTGAGGCGGCGCATCTATCTTGTTGGATTTGCCTTTGCCTACCGATTCCAGGCCCCATTTGTCAGCCACATTAATCCAGAACCAGTTCTCATGCGAGGGGTCAAAGTCCGTTACAGTGTAGGAGGTCTTCTTCCTCTTGCTGATTGTTTCCAGCGATACTCTTTCGCCGTCCTTCGTTTCCGAATAAAGAATCTCGTAGCTCTTGAAATCTTTGTCCTTGGATCGTCTCCATTTCGCCACCATTTCATCCAGAGAATAGTTTACCGATCTGATATCTAACTTCCTGGGCGGTGAGTCCACCTCATTGGACATCCCCTTGCCGACAGAAGTCTGCCCCCAGCGATCGGTAACCTGAACCCAGAACCAGTTTCTATGTGTGGGATCGAAGTCTGTCATCTCGAAGCGATTCTGATCAGCATCGGTAATAGCAGCAAAAAGCGCTCTTGGTCCGGCTTCTTCCCGGGCATACTGAAGCTCATATGAGGAAAAATCGGGCTCATCGTACCTGTTCCACGATACCACCATCTTCTTGAGATTGTAATCGACAGATTTCACATCGATCTTCTGCGGCGGTCTGTCTACTTCATTTGTGACACCTTTCCCGAGAGTGGTCTGGTCATAGCTGTTGGCGCCCCTGATCCAGAACCAATTTTCCTTTGTGGGATCAAAATCGTCCAACACATGCTCTGTTACCGCTCTGTCTGAATACCGTGCCAGAGATCTTTTACGGCCGGTGGGCGAGGACGCATAGAGAAGCTGATAGTCCCGGAAGTTGTCATCCGGTGACGAGCTCCAAGCTACGGTCATCTTTTCGAAATCGTAAGTGACAGACATGATATCGATCGCTTTCGGAGGCGGATAGATGGGCGAAGTCAGGATCGGCCCCTCGCTCTCAAAACCTAACGTATCGATGACTGTCACCCGGTAATGCTGACGTTGGAGCGGATCGATGTTGCGGTCAACATACGATGTGTCGGACACACTTCCCGAAGTGAAGATTATCTTTGAGTCCACCATAGATTGATCGATGGACTTCTCTAATCGGTAGAAGGCAAAATCCGCATCGCGGGAACGGTCCCAAGCGATTGTGTATCTGCCGCTTCTGAATGCCGTAGAAACAATCCCTGAAGGCTGAGGATACGAACGCCGGTTGTCAACAGTCACTATCACCGTGTCACTTATCCCTATCTGCCCTCCAACATCATATGCTTTCGCTGTGATGCCGTGGACGGACCGGTCGGCGTATTCCTTCGTATTCCAGGCAAAAGTGAACGGCTCCTCGTCATCCACCAGCCCTGTGGAGTTACCATCGATCCACAACTCCACCCGTGTAACCGAATCGTCATCCGTGACGGTACATTCGATCCACACCACTTCGGCTACAGAGGTCTCAGCTGCCGGCGCATCGATGGTCACTTCCGGTGGACTGTCACAGCCAGAGAATAGGAATGCCGAAACGATAAATAGTTGTGAGAGTCTGCAGTGTATCAGTTTCATTCTGTCCGAATGTAGACTATAAATCAGGAAAGGTCAACGGATGTTACCGCAGAGAGAATCGCCGCCGTTAACTACGTCCGGATCAGTACTATTTAGTGCCGCAATGATCCAACTCGACACAAACGATCAATGGCAAGGAAAGCGGGATGACAGTTTTCATGACTGATTCCTTATTGATTATTATCAAATAAGACCACCTCGTGAGTCAGCAAAGAAAGTACTCACTCAG
>DCAL01000017.1:426-5185 GCA_002311975.1 Fidelibacterota bacterium UBA1134 | reverse complement strand
ACTTAGGAAAAACTGGGTACTTCGCTGGCTCAGGACCGTTTTTTGAATCTCCCCATCAGCACAGCGCGGTCACGGCGTTACGCTCTTGCAAAAGACTTTTAGGTGTGCCTCGTTTCCTCCCTTTCGACCGGCTAGACCGTAGAAATTTGTTGACCCCTTCCCTGACGTTGTGCCGTGATTGCGAATGGTATTTCTCAGTACGCTGGCGATGGCGCGGATCAGCTTAAAGAATTACCTCCGGAAGGGCCACGGAACCTTGCTCAGCAGATACTTACTCTGCATTGACTTTCCTTCATCTTTCCGGCGGTGCGGTTCAGCCCGCGGCGGATCGCTTCGCCGATTTCTGACACCGTTTTCAGATGTGCGTTGTGCACCACCATTGACGCCATCTCCCGTCCGCCTTTGATGTTTACCGCCACGGCCACATAGTCCCGGGGCACAAGCCCACCGCGATAAACAAAACAGTTGATATCCGGAGCGTCATAGGCCATCGACCTCGCTATAGCAGCGGTGACAATAAGGGTAACGGTGAGATGGAGCCCCTTCTTTTCTTGCCGCTGAATATAAAACAGCACATCGGTGACATCCGCTTCTTGCATGCCGAACACTTTACCGTCACTGGGAGCGGTATAAATCCTCGTGGACATCAGGAGCCACGGCGTGCTAAAATCATCATTCATGGGTAGAAGACCGGAATAGAATGGGGAACGGAAATTACGGGGCGGGAGTGCCTCATCATAGCGTTCTTCCCCACCCTTCAGATTTTCTATGAAGTCAAACGGTGGTGAGAGAATATATTTGTGGAATGTCTTCCCAGGAAATAACCTGCAGTATTTGCAGCGATATCAAAAATCTTATTTGGGAACGATTCGAGCGCAAACTGAAACGGCATCAAGACTTCCACAAACTCCCACCCGATGGAGAGGACAAAAAACGGTACGATGCCAAGTCTCGTAAAGCGGCCGAGTGCGAAACAGACTATCAGATGCAGCAGTGTGAATCCATTCAGCGCTTCCATGACGGTTCGTCTGAGCTACTGCTCGGCACCGTCATTCGTCCGTGTCGGATAGCCTCACTTCAACAACAACGTTTTCCCGGTTTTTCCGTAACGCTCCGATCCATCGGGGCCATCTGGTCCAAAAGATCCTTCGGACACAACATCCAAACGATAGAGATACACCCCTGCACTCACCTGATTCCCCAAATCATTCGATCCATCCCACATTGCCTGATGGAAACCAGTTGCTACTCTATCACTTACAAGTGTCCTCACCTTCCTGCCGAGGACGTCGTAAATCACGAGGTCGACGTAGCCCTCCTGCGGAAGATCGTAGCGGATGGTCGTGGCTGGATTGAACGGATTTGGGTAGTTCTGATGCAGTCTGAACTGCGCCGGCAGTGACGCTTCCGGATCGGTTGCGAGACTGGCCGGATTATTAGTAGTGAAATAGATTTCTGTCCCCGATCGCCGGTCTGTCCACACCGCATAGACATAACCGTCTTTTCCCGCCTGAATCTTTGGCTCCCGCTGTTGTTTGTCTGCATCGTCATCGTTCAGGATTTCGATGTTTTTGAGTTCACTGTCCAGTGTCGTCATGTTGCCATAGTAAATATCTGAGCGACCGCGGCTGTCCTGCCAGGCGATGTGTATCACGCCGTCTGAGGTCATGGCCGTTGTAGGATAGTCCTGAATGACGTCTATGCTCACGTCCGCATCCACAGCAAAAGAATCACTGAACGTCACTGCGTTATCAGTGGAAAACTTCAGGAACACTCTTGGCACACTCTCAACACCCACCATGTAACCGATAGCCACGATATTCTCGAGGATTCCGATGCTTGGACCCGAAGAAGGACAGTAATCAATGAAGAAATCCTGGTACGAGATGCGAAGCAGGTCACCCCAACTGGTGGAACCCTGTTCGGAGAAAACGCCGAATATATCGCGAATATTGTCATTGTTGTCTCTGAATGCGGTGAGTTTTCTGCCGCTGGACAGTATCACCAAATCGGCCGGACAGCAGTCGCACGGGATGCTGCCGCTGTAGTTGCTCAGCTTCTTCGGCGAAGAAAAGGAGTCACCCCCATTGGTAGACTGACGGTACATCACAGACTCAAAGTCAAGACTCAGCGAACTGTACTGATAGTACCAAAAATGGAGCGTTCCGTCTTCCGCGACGATCAAATCGGCGTAGAGATTGAACCTGCCGGCTGTCCCCACCTCCGACGATGATGACCATGTAGCTCCCCCGTCTTCCGATTTGGTGAAGCGGATATTAGTGTAACTATAGCCCATCCTCTGATCACTCCATGCGATATACAGCGTGCCGTCGTACTCGGCAATCCGCGGCCCGCCCGAGAGGATCGAAACACTGTTCGCTTCCCTATCGCTCACCTGAACTGGATACTCAAAAGAGGCTCCGTGATCGGTCGATTTCGAGAAGTAGATCTTTCCTTCAGCTACCGATGCGTCCAGCCACACCACATAGATGGAACCATCCTTTCCCACCACCATATCGGGCATCTGCTGGATGCCCCCGCCGCTTGTTACGGCTACGTTGGGAACAAACCCCGATCCCCTCAGCAAGCCTGAAAATATGATGATAAACAGAACTTTATCGATTCTTCGCATTCGCCACCTCCTTCTTGCTTGATTTGTCTGATTCTTCATTCTTTACTCTCGCAAATTTAAGCATAGCTTCTCTGTTCACTCAAGGTTTTTCAAAACAGGAGATCCCGCGTTTCTGCCGGAGAACAGACTCCACCATTTGTCAGTCTTCAATCGGAATTGACTTAATCCACCAGCAGGTGGATTGAGTTAAGAACGATGCTGCATTGAAAGCAAGCCTTAAGTCAATTCTCGGCCAGTTGCGGATTTTGAACTCAAGTCTTGTGGCCACGTTATGGAGGAGGATTGCCTTATCACGCCACCCTTTGGAAATCAAGAACTGAAGTACCTGTTCTTGCTGTAACCTGCCACGCCAATACGATTTCTCACGGGCGGCTCGAAGCAGTTGAACGCGAGGGAGACCCGCACACTGCTGCTGTTGTTGACAGCCACGTAATGATCGAGGTGTGAGGGAAACAGCACCATCTCTCCCGTCTTTGAGTAAGTTTCTATGTCCGAACCGTCTTCACGGCGGAAGAAGAGGTTACCCCCGTCTTGCGGTACGTCAAGATAGTAAACGCCCGAAACGAGAGAGCCATCCCTATGATTGTGCATCCCTGTGGACTCACCCGGATGGGCCATGTTGAACCAGTACTCGTTCGCGGCGAAACCGAGAAGCTGATGCGGCACTAAAAGTTTCTTGTCGCAAATTTTGCCCGCGCGGGAAGCGGCATAGCTTAGCAAGGAAGTGACGGCGGGCGTGAAGTGCGTCTCCAGATAGGTATTCTCCCAGCGGTTGTTGATTAAGTGCGACTGAGTGGAGTGCGCTTCATGCTGAAACAGTTGACGCAGTATCGCCTGACGATCAAACTTATCACCGTCTGGGACAAATCGGTGAACGGGCGGATGCTGTGACGAGCAGTCTATTTCATCAGAATTCACCAGCGCACCTCTTCACTCCGTGCGAATCTCCTGCCGGTCTCGGAAAAATCATAAACCCATGTGAGTGTATGATCGGTGATACCGTAGTGGACTTTCTCTTCGCTGGCGCCGCGACCACAATCACTCATCATGGTTAAGGCGTTGCCGCTCGTGAACCATGTTCCGGTACAGTTGTAACTGTTGATGAAGTTGCCCTGCTGTGTGGTGTGACTGCCGTCATTCTCAAACTTCACAATATAAAAGGAGCCGCTCCCTAAAGGTACCCATCCGGCGGCAAGGGTGGCTCGCTTTTCAATTTGTTCCCACTTGCCGAAGAGTGATTCTGTCGTAGCGCCCTGGTCTCTCTCATTCCTATCACATGAGAGGAGGAAAAGAATCAGAAACGCGGTAGAGAACGATTTCATGGGTGGCATCTCAGATCAATTTAAGAAAACTCATCTGAAAAATGATCCACCTCGTGACAGTGGACTGAGAAAGGGTTTCTGAAAAACTCATTTATGAGAGTAGGAGTCTGAAAATACTCTAGAAAGACATCGTAATGCTTCATATGGGGCTCGTTTCCCACAATCCCCATTCGTCTCTCCGTAGGCGCCCATGTCGTTCCCTCATCGGCCGGCGTCGTTGTAGTGATCTAATTCCCACCAAACAGCTCCGAATGAGATAGCAGCTTGTCAAACATATTGAGCGTGATGCGCTGTATCTTATCACCGTCCTGTCCTGCTATCCCCGCTTCCCCGCACCAGTTCATGCTGGCGGCATTGATAACGATGCCGGACGTCTCTGCCTTCTGAAAGACGATGAAGGTACCGACACCGTCACGTTCGCGTCTGTTGACGGTGAGATCAAACCCGATAAGCCCCGTGCGGTAGAAGCCTCTTGAATCCTGCGCCAATACCGGAAAGCCAGCCTCGTCGAACGAACTGACAGGTGCGCCGTCATACTCGTTTGTAGGCAGGATGAGCAGGTCTCCCTGCCTAAGCGCCAATCCTTCCAGAAGAGGCGACTCTTCTGCGATAATCCTGTAGCCGTCCCACCCCTTGTCTTCCTTATTTCCGTAGCCACCGTGATCGAAATCGGCCCCTATGCTGCTCACAATGGAGTAGTTCAATTGATGATCTGACCATCTGACTGTCTTTAGCTCAGTGTCACTGATGGGATCTTCATATTTTTCTTTGTAACAGATGAGCTGATTCCGCTCACTATTGTACC
>DCAL01000017.1:0-348 GCA_002311975.1 Fidelibacterota bacterium UBA1134 | reverse complement strand
CCAGTTCGTTGTAGTCATCCAGATCCATGTCGCACAGATATCCGACTCGATACTGACTCTGCCTTTCCAGCCAGTCAAAGAAAGGGCGATGGTAGTCATCCGACGCATTCATGGGACGCTGAAACGAGACCAACACAGCGCTGTCCTTTTCCGGTTTGTAGAGCGATTTACCGCCACTGGTGGTGTAGGCGTTGAGAGTGTTGCTGGGATAGACAACCAGGGCATCCACTTCATCTTCATTTGATTTAACAATAAAAGTGATCTTGCCCTCCCATTCGTATATCCCGCTTGGTAGACGGGGAATATCGTATTCGAAGGTCAGATCATAGCCGTAACCTTCCGCCCACG
>DCAL01000090.1:254-7982 GCA_002311975.1 Fidelibacterota bacterium UBA1134 | reverse complement strand
ACTGTATTTCAAATTCAGGGATAAAAATATGCTCTGAAAAATGCCTGCATGGTCCCTCATTGGAGAGGCGGGCAGGCAGGCCGGGGAGAAGGGGTATCCATAAGTGTGGCGGACGGCTGAGTTTCATTTACTGTTCAAAACATGCAAGAGTCTCCATCTTAGAGTATCTTCATCGGGGACTTCACATTCCCAGATACGTATAACTTTCCAACCAGCTTTTACTAACTCCATATTTACCTGAACAACCCGTTTTATGTTATTACTGAATTTTTTCTCCCAGAAACTGGTGTTGGATTTTGGCGTGTACGAATATTTGCAACCTAAATGTCTATGCCAGAAGCAACCATCAATGAAAACTACTGTAGTATATTTTGGGAGTACAATATCTGGTTTCCCTGTTAGATCTTTTCTATTTAACCTGAATCTAAATCCGTTTCTATGTAGAAAGGATCTAACATAAATCTCAGGTTTTGTATCTGAACCTTTAATTCGAGACATATTCCAACTTCGTTTTTCCTCTGAAATTCTATCAACCATCGCTTGATTCCAGTACTTTTTTTATTCCCGTTGCAATTGCTCTTGCAAGAATTACAGGTACCGCATTTCCTACCTGTCTGAACTGCTCTGTTCTTGGACCACAGAAAGCATAATCATCTGGAAACGACTGCAGACGTGCAGCCTCTCTCACGGTAAGTGACCTATTCTGGACAAGCGATGGATGTATAAATGCATGCCCATCCTTTGAAATGTGCGCAGTGATTGTTGTGGCTGGCTGATCCCAGCGTTGGACCTTAAATCGATCTACATATTTAGCGACTTTCTTTTTATTGGCACTATCCTTAAGAAGCAACTGTGCGCTCTTGTGATCAGGCATCAAGTCCCTGTGTTTTAGGGCTAAATCATGCAGTGTGGCATTTCTTTCATTATTTTCGGTGAATTCAGCGTAAGAGCTGTACCTAGCAAGATCTGACACCATGTGTTTATTCAGGGATTGCTGTAACTGGAGATTAAGAAGCTCATATCCACCTGCCTTAATATCAAGGTCTTCTGATAGCAGGTCGATGATTCTGATTTGATTGACTTTATTACTCTCACTTTATTAGCTTCGCAACACGTCGAATGAACTGAAGGTTCAAAGAGTCAAGAAGCATCATGTTTCCGAAGACAGCAACCCATCCCTCTCTTTCCGCACATGCCTGATCTGACGCGCCGCGAATTTCTGCGCCGTAGCATGCTGATTTCGGCCGGACTGGCATTCGTCTCTTGCGAGGATGATGATCACGACCCCGAAACGGTAGAGGACTCGCCGGGAATGCTCACGGTAGACCGGCCTCCTAAGAAGATAGTCATTGTCGGTGCGGGGATGTCCGGACTGGTTGCCGGCTACGAGCTGACCCGGGCCGGGCATAATGTAACAATTCTGGAAGCGAGAGAGAGGATCGGAGGGCGGGTGCTCACGCTTCGCACACCGTTCTCAGATGGCCATTCAGCCGAGGCCGGAGCGGCCCGCATCCCGCCGGATCACGACATGACACTGGGATACGCCGAACACTTTGGGCTGACACTCGATCCGTTCTATCCCCGGTCGGGTCTGTATGTGGATCTGTCAGACGGAAACCGGTCGCTCATCCCGACAGCCGATTTTCTCGATGACCGGCCGTGGCCCGGATCGGTGAAACATAAAGAGTACGTAAAGATTCGCGACGGCACGGACAGACTGCCTCACGCCTTCGCCGAATTCCTCACGGAACAGATTAACCTCATGACGCCGATTGAAACGATCGAGCAGACGGATGGCGGTGTCACTGTGCACGCGTCCGATGGGAGCGTCTTCAGTGCTGATAGAGTCCTTTGCACTGTTCCGCTGCCGGTACTTTCGAGAATCACCTTCATCCCGCAACTCTCAGCCGAAAAAGTGGCGGCCATGCGCGGAGGCTATAATTACGCCCCGTCCACGCGGATCTTCATTCAGTTTGCCAATCGGTTCTGGGAAAGCGAAGGGCTGAACGGCTGGGGCAATACCGACTGGCCGGAAGAGATATGGCAGCCAACCTGGGATCGGGAAGGACCCCGCGGTATCATCATGTCATATTTGCGTTACAATCGTGCCGTAGAGGTCGACCGGCTCAGCGGGGAAGAACGGATTACTGACGTGCTCGATCGATGGGAAGGCGTTCTCCCCAATGTAAATGATCATGTGGAGAGCGGCACGTCACATTCGTGGGCGCTGGAGAAATGGTCGGGCGCTGCGTGGGCGTCTCCCACCGCTGAGCAGGATGCGGCGCTGAGATCACACATCGGCAAGGCTGAGGGACGCGTCCATTTCGCCGGCGAGCACGCCTCAGACTATCACGGCTGGATGCAGGGAGCGCTCGTTTCCGGACTGCGGGCAGCGAGGGAAATCCATGAGGGGGATTGATCGGACTTGACTTAACGCCGATAGGAGTTTCCGAAGGATCCTTCGAAGAGTTAAGGACGATGGAATAAAATGACGTGCGGCAATCTTCGAGGTTTTCAGAACCTCGAACGGTTTCTGTAATCAGAGATGAACTTTCTGTTTTATCGACAGAGCGATCATCCACTGGGCAGTAAAATAGGTACTCAGGTTCAGGGCTCTTGCCGCCTCAAAATGTTCACGAAACTTATTCAGCGCCAGCACAGTATCTGAAAAGATAAACAGCACAGCGCCCAGAAAAGCCAGAAGAGTGAACGTGTTCCTTGAAAAGTTCCATCTGTTACACGCCTGCCACCCCATGATGAGGATTACCGCGACGTAAGCCAGTACCGGCAGCCTCATCGCTCCCAGATAGGGGTGAAGGACGGCATACATGATAACGCCATAAATCAGGAAAGGAACGACTGACCATGACAGGTTAATTAACTTTCCGGCGGTGAAGGCGGCTATGTAGAAGAGGTGTGCGATCAGGAAGCTGACGAGACCGGCCATGAACTGATCCGACGGCAGCATGAGAAACACATCTCCGGCGAGAGAAAATACCAATCCCGCCAGGATAAATCCGGCATATCTCGAGAGATTATTGAAACTTTCCTGAACAGCAATGAGGATGATGAACACCATCGTCAGAGGTTTGAAAATATAGATATGGCTGGCGGCGGGGCCGAGGTACCCAGCGCGGATGGTCAGGAGGGCGCAGCAGGCAGCGAGGTAAGTGAGTGTTGTTTGGTGACGTTTCACCTTCTTCCAATGGGGTCTCCTACTTGTCACTGTCGGTGAATCCCGACAGATGGAGGGGTCGCTGACGGTGACTGCGGTCTTAAGTGTAAAATGATGTAGTGCAACCTTCGAGGTTTTGCAGAACCTCGAAGGTTTTCTTCACCTCAGTCTACCTTTCAGGCAGAGCTTCACCCTCAATCCACGGCGCGCCCGCGTCCAGCAGGTCTTGTGCCAGCGCGGACATCTTTGCCTTTGCCGACTCCAGCTCAGCTTGGGCGTCTGTTAGTTGATTCACGGCGATCTCAAGGCCGCGCCTGTTGGTTTCGGTGGGACCATAGGTGGACTGACCGATGCCCCGCGCTACGGCGAACAGCCGGTAACCAATATTCGGTTTCGTTTTTTCACCCGGCTGCTGTTTTGATCGGTTTCCGCTCAGCTTGCCATCCAACTCCAGCAGCTCCATCCGCAGATCGTGGAGCCGCTCATCGAGGACTCCCGCTTCAGCGGTGGAGCTCGCCAGCGCCAGTTTCATCGTTTTAACTTTGGTGAGAGCCTTTCTGAGGGTCAGTTGGAGCGCTGAGGCGGTACGGGTCGCGTCTTCGTAATCGCGCCAGAAGGCCGCGGCGACAGCTGGACGCGCACCCGGAAGTGCCCCTCTTCTAAGACGGACAACCTCGAACTGTTGTGATTGAGCCAGTTGAGACACTTCCCCGTCTAACTGCCTGTAGAGCGTGGCGGTGTAGGTTCCCGGCGCCGCCAGGAAGCCGCTGCCCGGTTCATCGCCGCCTGAGTCCAGATCGATGGCGTCGGCAGCAGGATACCGCAAGTCCCAGGCTACTCTGTGAAAGCCTTTTCCGGCAGATCCAGGCACCCGCCGCACCACGTCGCCTCGACTGTCTTCAACGGAAATCCATATCTTCGGTGCGTCCTGCCGCCGCTCCGCCTCGATGGCGTCCCAGCCGGGGAATGGGATATCTCGGTTCTTCTCGTTCAGCGCCTTCTCATCCTCCTTGCGGATGTCCTTCAGCGTCTTGATAGCCTCCTTCAGATAGTAGGTAAAGACAGCGCCGAAGGGCGGATTGGGCGCCACGAAATGTCCGGCACCCTGGCTGCCCTTTCCGGCAGAGAATGACAGATGAGGGCGGGGGATATACCACCACGCTTTGCGGATGGGGAAAAGGGTGGCTTCTTCCTCCATCTGATCTTCAGATACTTCTCTCAGAGCAGTGTAATCGTCAAGCACGTAAAAACTGCGGCCGAATGAAGCGCCCACCAGATCGTTCTCTCTGCGCTGGATCGCCAGATCGCGGAATGAGATGACCGGCACGCCGCCCGTCAGTTTGGTCCATACCTTGCCTCCGTTCACGGAAAAGTAGATACCGAATTCGGTGCCGGCGAACAACAGTTCCGGCTCGACGTGATCCTGCACAATGCGCCACACCAGCGTCCTGTCAGGGAGGTTGCCCCTGATGGAGCGCCACGTCTTGCCCCGGTTCGTCGTCTTGAGCAGATACGGCTGGAAGTCACCGTACTTATGGTTATCCAGTGCGATGTAAGCCGTGCCGGCGTCAAACAGGTCAGCTTTGATGTCGTTCACATAGGCTGTTTTCGGAACGCCGGGCAGAGAGCCCGCTTCGATCTTCCTCCACGTTTTGCCGCCATTTTCAGTCACCTGAATCAGACCGTCATCGGTGCCGATAGTGATCAGTCCCTCCCGCACCGGCGACTCGGCGATGGATGTGATGGTGTTGTAGGTTGACATGGCGGAGACATCCCACGGGTTGTCCCAGCTCTGGGTTCTTCCCATGATGGGGAGGGCGAGCCGCTCTTCGTTGCGCGTCAGGTCGCTGGAGACAGCGGTCCAGCTGTCGCCGCGGTTATCGGAACGCCACAGCCGCTGAGAACCGAAATAGATTCGGGTGGGGGAGTGGGGGCTCACCAGAATGGGAGCGTCCCAGTTGAAGCGCTCGTAGTCCTCGCCCTCATCCGGCTGCGGCACGATATCCACCACTTCGCCTGTGGTGAGGTCGATCCTCGACAGAGTTCCCTGCTGTCGCTGACCGTACATGATGTCAGGGTTGCCCGGCTCGGTAGCGGGCTGATGACCGTCCCAGTTCAGAACAACTCTCCAGTCGGAATTCTGAATTCCCTGCGCATTGTCCGTTCTGGATGGGCCGCCCTCGGTGCTGTTGTCCTGCGTGCCGCCGTAGATATTATAGAACGGTTCGGCGTCATCCAGCGCCAACTTATAGAATTGCGTGATGGGCATATTTTCTATAAAGCGCCAGTTCTGCGCCAGATCAAAACTTTCATACATGCCGCCGTCCGTGCCGATGAGGAGGTAGTCGGGATCGTCCGCCCGGAAAGCGATGGCGTGATTGTCACCGTGCTTGTGTTCCTCCTTCATTCTTCGGAAGGTCTTGCCACCGTTGTCGGAGATCTGGATGCGGTTATCCATGAGATAGAGTCTGTCAAACTGATGCGGCGACGCGTACAGCTCCTGATAGTAGTGAGGTCCTGTAGCGCCGGAGACGGTATCCGATCTTTTCTCCCAGGTGGAACCCCGGTCGGCGGAGCGGTAAAGAGCGCCCGTCCGCCTGTCCAGTTCGATGGCGGCGTAGAGGATGTCCGGTTTCTGGGGAGAGATGGCGAGCCCGATCTTTCCCATGTTGGATGTGGGCAGACCTTTTGTCAGTTTCTCCCAGCTTTCACCGCCGTCACCGCTTCGATAGAGTCCGGTTCCCGGACCGCCTCCCATATAGGCGGCGATAGTCCTGTGGCGCTGCCATGTGGCGGCGTAGAGCCTGTTGGGATTGCGGGGATCGATTACGATCTCTGTGGCGCCGACCCACTCCTTGTCTCCCAGAACCCGTTCCCAGCTCTTCCCGCCATCGGAAGATTTGAAGATTCCCCGTTCGCCGCCTTTCGACCATAGCGGACCTTGCGCCGCTACCCAGATGACATCCGAATTGTCGGGATGGATGACGATCCTTGAGATGTGTTCCGACTCCCCGAGTCCCATGTTGGTCCAGCTCTCTCCGCCGTCGTCGCTGCGGTAGATTCCGTCCCCATACCCCACGTGGCGTCCGCCGACATTTTCACCGGTGCCCAGCCAGATTATGTCCGGATTGTTTGGATCGATGGTGATACACCCGGTGGAATAGGATCTCTGATCGTCAAAAATTGGTTTCCACGTGACGCCGGCGTTTACCGTCTTCCAGACATTGCCGGAACCCACCGCCACGTACCAGATGTTGTCATCCCCGGGATGGATGGCGATGTCGGCAATCCTGCCGGCCATGAGTGCGGGGCCGATGCTTCTCAGCTTCAGGCCGGAAAAATTTTCGTCTGCCCAGACAGATTTGTCCCGGTCTTGGGCAAATAGGCCTACGCCGAGCAGGCTGACCAGGAAAAGTGGTAAAAGTTTGGTCTTCATAGCTTTCTCCTTTGTGTTATCGGATTTGTCTCTGGTGATCGTCAAACAATTTCGACCGTGAATTGGCGTTTCTTGGGGATGACATCTTGCCCTCTTTAATGAAGATGCATATCGGCGGGAAATTAGGCGGACGGGCTCAGGTGGGCAATAGTTTACTTGGGCGCCTTCAATTTACCGACTGCCCGTCCCGTACCGATGAGGGAGTCGAGGTCGGGGAGCGGCAAGGAAGTGGTTTCCGCCTCCTACCGGTGAATCGGAATTCAGGATGGACTCCCTGACATTGTTCTGAGAGCAAATGATGGTGTATTCTTTTGCTTGCTTCAAATCTTAAGATTCAACACCCGTGAGGATGATCTATTCGAAGAGCAACTTAACCCGATTTTTGTAATACATAATCGGAGTAACGTCAATAAAAATCGCTTGTAAAAAGCTTCTTGGGTACCACCGGAAAAAACTTTCCTACTATTTGGAAAATTTTTAATCTGGTTCGTTCTAATTAGTTATGACATATAGGTAGGGGTTTACTATATTGAACTATTGATGTAAATAATGAGCCGAAATGATTAAAGAAATAGTTCCTGGCGTATTCCACTGGACGGCCCTCCACGAGCGAATTCACATTGAGGTGAGCTCCTACTATTTTGAAGAAGATGGCATCCTTTTCGATTCCATGGTTCCCTCCGAGGGATTGGAGTGGTTCGATGATCGTGAACCGCCCAGTCACATCCTTCTGTCCAACCGGCATCACTACCGACACAGCACTAAATTTCAAGAGGCTTTTGGCTGCACCGTATGGTGTCACCGGGAAGGACTCCATGAATTCCCGAAGGGTGAACTTGTAAATGCATTTGAATTTGGCCACGAGTTCCCGGGCGGCATTGTGGCGATGGAAGTGGCTTCTCTCTGTCCAGAAGAAACGGTCTATCACATCCCCGGTTCAGGTGGACTGATGGCCTTCGCTGATGGGCTGGTCCGGGATGGCGATAGTCCCCTGAGTTTTGTTCCAGATCAATTCATGGGGGACGACCCGGAAGGGGTAAAGCGGGGACTCAAGGAAGCCTTTCGCCGTCTTCTCGACTGCGACTTCGACCACCTGCTCTTTGCCCACGGCAATCCT
>DCAL01000090.1:0-176 GCA_002311975.1 Fidelibacterota bacterium UBA1134 | reverse complement strand
AAGGAAGTCCTCAGACAGTTTGTAAAGGGGGAGTAGAGGATCCTTTCACGGAGTAACGTTTATTCTCCATGATCTGCTTCGATCAAGTCTCAAAATCCTACGGCGGCGTCCTTGCCTTACGGGATTCATCTCTTGAGGCAGAGAAAGGTGAGACGGTTGTTCTGCTGGGGTTAAGC
>DCAL01000094.1:20378-24614 GCA_002311975.1 Fidelibacterota bacterium UBA1134 | reverse complement strand
GCCCGCTGGGGATATCTGACGTTGATGGCAGCTTGTTTTGTGGTCATCTACCTGCTCTACCAGAATGGGGTGGTGAATCAGGGCGGACTCCTGACCCTGATTGCCCTACCGGCTGCGGCCTACCTTAGTTACAGGGTATTCAGCGACTATGACAAAAGAGAACTGGCAAAAACCTGTGCCAACACCATTTATTTCCAGATGGTCGCTGGACTGCTTTTCATTTTGGGCATTTCTTTTCTTGGGTGATGAGCCTGCTGATATTTTCATCAGAGGAGTTAGAGTAATAAACGGTGACTTTGAAGAAAAGCTATTTAAAAGAGCCTCACTACCGGGGCTCTTTTTTTATAGATTCGAAGAAGGATATGGCGGAGATGTTCCGGCATTTGACCCCACGCTACGACTTGCTGAACCATCTCTTCAGTCTGGACAGCGCTTTCATGCGAAAGGTGAGTTGGCTCTACTTCCGCCTCATCGTCATGCCATTGGGGAATCTCATTGTTCCGAGGAAGCTTCCGGTTTACCGCTATCTGGTCGACACTATCGAAGCCTTCTACACGGCAGCGCAAATGAGGCATCTGTTCCGGGATGTTGGGTTCAGAGATGTACATACAATCAGGTTCAACCTGGGGACTGTGGCACTGACAGTGGAGATAAAGTGATGACCAAGGAACCTGCGATACTGCTCTTGGCTGACGGCCGTGCCTTCCGCGGACAGAGCTTTGGGGCGAAAGGCGAAACTACTGGAGAAATCTGTTTCAACACCGGCATGACAGGCTATCAGGAAATCTTCACCGATCCGTTATACTGCGGCCAGATCGTCACCATGACGTCGCCGAACATCGGCAACTACGGCGTCAATCCTGAAGATGTAGAATCTGATCGTATCCAGGTTTCGGGCTTTGTAGTGAAGGAAGTGACAGAAATTCCGTCCAACTGGTGGTCAACCCAATCAGTGGGGGCTTATCTTCGCGAGCACAATATCAATCGGCATTCAGGGAATTGAAACGCGGGCACTCACGCGCCATATTCGTGATCAGGGGGCTATGAATGGGATTATCTCAACCGAGGACCCGGACGAAGCATCGCTCCTGAAAAAGGTGAAACAGTTTCCCGCCATGACAGGACTCGATCTCGCTTCCAGGGGGAAGCTGACGGTGAAGAGTCTGCAGGAGTATTTTCCTCCTGACTGAAGGAGGAGAGATCAATGCGGAAAATCGTACGAATCCTAACTGGGAGAATATCGCTTGTGTTCTAGTTAGGGTGTTCTTTAACTTCACCGTTGATATGGTTGAGCGACGCAGACAAGTTCGACGATCTCGGACTCCTAGGCAGAACTGGAGGTTCCGCGGCATTCTGTAGAAACACTTGACACCATAAAAACTGAAAAGCCCCGGAACTTGCGGGGTTTTTTGTTTAGATAGGAGATAAAATACATGGCAAAGAAGAAGGTTGTTCTCGCCTACAGCGGGGGGCTTGATACGTCCGTCATTCTGAAATGGCTGGTGAACAAAAACTTCGATGTTATCTGTTTCATCGGTAACGTGGGGCAGAAAGAGGACTTTGAGGCTATTGAACAGAAGGCCTACGATACGGGAGCATCGAACGTCTATACGGAGGATTTGCGACGTGAGCTTATCACCGACTTTATCTTTCCCGCTCTTAAGGGCAATGCGCTGTATGAGGGGAGGTATCTGCTGGGCACTTCTCTGGCTCGTCCGGTGCTGGCGAAGAAACAGATTGAAATCGCACAGGCGGAAAAGGCAGAGTATGTTTCCCACGGCGCTACCGGCAAGGGAAATGATCAAGTCCGGTTTGAGCTGGCTTACTATGCCTTGAATCCAAACATTAAGGTCATCTCTCCTTGGAAAGATCGTGAATTCCTGAGTCGGTTTAACGGAAGAAGTGATCTGATTGATTACGCGCAGGAGTGGGGTATTCCCGTAACGGCGTCCCGGAAAAAGCCCTACAGTGAAGATGAAAACCTGATGCACATCAGTCATGAAGCGGGGATTCTGGAGGACCCCAATCACTGGCCCGATGATGGTGTCTTTTCCCACACCGCCTCACCGAAAGACGCGCCGGATGAAGAAACCGTTATAGAGCTGACGTTTGACACGGGTATTCCTGTGAGAGTGGTGAGCCTTGCGGACGGAACTGAAGAGACCGACCCCCTTGAGCTTTTCCTCTATCTCAACGAGCTTGCCGGCGCCAACGGAATCGGGCGGGTGGACATGGTTGAGAACCGCTTCATCGGCATCAAGTCTAGGGGGATATACGAAACACCCGGCGCTACCGTTCTCTGGGAAGCTCACCGCGATCTTGAAGGAATTGCCATGGACAAGGAAGTGATGCACATTCGCGACATGCTGATTCCGAAATTCTCGGAGATCATCTACAACGGCCTCTGGTACTCCCCCGAAATGGACTTTATCATGAGCGCTTTCAACAAGAGTCAGGAGGCCATCAACGGCAAGGTAACCGTAGCTCTCTACAAGGGGAATGTGACGGTGGTTGGGAGGGAATCTCCTACGTCGCTCTACGATCAGGACTTTTCCAGTATGGAAGTTGAAGGCGGTTTTGATGCTGAGGACAGCCGAGGCTTTATCAATATTCACGCTATCAGACTCAAGGCGCACAATCTTGTGTTACACAACCGCCGTCCGTACAACTGGAGAGAGGAATAAGTAGATGACTAAACTGTGGCAAAAGGGCTACGACTTGAATAGAGAGATTGAATTGTTTACCGTGGGCGACGATCCCGATCTTGATCAGAGGCTTGTGAAGTACGACTGTGTCGCTTCCATGGTGCACGCGAAAATGCTGGGTAAGATGGGAATCCTAAAGAACAAAGAGGTGAAACAGCTGGCGGCGGAACTGGAGAACATCATTAAACTTCACAAGAACGGGCAGTTTCCTATCACTTCCGATCAAGAGGACTGCCACACAGCCATCGAGAATCACCTCACCGAAAAGCTGGGCGATTTGGGAAAGAAAATCCACACAGCCCGCTCACGGAATGACCAAGTGTTGACGGCATTGCGTCTGTTCTACAAGGATCAGATCCAGGAATGTGAGGAGTTGATCGATGGTCTGATCGAGCCTATGGAAAGCTTCATCAAAAGGAGTGGAGAGATGTTGTTGCCGGGTTATACGCACATGCGGAAAGCCATGCCTTCATCTGTCGCTATGTGGGGAAGTGCGTTCGTAGATTCCATGAAGGATAATCAGAAGCTGCTCGATGCGGTCCTTGGACTCATTGACCAATCGCCTTTGGGAACGGCGGCCGGCTACGGACTTCCGTTGAAGATTGACAGGGAATTCACAGCCCGGGAGCTCGGGTTTGAGAGAGTGCAGGAAAATCCAATCTATGCCCAGAACAGCAGGGGGAAATTCGAGACATCGTTACTGCACGCCCTGAGCCAGATTATGCTCGATCTCAACAGGATCGCCTCGGATCTGATCCTGTTCAGCATGCCCGAGTTCGGCTTCTTCGAACTTCCCGATGAATTCTGCACAGGAAGTTCCATCATGCCGCAGAAAAAGAATCCTGATGTGCTGGAGATCCTGAGGGCGAAGTATCATGTGGTGAGGTCGTGCCAGCATGAGGTGGAGAGTATTGTGGGGAATCTGATATCGGGTTTCAATCGGGACATCCAACTCACCAAGGAAGCGACATTTAGAGGCCTTGACACGACGCTGGAGAGTCTCTCAGTGGCGGTATTGATTTTCGATGAACTCAAGGTGAACGCGGAGCGGTGCGAAGACGCCATGACGGACGAACTGTTCGCCACTGAAGAAGTTTATCGGCTGGTGGAGAAGGGAATTCCTTTCCGGGAAGCGTACCGGCGTGTGGCGCAGAAGTACAAAAGTTCGTCATAAAGGAATGCAGGGGAAACTTTCCCCATGCGGATGCCCGCCAACTGGCGGAAATAATTAGAGTTGTCGAACTCAAGAGAACCTTTTTATTCCGATGGTCAATCACCGTATAAAAGCTGATGAATTAATCAGCTAAAGTGCATAGCTTCCCCTTTTCCGGGAGGAGTCTCAAACCATGGTATCTCGTTTCATTCGTGCACTAGCAATTCCCTCACTGATAATTGCCGCCGTTCTGCAGGTGTGCAGCCCCACCCAAGTCAACGGCAACGGCAACCTTCCTCTGGATCAGATCAAGCTTCCACCCGGATTCGATATTCAACTGTATGCCGGTAATGTCCCGAACGCCCGGTCGATGACGCT
>DCAL01000094.1:20152-20346 GCA_002311975.1 Fidelibacterota bacterium UBA1134 | reverse complement strand
AGTCCAAGCGGTATCCTCTTTGTCGGTACACGGCGGGAAGGAAACGTCTATGCTGTACTGGACGAAGACAAGGACTTTCATGCCGATGATGTTATTGTCATCGATGAAGGTCTCAACATGCCCAACGGCGTTGCCCTCAGAGATGGTGATCTTTATGTGATGGAGGTGAATCGGCTGCTTAGATATGATAACAT
>DCAL01000094.1:13497-20050 GCA_002311975.1 Fidelibacterota bacterium UBA1134 | reverse complement strand
GTTCATCCGCTTCGGCCCGGACGGAATGCTCTACATCCCGGTGGGTGCACCCTGCAATATCTGTGATGAGGAAGATGACCGATACGCATCTATCACGCGGATCAGCTACGATGGAAGCGGCTTTGACATCTTCGCCCACGGTGTTCGGAACACGGTTGGCTTTGACTGGCATCCCGTGACAAAGGAATTGTGGTTCACCGACAACGGCCGTGACTGGCTGGGTGACGATATGCCTCCCGATGAACTGAACCGCGCCCCGCAGAAGGGAATGCACTTTGGATTTCCGTACTGCCATGGAGAGGATATTCTTGATCCCGAATTCGGAGAAGGGCAAGATTGTGCTGATTATGTGTCGCCGGCTCAGGAACTGGATCCGCACGTGGCCGCCCTTGGGATGCGCTTCTATACCGGTGAGATGTTCCCCGAAAACTACCGCAATCAGATCTTCTTTGCTGAGCATGGCTCATGGAACCGGAGCGTCCCCATCGGCTACCGGCTGATGCTGGCGGAACTAAGCAGGAACGATGTCGTCGGTTACAAGATCTTCGCAGAAGGGTGGCTTCAGGGAATGAAGGCTTGGGGGCGTCCGGTAGATGTTCTGGTGATGCCGGACGGGAGTCTGCTGGTGTCAGATGACTTTGCGGGCGTCATCTACCGCATCACCTATACGGATCGGTAACACGCAAGCTTGTCTCAGTCCTCTGGCGGAGCGCCCCGTCCCTCGTGAGGCAGTGAGAGATGAGAATCACCGAATGGGCAGCAGGTGCCCCAGGATGTAGCCGATGAGTATCCCAACAAGCAGCGCCAGTGTTAGAACGCGGGAGCGAACCATCTCCTTGTGGTATAGCCTTTCTTGATGGCTATGACCGAGACGATGTAGCCAAGGCCATTCACGAGCCAGAAGAACGGCAGAGCCAAAACTTTCACGATCAGAGGTCCCACCACCGGAATGAGTGTAACAACAGCCCCCAATCCCGCAAACGCCTTTGTGAACAGACCGAGTACGATCGTTAAAATGGCAATGATTTCTTTAGGGACGCCGAATGCGAGGAGGACCAGAATGCCGGCCACGATTCCGCCCCACAAAAAAACTATCTTTCCATATTGTTGCCAGAATGGTTTTCGTTCTGCTTCGGTGTTGTCAGTCATCCTCTATCTCCACCGTGAGAGTGATTCCTTTAACTGTCACTTCTGCCCGTAATATACGTCTCTCCCCGCCTCTTCCAACCCAGATTTGCCTCACACAGTTATCGAGCACGATCCCCCATGTGAAGACGTCCGTTTTCTCCAGTAGCTCTGTTCCCGAGTCCCCTATCTTTCGCAGATCAAAGCGGTAGTGATCCGACAGGTACGATTCCCCATTCATGTCTATTTCAGTAGAATCGACCCAGAGAAACCGCCCTTGAAACAGCTGTCCCTCGTGATCTAACTTCCACCATCTGGTGTCGAGGTCCTCCCAATCTGTCGCGCGACCTCTCATAAGGAAAGAGAACAAGTTGTGTGTGTCTGAAGGACGCTCGTAGTGAGAATCTTCGTAGCGGTAGACGCCGAGGTCACTGTCCCACTGCAGACTGAGTTCCTGTTCGATGTTTGGCTGCTTGATCTTTTTTTCATATCTGAGCATCTGGAATGTTTGGGTATCGTAGACGGTTGTATAACTGTTATCCACTTCAAAGATAAATGAAAATACGCTCGCTGTTTTCGTAGTGAAATTCAGTTCCCTTTCGTTGATATTTGAACCTTCCCCCAGTGACATTGTGATAGCGGCGCAAGGGATTTTCCAGAAATAGACGGTGTAGTTGAGTCTTTCGCTTGCGAGCAGAGAACAAGCGGTGGCAAGCAGCGTCAATCCGATTCCGCAGTTCTTTATTGAATGCTTCATCCGGAGCTGATCTGGTGCGAGACTGTTGATTTCTGCCTCCGGCCTTTCCATGAAAGAGGTACGAAGGAACCGAGCGTTCCCAAAACAACGACATATAAGCTGTGCCACAATTCATCCGCAAAAAGGAACCGTACATCGAAGGGGCGCTCAACCAGAGCTGTGTAACGTGCCATGAGGATTCCGTCCCCCATGATTTTGATAAACCACGGCAAGAGCCAGCCGGACTGCCAAGTCGCAAGAAACAGTATCTGGCTTGAGAGGACGGCGATATTCGTCAGGTAGACAAGTATCAAGGCCCATCTGAAACCGCGGCCGACGAATGGGAGGCGGAAATATGAGGCTCCCTTTGATGCAAACCGTAGTCTTTGGCTCAAGAATGATCGCCAGTTCGGTGGAGGAGCGCTGATCACTTCCGCCGCCTTGGAAGTAGAGAATGCCAAGCGCCAGCCCCGGCTTGAAATCTTGTGCATCATCAAATCGTCATCACCTGAAAGGAACGACTCGATCTCGTCGTATCCGCCTACGTCGTTATAGGTTGACCGCCTGACAGCCAGATTCCTGCCGCTAAGCGTCAACGGCAGGTTTTGCGCAAGACCGCCCGCCGCCAACGCATCTTGCCCGATGGAGTCCATGAGAAGCATTCCGTCCCGGAGGGATTCATCTCCGATCAAAGGCGCGGGTCCAGCCGCCATTCCCAAGTTCTCATCGGTGAAGAGGCTGCTGATTGATCTGGCCCAGCCGGGTGACATCACGCAGTCCGCATCGGTAAGGAGAAGTAAGTCTCCGGAAGATTGTTGAATAGCGCTTGACAAAGCCCATTTCTTGGGTGACCATGTTTCCGGGGCATTCTCTATAAAGAGATGTCTGATGCGTGGGTCAGTAGATGCCGCCTCATCAACGATGTCACCCGTTGCATCGGTTGAGCCGTCGTTGGCAATGATTATTTCGATTTCTTCCTTCGGGTAATCCTGGGCTTGCAGGTGACTGAGAAGCCAGCCAATATGCTCCTCTTCGTTGCGCGCTGCCACAATAATGGAGAGGGTAGGAAGATCACCATCATCTTGGTCATCTTGAGGCGGGACAGTTTTGAGACCGCTTCTGAGCCAGAGGAGGAAAAGAAAGTATGTCAGTGAGACCAACGAGAGGATAACGATCATTTCTGGCGTCCTCCCCATCCGGGTCGTATCGGCAGAAGGGTTACAACCCCCATGAGCACCACGTACGGAATCTGGCAAAAGAACCACATGGGGAATGAGCGTCGCAGGTCAAACCTCTGAAAGAGGTAGGTCGTTCTGAGCATAAGGATACCTTCGACGATGAACTTTGATCCCAACCCGAGGATGAGGGGAAAAACCCATTTCAGCGAGAACAGAAGACTGGTGGCCAGCGAAAGAATCAGAAGATTGGCAAGAAAAGTGACAACAATGACGAAGAAGAAAAACATATCAGTCTGCTTGACATAGAGGGAATCGGACGCCCACCTGATCCTCTGAGAGATCAACTGTCGCAGATTGGGCAACGGTGGCGTGGTGACATAACTGGCGCGGTCGCAGGCGCTGACGATAGTCCACTCTCTGTGCTGCTTGATATTCTGGAAGAGAAGATTATCGTCACCTCCCGCAGCATCAGCGAAAGAAGAAAAACCACCCGCCTGTTCAAAAACTTCTTTGCGGTAGGCGAGATTCTGGCCTGTGCAGGCAAAAGGAGATCCGAGCGATGCCGTACCCCGGGCGGCGCCCATTAACAAGAGAAAGTCCAGGGCCTCTATCTGCTGCATGGGGGTATCCGGAAGATCGATCTCCGCATGCCCAATAACGAGACCTGTGTCAGGCGTGAAACACGAAACCATCAATTCAATCCACTGACTGGAGACGTGACAGTCCGCATCGGTCAACAGGACGATTTCACCTCTTGCGCTCCGGATGCCCATATCGAGGGGGCGCTTCTTATTCCTCAGCGGTGATGACGACCCTTTCGTGGAGAGAAGGTGTACGTTCTCATGCTTTTCTGCAAAGGAGTGAATGACATTTGGCGTGACATCTGTCGATTCATCATCTACGGCGATTACTTCGTACTTTTCTCTGGAATATGTCTGATGAACAACTTCTGTCAGGATGCGGTGAATGTGGTCCTTTTCATTCTTTACCGGTATGACCACACTGACGAAAGGTTGGGCGTCGGAACGATTTGTCTTTTCCAGAAAGAGGCCAAGAAGGAAGAAAAGGACAGCCAGAAAGTAGAGTCCAATGATTGCATAGAAAAGAGTGATGAGCAAGATTTTACTCTAGATGCCGGAGAACAGTGAAGCGGCGATGAGGAAATAGACCAGGATTCCAAGTACATCTATTGATGTTGTTACGAAGGGTCCCGAGGCGATAGCCGGATCCACATCGATTTTTCTCAAAAGTATGGGGACGAGGGTACCGATGGATGTGGCAAGCACCATGGAGGCGCATATGGCCAGACCTACTACCAGTCCGAGTCTCGGCGGGGCGTCTATGAGTTTCGTGGATGCGACAGCCCCCAGTAGGATTCCATAGAAAGTTCCCAGAAGAAGTCCCACGCGAATCTCTTTCCAGATCACCTTACCTACCTGCATCAGCTGTACCCGGCCTGTGGCGAAGCCCCTGATGATAATAGTGGAAGACTGTGTCCCCACATTGCCTCCCATGCCGACGATGACAGGGATGAAAGCTGCCAGCGCGATGATGCTTTGCAGTACTGTTTCAAATAGTCCGATAATATAGATGGCAAAGGTACCGCCGAGCCAGCTTGCGAAGAGCCAGGGCAGGCGCAGCTTCACATTTTCGAATGTCGATTTCATGAGAATTTCCCGGTCTCTGCCGATACCCGCCATTTGCAGGAAATCTTCCGTCGCCTCTTCACGGATGACGTCAACTACGTCATCCACCGTCACGATACCGAGCAAAACTCCGTCACTGTCTATTACCGGGATGGCCAGCAAATTGTAGCGTGAAACCTGACGGGCTACCTCTTCCTGATCAGTTTCGGGTGTTACTGAGACCACGTCTTCCACCATGATTGATCTGAGCTCTGTCAGCGGCGATGCTGTAACCAGATCACGCAGTGAGACGACGCCGGTTAGTCGCTTGGCTTCATCAGTTACGTAGAGGTAAAAGACCATCTCCGCCTCTTCAGATGATTGAATAGATTTGATAGCTTCGCTGGCCTGGGTACTCTCCGGCAGAGAGAATACATCCACTGACATGATCCCCCCGGCCGTATCTTCGGGGTAGGCCATCAGCTCCTCTAACTCCTCCGACTCTTCTTTCTTGAGAGTTTCGAGGACAGCACTGGCTTTCTCTTCGGGGAGCAGATTCAGGATATCAGCGGCGTCATCTGAACCAACCTCTTCCAGCAACTGTGCCACTTCGGTTGCATCGAGTGGTTCGAGGAGTGTCTCGATGATGGAACTGTCCAGTTCACTCAAGAATTCGCCCACACGGTCTGTCTGTCTAAGCAGGCTGAAGATAGGGGTGCGTTCCCTATCTGTGAACTGCCGGAAGAGGAGGGCGAGGTCTGCCGGGTGAGTCTTGTTGATCAGTTTCAGCAGATTAGCTTTAGCGTGCCGCCGGTTGAGCCGTCGGAACGTATCCAGCATCACAGCCGCTTCCGTGTGAAGCATGGGAATTCTTGAAACTGTCCTTGATACCGCCATGGCGCTCGTCAGGTTACCTTTTTTTGGACGGCTTCATAGTTGATTGCCGAAAGATGCGCCATCCGTCTGAATCCCATGTATGTCAGCGCCGCACCGCCTGTGAGGATGAATGGAGAAACGTGTCCGCGCCAGACATACCACGATTCGAAATACTCACCCCAGTTCACGAATAGAAAGGCGAGACCGTTGTTGAGTCCGTGCAGGATCATGCTGGGGAAAACAGAATTGCTTCGCCACGCTAGATAGCCCATGACCAGTGCAAGAAGGTATATCTGGATTATCCAGGAGGGGCTCATGTGAATAAAAGCGAAGAAGAGGCTGGTTATCAGAACAGCACGGGTGACGTCCTTCCAATACTTCTCCAGCACGTTCTGCAAGAATCCGCGAAAGAGGATCTCTTCCGCAACCGCCGCCACGACGACTGATCCGAAAAAGAGCAGTAGCAGCGATAGAAGATCGTCGCCGCGCAGAAATCCGAGGAATTGCTCTGTCCAGTCAGGCGTTGGTAAAAAGCGGACCAGCAGTCGATCCAGTTCATCTGTCCAGACGATCACGCCCGGAGAGACAATCGCAGTGAGACCGAGCATACGACGCGGTACGCGGTTCAGACGAAGGGCACTGCGAACGTCGTTCGTTCTTCTGCTGATGAAGATGAGAAGAGGTAATATGAGGAGGAATTCGCCCAGGATCAGGACGCCCGGCCAGAATGAGAAATCTGCAGAACTATCCTGAAGGAGTACAATGACAACAGACGTCAGCAGTGTCGACAGGAGAAGCGACAGGATGACGATCCCGAATGCTGTGCGGGGAGTGAACGGATTGTTCATCTGGTTCTGACTCCTGTGTCATACTTAACGGTTTTCCGGTCATGGTTCCGGCAAAGTTACAGAATCCAATTGCGAAAACCAAATGATGAGCCGACTGAGGATGACCCCGTTTCCCGTGTGTATGGTAAATCGGCAACTGACCTTGAGCACACAATGCAAAGCCTG
>DCAL01000094.1:8163-13459 GCA_002311975.1 Fidelibacterota bacterium UBA1134 | reverse complement strand
ATGACGGGGATACTGACATCAGCACTAAAAAGGGACTTATCCCAACAATAAAAAGACATCATTTTGGGCAACCTGCCCGCCCTCATTCTTCAAGGTCAGGCGGGAAGCCCTTCATTTTCTTGTATTGCCTTACCCCGTCATAAATGACGGGGTAATTGTCTAGTGTGAGATAATCGTTTTGAAGAGACCTGATGGGAATCTGAGATGTCAGCCCCTTTTTCGCATTTCGGATAGGCTGTCGTAAATTGAACAATGCCTACTATGGAAAGAGTGACCCGTATGACGATCTCAAAGGCCACTCTCACTTGTCTATTAACGCTCGTATTGGCTGCTCCCGTCCTCTGCGAAGAGGTGGTTCTGATAGGTTCGGTACATGACGTCAACACCCACCGCAAAATTCAAGGGGTAAACATCTTCGTGAAGGAGATGGAGATCGGGACAGTGAGCGATTTTTCCGGTCACTACTCACTCCAGCTCCCGGAACCCTCGCAAGATATGATTGTTGTGTTTCAGCATATCGGTTACGAGGTGAAGGAAATGCCGCTTGAGGAAGTAAAGTCCACGGCGCGAATTTTCCTTCAGCCCCGTGTGATTCCGCTGCGAGCACTGGAGGTGGAGGCCCAAGGGACGCGGCTCGGCATTGAGAAAGATTTGCCTCAGCGCGTGGCTGTATTTGAGGCTCAGGAGTTCGAGATCCGGGGATATGTGGATGCCGCGGACCTGTTGCGAAGCGATCACAGCATTCAGGTTGAAGAGCAGTTGAGCGGCAAGAAGACGGTGGCTATCCGCGGGGGCAATCCCGATGATGTGGTGGTTCTCTACAACGGCGCCAAAATGAACAGTACTTATAACAACATCTTTGATCTTTCGCTGATCAATCTTGAAGATGTGGAGCGCATTGAGATCGTTAAGGGAAGTAACACGGCGCTCTACGGTTCGGAGGCGTTCTCGGGCATCATCAATATCGTGCCGAGGATCAGACAGGACTACAACGTGAGATTTCAGCAGAGGTTTGGAACGTATGATTCAGGCAACTGGGGTCTGAATCTCTACCAAGGTTATAAGGGACTGAACGCGTCATACAGTTTCATTGAGGGAGCTTCCCGACGGCGCTTCACGGATGATGCTGTTCTTGAGAATAAGGGTACTCACCACAGCGCCAATCTCTTCTTCGATTTCTCTTCGCGCCGTTCAGAAACAGCCGCCAATCGCCTGTCGGCCTCATTTGTCAGATCCATCCAGGAATACTCAGATTACAGGGATGACGAGACGCTGGCAAACTTCAATCAGATAGAGATGGTACGCTACAGCGGAAATATTGGTCCTCTGAAACAGATGAACCTGTCCGCATCTCACCACTCTCTCGATGAGTCTCAGTCGCTGCTGAGCAGTTTCGGTGCCATCGACAGACTTTTTCAGGACAGGTCAATTCAGTACAGCGTGGAAAAGGGGTTGGAGAGAGAGCATGTTGAGGCGGTGATCAAATACGAAGTGGTGGCCGCGCAGCTTGATTTTACCGATGAGCGCTCCCTTACATCAGAGCAATCCCTCGGACTTGAGTCTGCTACTCTTTCTCGCAGAAAGGTGGGGTTTGTCTCAGTTATCAAGTTTCATAATCCCACTGCTTCAGGCAGGATTCAAACTTCAGATTTCGATATCAGTTTTCGCCGCGACATAGTCATAGACAAACAAGAAGATGTAACTCTGCGCAGTGGCACGCCCGATTCTCTCGCGGGCCTTTTTGACAACACCGCGTGGAGTGAAACAACGTTCAAACTGTCCAGCCATTTCTCAGGTGGATTCGGCGGTTTCGTGTTCACTAGCTATATGAACTACGGTACAAACGTCAAATTCCCCACTCTGTTTCAGCAGATCAGCTCTCCTGAATCGATCACCTCCGGCGTGGCAAGACCAAATCTCGATCCGGAGAAGAATACGGCGCTTGAGCTGGGGGTAGAGCTGACGGGCAATACGCCGCACTTGGCGAACATCTACGGATACCAGATTTCGGCCAGTCTGTTCCGCAATGATTTTGAAAATAAGTTGCGTGTTTTCTTTCCTGTCGGCGTTCCCGTAGCCTTCTATGACAACATTGTAAGCGCCAAATTGTCCGGTGTGGAAAACCAGTGGCGACTCTTTCTGTTAAGGAAGAAGGTTACCCTTGAATTTGGCCTGTCACTTTACGCTATTTCCGAAAAGGCAGCATTCCCCTTCAAGTCTGACAAGAAGTTCACCTCTACGCTCGTGATTGATCATGCGGGCTATTCAATGCAGCTCCATTGGTTTAAGGAAGGGGAACAGGTGGGATGGATCAGACAGGTGTCAGGCGAGTTTTCTGAAGCCATTCTGCCGCAATACTCCAATCTCGATTTTCACTTCAGCAAGACCGTTTCGTGGAAACGGATGAAATTCTTTGTCAACGCCAGCGGTCGCAATCTTTTGAATCGCGACGTGGTGCTTCAAGGTCTCGCCCTGCGGGACCGGCGCTTTTACCTGACGGTGGGAGCCAAGTTGTGAAGGAGCGCCTACAGAAATTCTCTTTGGTGAGGAAGTGTATTACCGGCCGGTCTTCATCGGGAGTCTTCCTACTTATGGCATGGCTCATGCTTGTTGCCGGCTGTACGGAAAATCCATTCAATGATGACAGTCAGCAAATTTCAGCGCGAGCCATCAGCGGTACAGTCACTCTGAATGACGGAGCGGTGCCGCAGGGGATTTACGTTTGGCTCGAGGGAATTGATGCAGGTACGAGAACCGATGAGCGAGGGGAATTTAGTCTTGTGTTACCGCCGCCAGCCAGCAGCAGCGCCGGTTCAGCCATGGATGGAGTATTTAATCTCTATTTCTATGTGGCAAACTATGCTATTGATACGGCGGAGGTTGTGCTGGTAAATGGTGAAGTTGCCCGTTCGGAGGGTGACATAAACGATCAGGGTGAGCTGAAGCAGTCAAAACAGTTGTACAAACTCCTCGATGTGGTAACCTCAGTTTCTCCCCAAACGATCCTCTTCGAGTACTGGGGGAAGATGAATATCAGTGTAACACTGAATGCTATCTCATCGTCCGTTGTAGTGGAGTCCTTAAAAAAGGTTGTGGATAGAGTGGTGTTTAGAACTGGTCTGGTGCTGGTGGATGAAAACGATCAGTTTGTGAAGGTTATTGGTCAGGGATCTAGTTGGGATCTTGGATTGGAAACAATTAGACAGGAGCAGACGACATGGAGAATCAGGAAATCGTGGCCGCCATGTGAGCTGCCTGTGGGCGTGTACCGCTTCATTCCGTACCTGATAATCAGGCAGCCGAACGTTCCTCAGGGGTTGATAGAAAGCCTCGGGCGAGATTCGCAGAAGCTGGACCGAAGCTATTTGAACATGCCTTTTATTCCGCGCGGCGGGAAACTCATTGTCAGTGAAACATCCACCGGTTGAAGAGGTGCGTTAGGCATGAAACACTATCCGCTGATCATAACGGCGCTCTTTCTGGCTATTTCGTGTGAGAGTCCTCTGAAACCTCCACCCGCGGAAGATAGTGAGTTTTTTGTCAGTCACGACTATGCGGGGACTCTACGTCTCATTGAGAAAACTCCCATCACACTTGAATGGTCGCAGATTACATTCACTGAATTTGAGAAGTACAGAGTGTTGCGGGGCGCTTTGCTGAATGGAACGGAGGAGTGGGTGGAGAGGGCGGAGATTGCCAATCCTAATCAGACAGCCTACACGGATACACTTGACGATGACCTCACCTATCGCTACAAAATTATAATTGAATTCACAGGCGGCGATTCGCTGGTGGCACAGACGGAACAGATTCCACTCCGTACCACCCACATCACCGTTCCCGATGACTGTGACTGTCTGCAAGACGCGTACAACCTGCCGTTTATAGATGATGGCGACACCGTCTTCGTGGGCGAAATGACCCCGTGTACGGTCACAAAACCGTTGATGTTTCTGGATAAAGATGTTGTAATCAAGAGTCTTTTAGGGAAAAGCGAGACAGTCATTGAACGTTCGCGGATGCTCCTTTCCATGGCGCGCGGTAAAATCAGCGGCTTCACGTTCAGGCACGGATGGATTGATTTACACGGCACGGCTGTTATGACGGATTGCATAGTTACCGAAGCAAATCTATTGGCTGGCAGAGGCCCGCTCATCGTGAGGGAAACTGCCGAAGTTAACAATTGCCTGATTATCGGAAACAGCAATCACAGCTTCTGGAATCTTGGTGGAGAAGGGGCCGGCGTGCTGATTGAAGATCAGGCGACGATCCGCAATTGTCGTATCAGTGATAATCAAACATCTGAGAGCGGTGGAGGAGTTCTGGCCCGGGGTGAACCGATAATCCAAAACTGCGTTATTGATAATAATCGTGCCGCAAAAGGCGGCGGCGGATTTTTTGTGGCAATCGGCGCAAATCCCACCATCATCAATTGTGTGCTGTATGGAAATCGATCGGGCATATCCGATGCCGGTTCGGGGGCAATCCTTGAGGCTAGGTGGTCGTCGTTTACAATGCTCAACACCGTTGTATGGGGTAACAGCGCGGCGGAAGAGGCGGATTTGCTGTGGCGCAACGCCTCTTACTCGGATATCGAAAATAACAGTGATGGAACAGGAAATATCGATTTAGACCCCCTGTTTGTGGATCCCGCCTCAGGTGACTTTCGTCTTCAGTCTGACTCGCCCTGCATAGACGCCGGCGACCCCGATGCCCAGTACAGCGATGCCGATGGTTCGCGCAATGATATGGGAGCTTTTGGCGGGCAGTATGGAGATTGGAAGTGAAGGAAGCTCAAGAATATGTGGTGATAGGAAGAAATTATGAGTGATGATGCCATAACTGAGGAGAATCTATTGCAGAGAGACCATCACGATGTTGACATCCAAGAGACGGAAGAATGGATCCAATCGCTGGACGAGATCGTCCGGCATGAAGGGAGGGAGCGCGGTCAGTTCATTATCCGCAAGCTTATTCAGCGGGCACATGAGCTGGGAATTCGTCTTCCCTTCAATGCCAATACCCCCTATGTCAACACGATCCCCTCAAGTGAACAGCCGCCGTATCCGGGAGACCGCCAGATTGAGCGGCGGATAAAAAGTATAATTAGGTGGAATGCTACAGCCCTTGTGGTGAGGGCTAACAAACACTTCGAAGGGATCGGCGGCCACATCTCCACTTTTCAGTCAGCCGC
Organism: Fidelibacterota bacterium UBA1134; assembly: GCA_002311975.1. GTDB lineage: Bacteria > Fidelibacterota > Marinisomatia > Marinisomatales > S15-B10 > UBA2146. The sequence goes on along the minus strand of DCAL01000094.1, from coordinate 8,265 downwards.
CACACTGTACCAAGTGGCCTTCAACCACTTCTTTCACGGCAAGGGAGAGAACTTCCAGGGCGATCAGGTTTTCTTCCAGGGGCACGCCTCGCCCGGCATCTA
>DCAL01000094.1:7838-8064 GCA_002311975.1 Fidelibacterota bacterium UBA1134 | reverse complement strand
TGGAGGGGAGAATCTCCCTGATCCAGATGGAAAACTTTCGGCGGGAACTCCAGCAGGAAAGGGGCCTTTCGTCCTACCCCCATCCTTGGCTCATGCCCGACTTCTGGGAATTCCCCACCGTATCTATGGGTTTGTCTCCTATCACAGCCATTTATCAGGCTCGGTTTAATCACTATCTCCAAGACAGGGGGATCAAGGATACTAGTCGCCAGTGGGTCTGGGCTTT
>DCAL01000094.1:0-7675 GCA_002311975.1 Fidelibacterota bacterium UBA1134 | reverse complement strand
ATCTTCGTGGTCAACTGCAACCTCCAGCGATTGGACGGACCCGTCCGGGGCAATGGCAAGATTATCCAGGAGTTAGAGACTGTTTTCCGGGGTGCGGGATGGAATGTGGTGAAAGTCATCTGGGGGAATGACTGGGATACCCTTCTTGAACAGGATACCACCGGCCTGTTGGTTCAGCGGATGAATGAAGCCGTGGACGGGGATTATCAGAAATACGTCGTTGAATCAGGGATGTACTTCAGAACACATTTCTTCGGAAAGTATCCCGAATTATTGAAGTTGGTGGAGGATCTTTCTGATGAAGAATTGAAGAGATATCGTCGGGGAGGCCACGACCCCGAGAAGGTCTATGCGAGTTATAAGAATGCTGTGGAGACCGCCAACCGCCCCACGGTGATTCTGGCCAAGACCATCAAGGGTTACGGACTTGGCGAAGCCGGCGAAGGGAAGAACATCACCCACCAGCAGAAGAAACTGAACGAAGAAGAGTTGAAGCAATTCAGGGATAGGTTCGACATCCCCGTCACCGATGAGCAGATTCATGACACCCCTTTTTACCGCCCTCCCGATGACAGTCCTGAGATTGAATACCTTCTGGATCGTCGCCGGGAGTTGGGTGGATTCATCCCTCAAAGGCAAGTTCTGGTACAGGGGATGGAGTTACCTGAAAAGGGCACTCTCGCCGAATTCTTTGATGGTAGTAACCGGCCTGTCTCCACCACCATGGCGTTCGTGAGAATGTTATCTCTTCTGCTAAAGGATGAGAAGATTGGCAAGCAAATCGTCCCCATCATTCCCGATGAGGCCCGAACCTTCGGCATGGAGTCTCTCTTCCGGCAGGTAGGGATCTATTCGCACGTGGGACAGGTGTACGAGCCGGTGGACGCTGATATGTTCCTTTACTACCGAGAGGCAACGGACGGCCAAATCCTGGAGGAGGGGATTACCGAAGCTGGCTCCATGGGGAGTTTTACCGCTGCCGGCACCGCCTACGCCCATCACGGGGTCGATATGATACCTTTTTTCATCTTCTATTCCATGTTTGGCTTCCAGCGGATTGGCGATCTAATCTGGGCCTTTGGTGATCTCCGTGGGCGGGGATTCCTCCTGGGGGCCACGTCGGGCCGGACGACCCTGAATGGAGAAGGACTACAGCATCAGGATGGTCACAGCCATGTTCTGGCCACCACAGTGCCCAATCTGATGGCTTACGATCCCGCTTTTGCCTATGAGATTGCCGTCATCCTTCAGGATGGACTGAAGAGGATGTACCACGATCGTGAAGATATCTTCTACTACATCACCTTGGGGAACGAGAATTATGCCATGCCTGCGCTGAAGTCCGGCGTGGAAGAAGGTATCCTGAAGGGCATCTACAAATTCAAGCCGGGCCTCAGAGGAAAGAAGCTCAAAGCGCATATCTTGGGGAGTGGCTCTATCCTGAATGAGGCTGTCCGTGCTCAGGAGATTTTGCAGGAGAAATTCGATGTGTCCGCTGATGTCTGGAGCGCTACCAGCTACAAGAATTTGAGACGGGACGCCATGGAAGTCGAACGGTGGAATATGCTTCATCCCAAACGGCGAGCCAAGAAACCGTATATAGCCAGATTGCTGACGAAGGAAAGGGGCCCCTTTGTGGCTGCTACCGATTACATGAGGCTCGTACCAGACATGATTCAGCGGTGGGTTCCCGGTGGGTTGACGTGTCTGGGAACGGACGGCTTTGGCAGGAGTGATACTCGGGAGGCGCTGAGACGTTACTTCGAGATAGATGCCGAATCGATCGCTGTAGCGGTCCTTTATCAGTTATCTCTCAGGGGCGAAGTGGAATATAAGGTCGTTGAACAGGCCATCAGAACCCTCGATATTAATCCCGAAAAAGTCAGTCCTATAATGGCCTGATTGGGCAAGCAGGAGAGGTTACCATTAGGACACAGCTCTGTGCAGAGCACTCCCCGAAAAGGTTTGTCGGGCAGGGATCAACATCCGATTACGCTTTGACCTGTAAACTTTACTATGTAAACTTGGCAGAGTTGCGGGCAGCAGATACTTCAAGGCACTCCGTAAGGTGTCAGGTATAGTTTCTAATTCTCATTGGTGCAGCATAGCAGTTATGACTGGAGGTATGTTTTGAATTCAGCCACGTTCGATTTTGCCATTGCTATAGGGGGAGCTGCCGGTCAGGGTATCGCGACCCCCGGCAATATCCTCGCCCGGATATTTATCCGGCGCGGTCTTCACTTTAACGCCTACAACGCTTATCAATCGATCATCCGAGGCGGGCACATTTTTCTTACCATACGCATTAGCAACCGGAAGATTCACAGCCACGGAGACAAGCTGGACCTTCTGGTATGTCTGAATCAGGACACTATGGACCGCCACCTGAGGATTATGGGACAGCAGACCCGGGTGATCTTCAACAGCGACACCATCAAACCCGGCGAAGCTGCCGAAGGTGCCCAGTGTTGTCCGTTGCCCATCGTAGAGTTGACCGATAATAACCGCAACAAGTTGGTGCAGAACACGGTGGCCCTCGGTGCTATCATGCATCTCATAGGGTTGGACTTCCAGACCCTCGAAGACATCCTGACACTGCAGTTTCAACGCAAGGGCCAGGCCGTGATCGATGAGAACGTAGTGGTGGCCCGCGCTGGCTTCGATTACGCCGATGCGAATTTCGCGCCTTTCCCGGTCCCGGCCCCGATCGGTCCCAGACCATTGGCCATCTGGACCGGTAATGAAGCCTTGGCCATGGGCGGCGCTGCGGCGGGGGTCAAGTTCTATTGTGCCTACCCCATGAGCCCATCGACAGGTGTCCTCCACTGGATGGCCCAAAACGCCCGCGACTTGGGTATAATGGTTCGCCAAGTCGAGGACGAAATTGCCGTGGCCAACATGGCCATTGGAGCGGCTCACGCCGGTTGCCGGGCCATGTGCGCGACCTCTGGCGGCGGTTTCGCGTTGATGACCGAAGCGATAGGCAGCGCGGGGATGATGGAGATTCCCGTCGTCTTTATCAACGTCCAGCGGGCCGGCCCCTCCACGGGTGTGCCCACCAAGACCGAACAGGGTGATTTGTGGCAGGCACTTGGCGCCAGCCAAGGGGACTTTGAACGCTTCATTGTGGCTCCGAAGGATGCCCTGGACGCCTTCAATACCGTCCCCGAGCTGTTCAATCTTGTCGATAAATGCCAGTGTCCCGGCATCGTCATTTCGGACCTGCTGATCTCCGAAGGCACGTTCAGCGTCGATCCTGATGACATCGATATGCAACCGCAGATCGAGCGAGGGGACCTGATCACCGAACCGCGAACGGATGTCAGCGACTTGCCGAGCGGTTCCCAGTCGGGCAATGGCTATGGTGAAGGACTGGTCGGCGCGCCGAGCAATGGCTATCTGCGCTATGAGATTACCGAGAGTGGGATCTCTCCGCGCGCCCTGCCGGGCCTGGAGGGTTATGTGCACGTCGTCGCCACGGACGAGCACGACGAAGACGGTGTCTTGATCAGCGACGAATACACCAACCCCCATAAGCGCCGAAAGATGGTCGAAAAACGGGCCCGCAAATTCAAAGGCATCGCCACCCAGATTGCTCCGCCGCAGTTGGAAGGCCCGGAGGACGCCGAGGTTACGCTCATCGGGTGGGGTTCTACTTACGGCGTGATCAAAGAGGCAGTGGAGCAGTTGAAGCAAGAGGGCGTCACGGTCAATCACCTGCCGATCAAATGGATCGTTCCTCTGCACGTGGAGGCCGTGACCGATATCGTCTCCCGCTCCAGGCGAACCATCATCGTCGAGAACAACTATTCCGGTCAATTCTACCGCTACTTGCGTAGCGAGACAGGGCTCGCCGTAGACGGGCATATCCGCAAGTACGACGGAGAGCCGTTCATGCCCCACCACATCGTCGACGGTGTACTGGAGCAGCTCGCCGGGAAGACGGACCGTTCTGTCCCCATTCAAGAAATTATGGTTTAAGGAGGTACAATATGTCCGTAGAAACTGTCACCCAAGACGTAGTCGAAGAGGCCGTTCAGTTGAAGCCAAAGGATTTCAAGGGAAAAGTCGATCCGGACTGGTGTCCGGGCTGTGGCGACTTTGGAGTCCTGAGTTGCTTGCAGAAAGCCTGCGTGGAGCTGGGGCTCAGGCCCCATGAAGTTCTCACCGTCAGCGGCATCGGTTGTTCCTCCAATTTCCCCGGGTATTTCAACGCCTACGGGATGCACACCCTTCACGGTCGGGCGCTGGCCGTGGCCACCGGTGCCCAAATGGCTAATCACGAACTGACCGTCGTCGTCACGGGTGGCGATGGCGACGGCTTCGGCATCGGCGGCAACCATTTCACCCACACCGCACGCCGCAATGTCGATCTGACCTATCTCGTCATGGACAACCAGATCTACGGTCTCACCACTGGCCAGATTTCCCCCACCAGTTGCATGGAGATGAAGACCAAGAGCACACCGTTTGGCAGCGTGGAGTCGCCGATTAACCCGATCACCGCGGCGATCATGAACGGAGCCACTTTTGTCGCCCGCGGCTTCAGCGGTGACGCCAAGCATCTAACGCAGATCATCCAGCAGGCGATGCAGCACAAGGGTTTTGCTTTCGTCGATATCTTCAGTCCCTGTGTCACCTTCAATCACGACAACGACTACCCGTTTTTCAAGCCGCGCGTCAAGAGGCTTGAGGATGAGGACCACGATCCCGGCGATTGGAAAATCGCCTGCGAAAAAGCCATGGTGTGGGGCGATACGATCTACACGGGGCTCTTCTATCAGAAAAAGAACGTGCGGACGCTCGGCCAGCTGGAGCCCGTTCTCGATGAGGGCGGACCGTTGGCGTTCCGCCCCCTCGGACTCAATGACGGTCAGGGTCGAAGAATCCTTGACAGGATGATGTGAGGTCGTGTCCGCCGCCGACCTTTCTCCAGATTGGAAAACCTTCAAGGTCTCACAGACCTTGAAGGTTTGTGATCAATAGTAAGTTGATATAACAGAATCCCCGCTGCCACGGCTACGTTTAGGGATTCCACCTGTCCCATTCCCAGGATCGCCACGGAGTGATCTACCACCGATCCGGTCTCTTCTGAGATGCCGTGCGCCTCGCTTCCCAGCACAAGACAGAATTGGTTCGCAGTCAGCGGTAGCTGGTTGAGTGGCGTCCCTTTCTGATCAGCAGCGAGGATGCTATGCCCCATCTGTTTGATCGGGAGAAGCTCGGCTGAGGGGTAGATGTTCAGGCGGAAGTGAGAGCCCACACCTGAGCGGACCACCTTCGGATTATATGGATCGGCACAGGTTGGCGAGAGGGCCACATGTTTCACACCGAACCAGTCCGCCGTCCTCAGGATGGTGCCGAGGTTGCCAGGGTCGCGGACGGAATCGAGGTAGAGCCAGTTGTTTTCTGCACTCGCCTCTAAGGAAGGCAGTTCGGAAATGCTCGCCACAGCAATTATTCCCTGGTTGTGAACAGTATCCGATATTGATCTCAGGTCGCGCTCAGTGACTTCATGGTGCGGGATGCTGTGCTCGTTAATTTTTCCGACAAGTTCTAAGCCTCTTTGGCTCTCTGAAAGTTCTTTCGTGTGAATGACTGTCACCACCTCGGCCTCAGCGGATACGGCCTCCTCCACCAGACGCACTCCTTCCACAAGAAACAGTCCGTACTGCCATCTGTACTTTGTCTGGCGCAGGCTTCTGATGCGCTGGAGTTCTATCTTTGAGATCACGGCACGAATCTACGTAAACTGTAGAGCAGAACAAATCCATTGAAACGGGGCGTCACCCCCTCTAAATTCCTTTTGGGTTCACTACCGATTGTTTGCCGGAGGAAGAAATGAAAGTCATAGATCTGCGCAGCGACACTGTTACTCTCCCCACAGACGCCATGCGTCAGGCGATTTTCGATGCTGAGCTGGGTGATGATGTGTTCGAAGACGATCCTACAGTCAATCGTCTCGAAGGTGAAGCTGCTGATGTGATGGGTAAGGAAGCGGCTCTTCTTGTACCCAGCGGAACCATGGCTAACCTCGTTTCCATTCTGACCCATTGCCAGCGGGGAGATGAAATTATACTTGGAGACAAAGCCCACACTTTCCTCTATGAGGCGGGAGGCATATCGGCATATGGCGGCATTCACCCCCATACGCTGGAGAACCGGCCGGACGGCACTATCGACTTGAGCGAAATGGAAGCTGCCGTCAGATTGGACAACGTCCATTTTCCGCGAACAAAGCTCATCTGTCTCGAGAACACTCATAACGTCTGCCACGGGATTCCGCTGACCAAGGCGTACATGGACGACGTGGCGGACCTCACTCACGGGCGCGGCATCTCCCTCCACATTGACGGTGCAAGAATCTTCAACGCCGCAGTAGCACTCGGCGAGGACGTAAAAACTCTTGTAACAAATGCTGATTCGGTTTCCTTCTGTCTGTCGAAAGGATTGTCCGCCCCAGTGGGTTCTCTCGTTTGCGGCACGGAATTGTTTATCAGAAAGGCTCGACGGGTGAGAAAAGGTCTTGGCGGCGGTATGCGTCAGGCCGGTATCATCGCCGCATCGGGGCTCGTAGCGCTGGATGAAACGGTTGAGCGGCTGGCAGAAGACCACGCCAACGTGCGCCGCCTCGCCCAAGGTATTGACATCATCGTCGGCCTCACTGTCGACTTGAACCAAGTTTATACCAACATCCTCTATATTGATCTCGTGGACGATTCCAAGACAGCCCAAGAAGTAGTAACCACCATGGAGGCAGAAGATATTCGATTTCTGACGATAAGTCCGGACAGATTCAGAATGGTGACGAATCGAGGCGTAGATGCGAAGGATATTGAGCGAGTGTTATCAGTTCTGAATAACTACTTCAGTTCCTGAGCGAGCCAGAACGTCCACTCTTCAGACGGTCAGTCTCAACAGTGTTTTAATTCATGGAACAAAAGTAAATTCGTTTTCGCAGAAGACGAAAGAGCTGCTGAAAACTGATGGCAAAAGGCGTCACACCCAAAAGTAAGGACTATGCCCGCTGGTACACCGATGTGGTGACTAAAGCCGAACTGGCAGATTACGGTCCCGTGAAAGGGACGATGGTGATCCGACCTTACGGCTATTCTATCTGGACCAGCATACAGGAGGCGTTCGACCGCCGCTTCAAAGAGACGGGGCATGTCAACGCATACTTCCCGCTTTTTATCCCTAAGTCGTTTCTCGCGCGGGAGGCCAAACACGTGGAAGGATTCGCCAAGGAGTGTGCTGTTGTGACTCACCACCGCCTCATGGCCGATCCGGACGGGGGTCTTGTGGTAGATCCCGATTCAGCGCTGGAAGAAGAAGTGATTGTCCGCCCCACATCGGAGACTGTTATCTGGGCCATGTACAAGAAATGGATCCAGTCCTACCGCGATCTGCCACTGCTCATCAATCAGTGGGCGAATGTTGTGCGCTGGGAAATGAGAACGCGTCTTTTCTTGCGTACCACGGAATTCCTCTGGCAGGAGGGACACACAGCCCACGCTACCCCTGAAGAGGCGGAAGAAGAGGCAAGAACAATTCTCGAAATTTATCGTGAGGTGGTGGAAGATGTGCTGGCGGTGCCGGTCATCGTGGGGCGAAAAACAGAAGTTGAAACATTTGCCGGCGCTGATCACACCTATTGTATCGAAGCCATGATGGG
>DCAL01000087.1 GCA_002311975.1 Fidelibacterota bacterium UBA1134 | reverse complement strand
CTCTCGCAGCAGATTCAGTTCGTGCTCAGTATGGAGCAATCCAGATTCCAGGGGTTGAGTGAGCGTCTTCTTTCCGTGAGCCCGCGGAACGTTCTGGCACGGGGCTACTCGGTGGCGTACAAGATGCCACAGAAACAGGTGGTGAATAAAACAGGATCATTTGAGATTGGCGAGAAGTTTGGACTTCTCATGTCAGATGGCGAAATTGAGGCAGCCGTGAAGAAGATAAAACCTGACAAAGCGGACAACAGTTGAGCTCTCAGAAAAGGGACAATTGATTATGGCGGAAAAAAAGGATTTGAATTTTGAACAAGCCATGACACGGCTGGAAGAAATCGTGAAACAGCTTGAGGACAGCGCCATCTCGATTGAAGAGAGTCTGGCGTTATTCGAGGAAGGAACCGAATTGACGAAGACGTGCCGCGCAAAGCTTGAGGAGGCGGAGAAGAAGATCACGATTCTGACGGAAAAAGATAGTGACAAGGGGAATAGCGCCTCGGGATAGCGGAAGATGAAAGTGGGAATCTGGGCTAACACGACTAAACAGTCTTTCTGGGATCTCCTCCCGGTGTTGCTGCCGTGGCTTCAGGATCGCGGGCAGGAAGTCTATCTTACGAAAAGAATAGACGCTCTGTGGCAGGACAAGGATCGGCATCACTGTTCCATCATAGAATCAGCAGATGATTTTCTAAAACTGGATTTTCTTTTTGCCATGGGAGGAGACGGCACCATCCTCTCGGCAGCCAGGGCGGTGGGAGCGCGCAAAACGCCTATTCTGGGGGTTCACCTTGGCGGATTTGGATTCTTAGCTGAAGGGACCGTGGAGAATCTCTATTCGCGCCTGGAATCGGTCATCGAGGGGAACTACACTACTTATCCGAGGATGGTGGTTTCGGCGCAAATTGATAAAGGGAGTGAAATGGTGACGGCGCTGAACGATCTCGTTATCGATATAGGAGAAGGCTTCCGCCTCATGAAGTGTTCACTTTACACCGATGGACGGCTCATCACCTCCTACTCGGCGGACGGTCTCATCATTTCCACGCCTACGGGAAGCACAGCCTACAATCTCGCCGCTGGCGGACCCATCGTAACCCCGGAGCTTTCCCTTTTTACGGTGACACCTATCTGTCCCCACACACTGTCATCGCGCCCCATTGTTTTGCCGACAGAAAGTGCCCTCACCATCACCTTCCCCTCTGGTGAACCGGGAGCCCGCCTTACGGCAGACGGACAGGTGGAGCATCCCGTCTCACAGGGCGGGAAAGTGGTGATCACCAAAGCGGACTATGAAGTGCAGATGGTTACGTTTGAAGACCGCGACTATTTTCAGACGCTGCGAACAAAGATGGGGTGGGGGCAGCACGATGGCGAGCGAAGCTCACGCGGGGCGGACTAACGTGAAAATCAGCAGAAGCTTTGCTGTCTTCTGGATTGATTGGTTATGTATTACTTGTGCATGGAAATGAACTTGTCTCTCTTAATGTGGCGCTTTCGTCTGAATCGGCAAAGCGCGAAGTACAACTTCTCTAACTTCTAAGATAAGAAGCGCCGTTGATATCGACAATACACCCCGTCATGAAGTCGGTCCCCTCTGACGCCAGCAGCAGCGCTGCCCGTGCCACCTCCTCAGGTTTGGCCACTCTTCCAAAGGGACTTTGTTTGCGGATCTTTTCGCCCGCCGCTCCCTCAAGAAGCGGCGCCACTCTGTCTGTCTCCACGTAGCCGGGCGCCAGCGTATAGATAAAGATGTTGTCCTTCGCCACCGCCAGCGCCATGGACTGACCAAAGGCGTTGAGACCTGCCTTGCTGGCGCCGTAGGCGGGAGCTTTGGGTTCGCCGCGGAACGCACCCCGGGAAGAGATGTTTACAATCTTGCCGCCGCCGACCTTCTTCATTTCCCTGATGGCACAGTAGCTCACCAGAGCGGGACCTATGAGGTTAGCGTCTGTTGTCCGGCGCCAGACGGCCTGCCATTCGTCGTAGGCGAGATCATCAAAATCGAACTGTTCGATGAGTGCGGCGTTGTTGACAAGAATATCGAGGCGCCCCGTCTTTTCTGCCACGTCTTCCACCATGTTCTTTACAGCCGCGGCATCCGAGACATCGGCTTGGACAGTGAAATTTCCGCCCGCCGGAAGGTTCTTATGAGTCTCGACGGCTCCCTCTGAGTTGGTATTGTAGTGGACAGCCACCGTTCCACCGGCCTCAGCGAATTCCTTTGCGATGGCGCGGCCGATTCCGCCTGAGGCGCCCGTGACCAGAATCGTCTTCCCTGAAAAATCGATAGTCATCTTTTGCTCCTATTTTACCTTTTCCAATGTTTCAGCAATCTGCTCCCAGGCAGTCTCCACATGACTCTGCTCCGTAAGGGCAGAACCGACACAGAGCCTTAGTGTGTATCGGTCATTCAGTTTGGTGTGTGTCAGATACATTTCACCGCTGCTGTTCAGCCGTGTGAGGAGCGCTTCATTGATTTCATCGTCGGCTATTGCTCGGAAACAGACCAGATTCAGGGGTGCCGGTGCCGCAATTTCAAATCGATCATCCTTCTTGACAAATGATTTGAACAGCTGCGCCAGTTCTACACCTTTCCGCACGTGTGCCTGGAGCCCCTGAACTCCGTAGTGACGGATGACGAACCAGAGCTTCAGCGCCCGAAAGCGCCGTCCCAGCGGTATCTGCCAGTCGCGATAATCGATGACAGCATCGGACTTGCTCGCTATGTTTTTCAAATATTCGGGCAGGATGGAAAGAGTGCTCAATAGTGCTTTTCTGTCGGCTACGAAGAAAGCGTCACAATCAAAATTTGTCAGCATCCATTTGTGGGGATTGAAGCAGTAACTGTCCGCCAGTTCCGATCCCTCATGAACCCAGCGAAACTCCGGGCACAGTGCCGCAGTCCCTGTCATAGCTGCGTCCACATGGAGCCAGATATTGTTTTCTTTACAGATTTTCCCTATCTGAGTCAGCGGATCGAAGGCGGTGGATGAGGTGGTTCCGGAAGTAGCACAAACAAAGGCCGGTTTTTTCCCGTTCTCCAGATCCTCCTCTATCGCCGCGGACAAGGCGTCACTCTTCATAGCGAAAGTTTCATCTACTTCAATAAGTCTCAGGTTATCTTTTCCCAAGCCTGCAATCTTAACAGCTTTCTCTACGGATGAATGAGCCTGATTGGAGGTGTAAACTGTCAGTTCATTTCTTACACCGGACTTATTGCTCTCATAATTTGTTGCCCGCTCCCGACCCGCCAGCAGGGCGCAAAGAGTGGCACTTGAGGCAGTATCACAAATAACTCCGCCGCCATCGGAAGTGGAGAGGAACTTCTCTGGTAAATCGAGCATTTCCACCAGCCAGTCCATCATGTGTGTCTCCACCTCGGTGCAGGCAGGAGATGTTGCCCAAAGCATTCCGTTGACGCCGAGGCCTGAGGAGAGAAGATCGCCCAAAATGGCGGGGCCGGAGGCGTTGGCAGGGAAGAAGCCGAAGAAGTTGGGCGACTGCCAGTGGGTGATGCCGGGGATGATGATATCCTCAACATCCTTCATTACATCTGCGAAGGGTTCTCCCTCAACGGGAGGGTGAGGAGGAAGTTTGCTTCGAACTTCGCCAGGGGCATCTTGAGACATGACAGGAAATTCGCCGATCTTTTCATAATAGTCGGCGATCCAATCGATGACCTCTTTCCCGGCCTTACGGAATTCTTCAAGTGTCATGTTAGTAGTTAATGGCAATTTTTAATTCTAACGCAAGTGGTCAGTTGCGAGCGCTTAGCAAGTCGACTGGATAACGATGTTCAATGTACCTTTCAAGCAAATTCTCTATATGATCTATGTAAGTTCAAGGCCACCGGGCTCACCATGGCCAGGTACCACAATTACAGCCTCCCCATATCTTTGCCTCATTGTGTCTAAGGTTTTTGGATATTTGGTCAACTCTGCATCAGAGGTGTTTCCAATTGATTTAACATTCGGACCTTTTAGCATGCAGCCCGCAAACAATACCCTGTACTCCGATATCCAGGCAACGATATTATCTCTAGTATGTCCGCCGCTGATGTATGACAACTCAACGTTAATTTCACGAACCGTTAAATTCAATTTGTCGACAAAACTTTTCTTAGCAAGAGGTGCATTTGCCTGAGCCATAAGCTCAATAGTCTTATTCAGTGCAATAGAATCCCTCATCGATGGGCCTCCTTCAGGCCACCAGCACAATCAGTATGTGAGTGTGTAGAGACGACTGTATCAATTGTAACGTTGTGTTGTTCTTTAATCCAATCAAAAAGAATCCCAGTCTGTTTATCGGTCCAAGGCAAATCAATGATTACAGCATTCTGATCACTGATGACTATTAATCCGTTTGTCCCGATCTTTGCGTGTCCGTTCACATCCATATATCCTGGATTCAATTTTTGAGTGCACCT
>DCAL01000095.1 GCA_002311975.1 Fidelibacterota bacterium UBA1134 | reverse complement strand
CCCCAATCCGTTCAACGCCCAGACTTCCATGATCATCTCCCTGAAGGACGACGCCACCATTGACCTTGTTATCTATAATCTGTTGGGCGAAGAGGTAGCCACCCTGGCAAGGAAGGACTTTCGTCCCGCCGGCTACTACAGCTTCATCTGGAACGGTAAGGACGGACAGGGCAATCGGGTCTCCAGCGGTATCTATCTCGTCCACAGCCGCATCGCAACCGACTCAGGCAAGGCACTGAAGGTTCAGACGAGAAAAGCTGTTCTTGTAAAGTAACTTACCTCTTAAGCCGTCGCTGGCAGCGTAGCCATCATTTTACTCCGAAAATCATATTCGCCGGCCAGCGGTCGCCCACCCTTCGCACAACTAACAGTCCTGTTATTCCGAACCGAGTCTGCTGGTCTGTGCGGATGAGTGTGAGGAATCATTTTGAAATGTTGACATGAAGCGGGAAATTTCCGACTGTCTGTGCGTGATTAACCTCTTGGAAAAGAACTTTCTTATGATTAGTGTTAGTTGCGTTACAGTATTTTGGGTTGGAATACACCAAATAGCGCTCAATACGCAAACCTGAGGGATATCTGTATGAAACTGTTGAAAAAATCACTCTGCACACTATTAGCTTGGAGCGTGTTCGTGCTCTCATTTCCTGTAACAGTGCAGGCGCAGGATAAAGTGGCCGTGGCTGTTCTCGATCTTGAGGGGCGCGGTATATCGGCACTGGAAGCGGCGACGCTCACAGACAGGTTGCGTTCCGAAATGGTGGCTCTCGGAGCCTTCACGGTAGTGGAGCGGGGACAGATGGAAATGATCCTGTCGGAGCAGGGGTTTCAGCAGACGGGATGTACATCCGCCGAGTGCGCCGTTGAAGTGGGTAAAATGCTGGGCGTGCAAGCCATGGTGACCGGCAGTATCGGAAAGCTGGGTGCCATGTACACGGTGGATGTACGAATGTTTGACGTTTCCACCGGCCAGATCGGCAGAATTTCGAAGCGTGATGTCAGAGGGGAAGTTGAAGAACTGTTAGGCACACTGAAGCAAGTTACCCGTGATCTTGCGGGACTGCCGGATGAGGAAGAAGCAGTGCCGGCAGATGTGGTGGCGGAAGAAACCGCCGCATCTAAGAAGAAGGGCGGTAAAGGTTTGTTCTGGCTTCTTCTGTTAGCGGCGGCCGGCGGCGGCGGATACTACGCTTATACGGAAGGGATGCTGGACGATCTGCTCGGTATAGGCAGCGATGAACTCGGTCTTCCCCCCGATCCTCCAACCGCACCGGGATCAAATTAGGAGATGATGAATAATGATATGCAAAGCTAAGAGAATTTTTCTGAAAGCAGCACTGTCCATTTTGCTGGCGCCGCTAACTGTCTTTGGCGGTTCTTACGATGCCGAACAGGGAGATCCCATCGAGGTAGTGGTGGACCAGATAAATGGGGCCGATCGCTTTGGCATGGAGTTTTTTGTAATGTTTCATGGTCAGCCCACTGTGGGGCAGGTGTTTATCGACAGGTCTAGTGGCGGTGAAGGGTCTGACGTTCTCATAGAAGCTGAGGTAGAGCCTGGTGGACTCCTTCTGTCGGCCCATGTGGAACCTTTCACCACTCTGGATCAGCCGCTGGAACTGTTTCTTGGATCTGCAGATATCGCTGAGACTGGGTTTAACTGGCTGTTCGTCGGCTTCGATGGGCAAAATTTCATCTTGGAGTGGTCAAATATGGGGACGGTGCTAGTTGTAGAAAAAGCAGCCGTTGGCACCTTCCATTCGTCTCCGCAGCCATTCGTCTTTGGCAGTGGGGGGTCGGAATCGTCCTATACCCTTGATGAAGTGTATTTTACCACAGAGTTTCCGCCCATTGAGCAGCGTCCACCTCCGCAGCCACATGGCCCAACTGCAGGTGCGGTACTCCTGTGGCATTTTGATGAGATGGGCGGAAACACGGTGCTTGATGCATCTGAATACCACAACGATGGATTCATTGATGGTCAGGGCGTCTGGGAAGAGGCCGATGCGTTTGAAGGCGGCGGACCCGGCCCCGGCGGTGAGGGTGGAATAGGCGTCAATGTACACCTTAATGAAGATTTCGGCTGGGCAACAGTGCGCATGGATCTTTACTTTCCCGGGCAAAACCAGTCTCAACTCTTTAGTGACCGTGGCGAGCAGTCGCCGTCACCAGCGCAAGGGTGGTATTTTGAATTTCGTGACCCCAGCATCGGTCCGAACACGGGTCCCTATCGTGTTCGCGCGTGGTTTGATGAAAATAACAATGGAGAGCCCGATGCGGCGGAACCGATTGGTGAAGTAGGAAATTTCAACACCGATAATCAAAGCTGGGCTCAGGTTGACTTGCATATGAGTGTAGGTGGAGGGGGTCCCGGTCCGGTGGCACTTCTTGAAATCAACAACGTATCAGTTGGCGACGCCATTGAAGGCGAGGACATAGACATTTCTGTGGGAATTGCTTCTGAGGCCGGTATCAATCAAGCTGAACTGATCTATCTGCTCGGCGGTAGTACATCGCCCAGAAATGTTTCTCTTTCTGGTCCGCCGGAAGGCGGCGACTGGGACGGCATAATCCCGGGGAGCGACGTAACGAACAGAGGTCTGGTAGGATTTATCAGAGTAGAAGACAATCCGGGTCAGATAGTCACTTCTGACACAACGGAGATCACTGTCGAATTCGCTGAACTCTTCCTCCCAAATTCGACCAGTGCCGAAGTGTATCAGATGGTGTCGGCCCCTGGCGATCTCGATGCAAAAGTGTTTGATACCTTGAATGATCAGGTTTACGATAAATCCGTCTGGCGCATGTTCCGCTGGAACGGCAGCGATTATACCGAGTACGCCGGCAACGCAAACCTGAGCCCCGGCACCGCGTACTGGATCATCACGGCGGAAGCTGAAGGTTTGGAAGTTGGTTCCGGCAGCTCCACCAGGCTGATGCCCCATTCCAGTGTGAGTTTCAGTTCCGGCTGGAACCAGATCGGCTCGCCCTACAATTTCAGCATCGATCTGGGCCAGGATGTAAAGTACGACCCCGGCAGTATCGAGCCGACCCTCTACAAGTGGAACGGTAGCAGCTATTCTGAAATGAATAACATGCAGCCGGGTGAAGGGTACTGGCTCTACGCCTATCAGAGCGGTTCCATCAAGGTAGGCCCCGGAGCCGGGACGCTTGCACGGCGGTCGCCTGATATCGCTTCCAGTGTGGACTGGAGCGGCAAGATCACCGCTTCGGTTGGTCATCTCTCTGATGCGTCTAACGTATTCGGCGTCTCACAAGAGGCCTCAGACGGTTGGGACGAAGCCGACCGCCACGAGCCGCCGGTCATTGGTGATTACATTTCGCTCTCTTTCGATAATCGTCACTGGGACTACCGCGGCGGGCTCTACGGCAAGGATATGCGCAATGTGGACAGTGAAGGTCAGCAGTGGCCATTTGTGGTGAAGACCAATCAGGATGGAATCGTCCATCTCGATTTTGACTGGTCGCAGGAGCTGCCGGCTGACTGGGGAGTCTATCTGGTAGATAAGGCGTTGGGGATCGTCCACGATTTGAGAGAAGATCCTTATTACAGCGTCGCCTGTAACTGTATCGATGAATCTCGTCCGTTTGTGCTTGTCTCCGGCCCGCCCGCTTACGCCAGAAGTACGCTGGATGATTATGCTGTTGTACCGGAAGCTTATACGCTGTCGCAGAATATGCCCAATCCGTTCAATGCGGTCACTACCTTGAAATTCTCTCTTCCCGAGGAGAGTCAGGTGTCTTTGACGGTGTATGATGTTTTAGGTCATGAAGTGACGACGCTCATCTCAGAAGAGGCGTACCGTTCCGGTCATCACGCTTTGATCTGGGATGGACGTGACAGTTTCGGTCGTGAAGTGAGCACCGGCATCTATCTCTATCATCTCTCGGCCATGAAGAACGGCCGCGTAACATTCCAGGACGCGCGCAAGCTGGTCCTACTGAAGTAAGGCTCGCTAGGAAGACCTGTCAGGTCTTTCTTATTCTTTCAGTATTAGATTCTTGAGAGAGTAATTCTCAACCTCACTCCCAGATCGTAGTCGAAAGATCTGAGACTACTGACGGGTCTGAAAAAATTGTCGTAATGGGTGGGAATGACAAATATCGGTAGCAAGTGGGCCACTGTTCTGGCGATGGTGTCATCGCTGATCTCATAGCCGGCGGTGCCCAGCCAGCGCAATCTCAATCCCGCTGCCGGTTTAAGGGAAGCTGTAATCCTGACGCCATCCTCACGCAGACTTGTTTCACTCCACTCCAGCGACCGACCGTCTTCTCTCTGATAGCCCGGTGCGCCGCTGTAGTCTATCTGGTCAGGAGTGAGGAAGTCTCCCTCTTGTGCCATACCGCGAGCGCAAATGAGAAGTGTGCAACAGATGAAGATTGTGGCCGTATTAATCAGATATGACATAGGATCACAGGCATTCTAAAGATTGTTGGAAATGCTGCGAGCAAATCAGCAATTCCTCCACGATCACGCCATGAAGAAGATATGCCTGTGCTAGATTAGTTGGTGCATTAAGATGTTAATTTTCATAACTTAGATTTCAAGGAGGATTTTAACTATGCGAACCAAGTACGCGCTGTTGCCACTCATTGTTCTGACTGTTGTTGCCATGTGGGCTTTCCGTCCCGCCGCAAAGGAGTTTGGTAAGATTACGCTGCCCCTCGGAATGGTGGAGGTTCAGTTGGCAGGCTCGTCTGATTGGGCACGGGCAAAAATGAGGCAGGCCGTTTTTGCCAATGACAAAATTCGCACCAAAGCCAAGTCGCGGGCTGAGATTACCCTCAACGGCGGCGGCAAGATTCGGATCGCGGCGAATTCCGAACTTGAGTTGACAGAGGCGAGCATCAAGCCGATGCAGAAGGACTTCAACGCCAATCTTAACAAAGGAAAGGTGTGGGTGGCGGCCAAGGCTGCTTTCGGTGAGAAGAAGAATGTGGCTATCCGGACGCCAACCGCTGTGGCAGCCATCCGTGGAACCAAGTATCGCGCCAACGCCGGCGAGGAGGAAAGTGAAATCCTGGTCTATGAGGGAAAGGTGGACATCAATACGCCTAAGAATCTGCAGGAGATGCGAAAGAAGAGCATGGAAGAGAAACAGAAAGGATTTGGTGCGCCCAAGTTCAAACTCGGTCCCGTTCAGAAAATAGAAGCGCCTACACAGGTGGCGGGTCCTTACGAGGTGACGCTGGAGGAGTGGATTACCCTTGTTGAAGGGATGCAGATCAATTTGCGCAAGGACGGTAAGTTCCACATGTTCGAGTTCGACAAAGAAGCAGATGCTCAGGATGAATGGGTAAAGTGGAATAATGAGCAGGATGTTAAATAATGAGACACTTGGAGAATTGTCCAAAGGACTCTTCGAGGAGGGATGGAGAAAGGCGACCTTTCGGCCTTGGCTTGGCGTCTCAATACTCCATTTCTCCAGAACTCCATCCCTCCATCAAGCGCCATGCCTGATCTTCTGAAAAGAGTTGCCATCGGCGCCGGACTTGGTCTGGTGGTGGGGCTCATCGTCGGTTGGGGCACCGAACAGATCGGCTTCATTGATGAGCTTCTAGACGGGTACGAGTTCCAGTCCTACGACGCTCGTATGCGGGCGAAGGTGGTGGGTGCTGAGGAACAATCCATTGATGCTGTTGTCATCGTTGATATCGAACAGGAGTCCGTCAGGCCCGTGGAGGAAGGCGGGCTCGGCCGCTACTACAACTGGCCCTACGCTTACCACGGCAAACTCATCGATGTGATAACGAACTCACTTCAGCTGCACTGGTCTCAACCGGAGGAGGCGCCGGACTATTATCAGGTCTTCAGACAGGTTCAAGCCGATCCCGATGCGGAGTATGAATACATGGGTGAGGCCTACGATGTTGTCCATACAATCTCGGGCCGGACGGAGTGGGAAGGGTACAACTTCGCCGTAGTGCCCATCTATCCAGACGGCTCTTCCGGCGAGCAATACTTCATAGATTCGGCGAATCTTATTGAGCCAAAAGGGATACTCTTTGATATCATTTTCGACCCTGAGAACACATACAACTACGACTTGGTCAACGCGGTAACATCAACGAGTACCTTGGCTGACGAAAATGTTGCGGCTGAAGCACAGCATTATCTGGCGTCCAGTGATCCGGCCCGCTTTGTCACCTCAACTCTCTACAGCGGTAAGGCTTACCACGCCCTCGTCTTCGAGCAGGAAGATTCTTTGAGCTTTCTCTACAGAATGGACTCCGAGCCCGAAGGATATGACCGTCCTGACCATCTGATCCAGATCCCTCTTGATGATGCCGCCAGACTCCCTTCAGCGGCCCGTTTAGGAAACACCCATGTGCAGCTAATCGCTGCGGCAAAGAAGAACGGCAGTGCTAACTTTCCTCAGGATGACGATGGCGTCATCCGCCGCTCGCCCACGGCTATATTCTTCGAGGGGCCCAAGCACGTCTATCCCTCTCTCGTCATGGCGGGCGTCATGGATTTCCTCGGCATTCCCACAGACGGTTTCGATTACGACTTTGATGATCTTGTTCTGCGGCTCTCAGATACCACCGGTACAGTGGTGAGAGAAATCCCCATTGATGAGCAAGGTCGCATGTATGTTAACTATTACGGCCCGTTCAAAACGTTCTATTATCTGCCGTACCTCTACTGTATGAATCCGGAGATGCTTCCGCCGGACTACTGGGAGGACAAAGTCGCCATCGTGGGAGCATCTCTTCCGGGATTGATGGATTTACGTAACACGCCCGTGCAGGAGACCTTTGCCGGAGTGGAAATACACGCCAACGTGATGCACAGCATTCTTCAGAATGAGTTTGTCAGTATAACCGACAGCCACACGAATCTCATAATGATCCTCCTCTTGAGCGTAGTACTCGGCGCTGTGGTGAGCATCCCCCCGAAACCGCTCTGGTCACTGCCTGTACCGATCCTCGGGATATTCGGCTGGATTCTTTTCACTTATGTTCAGTTTCAGATGCACCTTGTCATGTGGCAGGCTGTCCGGCCGGCAATCGCCATCGGTGGCAGCTATCTCGGCTTTTTCCTGTACAATTTTCTCGTGGCTGAGAAAGATAAGCGCTTTCTCAAGAATACCTTCGGAACATACATCTCGCCCGAGCTCATCGATCAGATGTATAAGGATAAAGAGGAGCCGCAGCTCGGTGGAAACGAAGGATATCACACCGCTTTCTTTACCGATATTCAGAGTTTCTCTGCCTTCTCGGAGATACTTTCCGCCAGCGATCTGGTGGAACTGCTCAATGATTATCTCACTGAAATGACTGACATCCTGCTGGAGAATAAAGGGACGCTGGACAAGTATATCGGCGATGCCATAGTGGCGTTCTATGGGGCGCCGGCGCCCGTTGATGACCACGAGTATCATGCCTGTCTCACAGCGGTACTGATGCAGGAGCGTCTTGATGAAATGAGAGAAAAATGGCAGGGTGAAGGAGACCGCTGGCCGGAGATTGTCCACCATATGCAGAACAGGATCGGCGTCAATACCGGTCCCATGGTGACGGGCAACATGGGTTCCGCAATGCGGATGAACTACACCATGATGGGAGACACGGTGAACTTGGCGGCGCGGCTGGAGGCGTCGGCGAAGCAGTACGGCATCTATATCCAAGTGGCAGATGAGACTTATAAGGTGTGTAAAGATCGCTTCATCTGGCGTGACTTGGACTACGTCATCGTCATGGGAAAGACTGAACCTGCGCAAGTCTTTGAGCTTATTGCTGTTGATGGCGAAATGCCCGACGGGTATGATAAACTCCTCCCGGCCTATAACGAAGCGCTGGATCTCTACCGCAATCAGGAGTGGAAAAAAGCCATCGATGCCTTTAAAACCTCAGATGAACTTGAGGACATGTTCCCCGGCAGGAAAACCAACCCGAGCCAAATCTACATTCCCCGCTGCGAGCACTACCAAGAGAATCCCCCCGGCGACGACTGGGACGGCAGCTGGGCCCTGACGAAGAAGTAAACGACCGTTTTCTTTACGCCGCTGCTGTGACGATCCGGTGGAACTCTTATCAGAAAATGGTCACCACCGTAGAAGGTGGCTACGGATGTTTCGGCTCCGCGAGTAAGAGTACGATTATCCTTAACAGATGACAGGTGAGTATGATGAGTGATTACATGGGAACGGATTATTTCGCGATCGGTGATCTTTTTTCCGAGGAAGAGCTCGGCATTCAAAAAATGACCCACAACTTTGTTCAAAGGGAGTTCATGCCTATTATCCATGAGCACCATCAGAATGAGACGTTCCCCGCAGACGTGATTCCGAAGCTGGCCAAGCTCGGCCTTCTGGGAGCGAACCTTTCTGAGGAGTATGGCTGTGCCGGTATTAACAGTGTGGCTTACGGACTGGTCATGCAGGAACTGGAGAGAGGTGATTCCGGGTTGAGGAGTTTTGTCTCAGTTCAAGGGGCGCTGGTGATGTACCCCATCTGGCGTTTTGGCAGTGAAGATCAGAAGAAGAAGTGGCTCCCGCGTCTCGCTTCCGGGGAAGCGGTAGGCTGCTTTGGTCTCACAGAACCGGACTATGGCTCAAATCCGGCAGGCATGATTACGAAGTTCCGGCGGGAGGGTGACCACTATATCCTTAACGGTACAAAGATGTGGATCACCAACGGCACACTGGCTGATGTGGCTCTTGTCTGGGCTAGGGGTGAGAACGATATCATAAAGGGTTTTCTGATCGAGAAGAAAACGCCGGGCTTCACCAGTCGAAAGATGACCGGTAAACTTTCTCTCAGGGCGTCAGATACGGGGGAGCTTCTATTTGATGACTGCAGAGTTCGGGAAAATGACGTCTTGCCGGAAGTGGAGGGGCTGAAGAGCCCACTTTCGTGCCTGACGCAGGCGCGCTATGGACTCGCCTGGGGCGCCATCGGCTCGGCTATGGCGTGCTATGAGACCGCCTTGGAATATGCCAAGGAGAGGGTTCAGTTTGACAAACCTATCGGTGCGTTCCAACTGACACAGAAGAAACTGGTTGACATGTTAACGGAAATCACAAAGGGACAGCTGTTGGTCTATCAGCTCGGGCGGATAAAGGATAAGGGGAAGCTGAGACCGCAACAAGTTTCCATGGCAAAGATGAACAATGTTGCTATGGCGAGGGATGTGGCTCGCAGCGCACGGGAAATTCTGGGCGCCAACGGCATCATGGAAGAATACGATGTGATGCGCCACCTCATGAATATGGAAACAGTTTCCACCTACGAAGGGACGCACGAGATTCATACTCTCGCAATCGGATCTGATGTGACGGGATTTGATGCGTTTAGATAAACTTTATTGGTTCATCACACATTTGTGCGGGTAGAGAATTTGAAAGTTAAATAAAACAGAAGTCTGTGAAAGGGTAGCCTTCTCTTTATTGATGCCTGCCCGCCATCAATCAGGCGGGGAAGAGGAATCAAAGGCGGAGCTGTCCAAATATCTCCTCAAGATATTTCTTATGGACAGATGTGGTTGTTGAGCATCTATAGGACACTGTTACCCATTTCCCCGAACTTGTGTAACCTATGTTCCCAGTCTGTACACTCTCCCACCAAGGGGGAGGATTTCCCAAGAAACGAACTTGCGGCTTGTTCTTTTCCCTTGTAGGGTGATGTTCTAATTTTAGTTGAAATATGAGAT
>DCAL01000040.1:5560-5788 GCA_002311975.1 Fidelibacterota bacterium UBA1134 | reverse complement strand
ATTGACCAGGAACCGGCCATCACCGCTGAACAGCGGTATTTCAAGCGGACCGTAGGTCAAGACGGTAGCATCATCATTCAGTGACGGCAGTGTCGTATCAGGCAGATCCCAGTACTCGTGAATGGCTCTGATCCCCAAGGTAGAATACCACGTTCCCGGTTCCTGCGCCAGCTGTAGAAATGTGTAATACTGCCGTGAAAAACCGTCCTTATCGGGAGCTTCGTTGAC
>DCAL01000040.1:1765-5475 GCA_002311975.1 Fidelibacterota bacterium UBA1134 | reverse complement strand
AGACCGTAACTCGTGGCCGCTGATGTCAGAATATCGTTGGGGTACTGGATATACTGAGGAGGGATTCGAGTCGGCTCCTGCACAAGTTTGGAGGCGAGGATGACCGACGTGCCACTGGCTTCCACTTCTTTGATCGCTTCTGCGAAGACACTATCGCCATGAGCCGGAACCAACTCGCCAAGGCCTCTCGCCAGTAAACCAGAACGGATTCCTTTCAGATAGTCCGACTGTCTGTCCGGCGAATCAAATTGAATATCGAAGACGATAACCTTGGCTCCCGCTCTGGAGAGGTTCTGTACCACCAGCGCCCACACTTCGCGCGGATATGGCCAGGTCCACGGGACGAGGCGGTAACTCTCATCATCAATATCTATGATAACAACTGAGAGACTGTCCTTGGGGATTTCACTTCGCGCAGCCCAGCCGGAGAGGGGACCGCGCATCCGGAAGGCTAGGTCGATTGTCTTTAGTTCAAGAGTATCAAATGCACCAATCCGGTGCAGAAAAAAGACCAGCGCGAGCACGCCAAAAGTAATTCCGATTCCGACGGCCTGCTTGCGTAAAAGATCGATAATCTTCGTCATAAGAAAAAGGATGAAACACTAACTGCCTAAAATACATAATTCAGCGAGAATTTCACAGCCAATGTTCCCAACTCCACTTCGCCTGCAACTTTTTTTATCTTCGTGGAAAGAGTCAGGCGTGTGGATAGAGGTTTCAGAGGTTTGAACTCAAATCCGGCGTTTATACCGAGGAAAGTGAACTCTGAGATACCAGTAGCATTCAGCAGTGAAGATCCTCCCTGCAATCTTGCTCTCTGTTGCCAGAATCCGTAGGAAGCGTTGATTCCCATCGTCGTCAAGCGCGACTCGTTGTCCTGAGACGTCAGTTCAGCCGACAATGGAATCTGGACCGCGTAGCGCGAAAAGGTGAAAGATGTTTTCAACGGTCTGGAGAATTTGATAGATCCCACTATAGATAGAGATTGCGAATTTGTGAATGTGGCTCGATAGTCAGAGGCTCTTTCCGCCCCAAGCAGATCTTCAGCCTCAACGGAAGTATAAGTAAACAGGAAATTGTAGGTTCTGCTTTCGCTGCTAAATGGCACGTTCACTGAGAAGAATTTATTGCTCGTTCTGGTATCTTCGCGTTTGTCCTTAAAAGCTATAGAATCCTCGCCCACGGCTGTGGCATAGAACAGTGTGTCGAGGTCTGTCTTCGAATTAGTCCTGTTCACCGTCTGAAAACTCCCCGTGAATGACGGCATGCCCGCTCCGGGAGCAAATGATATGTTGGTGGAAGAAGTTTTTTGTGAATATGGATCTACCACGGTATTAAGAATCTCGTTATTGCGACTCTTGTAATCGTAACTGAGCGACAGTTTATTATCAAACAATCTAACTCTATCACTGAAAACGAATTCCCTCAGATTAGATGTTAGATAGGGATTTCCCAAGGAGGTAAACTCGGGTCCCACTTGAGAATATCTGACTTGAATTGTATTGCCGTAGTAATAGGCCTTCATCTTGAAATTGTAAGCGGTGGAAGGCATGTTCATGAATGCCGCCACGGGAGTTTCCTTTACGGCCTGAGGATCGATGGGAATTAACGGCACCATGTTGATATTCACGATGAACCAATCCTTTAATTTCTCGGGGTCAAACGGAATGTCATCCAGCGCAACGAGGCCGTCGTCGGAGACATTACCGTCCTCATCATACTGCCTGCCGACGTAGCCGTCAAGAGTATCGTCCAGCACCGTATCCATCTTGGCTTTGGTCATGGGGCCGTCCCAGATATTCCTGTTCAATAAGCTGATGGCCCAGCCCGACTCAAGTGTAAGTCGACCGTCATCCAGATTGAGACCAGACTCAAAACCGGCCACAATATTGTCCTGTGGACTTGCACCGCCCCAATTCCCGTCAGCCAGCTTATACGAAGCTACCCCATCAATCGCATTCTCGAACTCCTCGAAGGTATAGACGCCTGAATCTATTCCCGTTTCTGTGACGAAATCCGCCCAATCGGGAACCGTAAACTCCCCATCAGAAACCAGCGGCTGAACCGAATCCTTCAAATCCTTTGCTTTTTGAACATTTACACCGAATCGAAACTTATTGAACAGGTTGGTACTGAGCCGATAAGCCGTGTAGTAGCGCGTGAAAGTGTAACCCAGTCGGTCCAGCACGTAGAGTGGCCGGCCACTGCCGTCACTCTTCACTTCAAGGATCTTGTGCGATCTGTCCAGCGTGGGAAAACCCTGTACCGCTCTCTCCAGTTCTCCCTTAACCATCTGGAACCTGAGCCAGTTGAGATCAATATCGATCCCCAATCCTCTCACACGCTTGCCATCGATCGTATATGGAGAGAGAACAGGCGTAAAATCGCCCATCATGATGGAAACATTGCTGCCGGACTTGACTGTGAGCGAATATCGGTTTCGCGCTTGGCGGAATTCGCTTTCATCTGTCGCCAACCGTATATTTGCTTTGATTTTAAACCACTCCCATCCCGCTTCAAAATTCGTCGCCGTCTGGCCGATAGAGAGAACTTGATCACCAACGCGATCGAGGGAG
The DNA here is from genome assembly GCA_002311975.1 of Fidelibacterota bacterium UBA1134. Lineage (GTDB taxonomy): Bacteria > Fidelibacterota > Marinisomatia > Marinisomatales > S15-B10 > UBA2146. The sequence goes on along the minus strand of DCAL01000040.1, from coordinate 2,899 downwards.
GCGTCTGAGCGGATCTTCCCACTGTACTTGAATTCTTCAACCGCGGCTAACAACGCCTGCCCCCCCGTTCCTACGTTGAACGACCACGTTACAGGCTGGAGAACGTAACCGTAGATATTAGTCATTTCGATTCTCACCGTATGGAGACCGTTTTTCAGATCGTGCACTGTGGCGGTGACTGTTTCTGAGCTGATGGCCGCCTGTGCAGTGATATCGCGATTGTCAATTGAAAGTCTCACCGCGGAGCTATCTACCCCGCCCACATTGAACAGGGATGCCACTATCAGTGCCTCCTTGGAGATAACAAGTTGCCCCTCCTCCGGGCTGATGATTAGAACATCGGCCTTGAGCTTCGGGCTGGTTTTCTTTCTGCGTTGTGCCGAGGCCGTTCTTCTCTCGGGCGCCGGAGTAACGTTCAAGAAATGGGGTAAATCTAACGGGTCATTCGCAGGAAAAGCCACTGATGATCCATTGTCAAGATTGAAAATGATGGCATACTCCAGTCCCTGTTCAGTGACGAACTCGCGGGAAATCCCCGCTCTCCAGACACCAGCCGAGAGTGCCATGCGAGTTTCGTGGAAACCACTCTTTCCTGCAATGCGATGAAAAACTTTTGCTTCCACTATTATTCTCTGACCTTCAAGAATAGCTTCAAGTTCGACAGTCTGACCCGCGACCGCGCCCATGGGAGGGACGTGGTACAGCATCTGTGCCCACACCACGCATGGCAAGACGATTAAGATAAGGAAGGCGATTCGCCAGATACTACCTATTCTAGGATTCAACATGGAATTAAAACTATCAACCGGCCAAACTTAGCAAGAGAGCCATTCATCGCAACCATTCGCTTTCCTGTCCCCTGTGGAAGGCGGTCTGATCGGTGGCCCGGGGTACAACTGCAGATCCAGGAATAGTTTTGATTGAGACCGGAAATTCTGAATAATGACGGCTGATTCTGAGGAAAACCGAACTGATCAGTTATACTTGATGATCAGAATTCGCTCTGTTCCATCAGCATCCTGAAAGCGAATCCTGAGTTCCTTCATCTCCGCGGCGGCTTCATCTTCATCCTCTGGGACAGCGCCGGCAACTGTCGGTTCCACGCCGATAGTACCATCGGTAGATGATGTGGCT
>DCAL01000040.1:0-1739 GCA_002311975.1 Fidelibacterota bacterium UBA1134 | reverse complement strand
CCACCGTAACTACAGTTCCGGAAACCTGATTGAGTAATTCCACCAACCCTTCAAGACCGTAAACTTGATCATCAGACCCGGGAGTTGACACCATCCAGAATGACGTCCCCTTAACGGATGCCACGGAGGTTGGCGTCGTCACTACAAAATCACCCCTGCGCTGCTTTGACACATCTGCTTTCAGAGTGCCGCCGGTCATGTTCACTTTCTTAGAAATATCACCGCCCGTCCGTTTACCCTTGATCTCGACGCCTGTATTGCCTTTAACTTTCAGCATACTTTTGTCATCGAGGTAGACCAGAACAAGAAAGCCGTTGGCGCCAGTACGAATGAAATCCCCATCGAAGAGAACGGTGCCGGGGTTGACGGCTCCGTAGTCATCCTTCCCTGTAGATCTGATCTCTACGGCGCCCTTTACCTTGGTAATCACAGCCACTCTGCCAGCCGCCGATGTCAGGGTTGATGTGCCAAGAACAGCCACTAAAAGATAGGAGACAATCGTTCTGGATTTATAGAGGACCGACATCGGTTTACTCCACCGAGATACTAATAATGGACATGGACTGATTTCTGATCTCGTTGAGGAGCGAGAAGACGGCGTCAACAGATACTTCCATGCCGTTTATCTCGTAGGTGCCTGACGGAGAGAATCCTGCCAGGTCTGCGTCAGGACCAAAGTAAGCGTTGAACTGCTGCTCGCCCATGATTTCCATCAATTGCTGAACGATTGGATGAAGGGCTTCGGCGCCGGCAGATGGCGGCTCTGATAGATCCGCCATCTTAAAGGCAAAAATGGGGCTGGTAAATGATTCACTTCCGGCAGTTGTCGGCAAACGTTTCTGCACCTGCCAGACATAAACTTCGCCGGACACCAAATCGATGACGCCTGAGAAAGGATATTGATAACTTGTGGCAATACCGGTCGACTCCCACCCTTGAGTCTGATCCATGGGCAGAACCGTCAGGTCTTCAATCGCCTCTTCCGTTGAACTGTGCGAATCCGCTTTGAACTGTCCGATTCTGATAAGTGATTCACAGCCCGGACACGGCTCCGTCTCCCACTGAAAGATGGGATAGAGTGAATAGATCATGCTCATGCTGGTATCAGCGAGATCGCCGCCGGGGCCTATCAGATTCAGAGAAGTTGGCGAAGATACAAGCACCGTTTCACTCATTTCGTCGCTGATTGTCAGACTGCCTTCATCATCCGATGAACCCGACTTCAACACCACGTGGAAAGAATACTGTCCGTCTGGCAATTTACCTGTGGTAACTACTGAGCTTAAGAGATTTTCGAATTTTGCTATATCAATCTGATCGAGAACCCTAACAGAGAGCGGTATCTCATTCGGAGGAGAATCGAGATCAAAAAGAGAAGTAGTTTCTATGGAGAGTTGACGATTGTCCAATCGGAGATCTGCATACATGCGGAAGGGGTCAGTTTCCACCTTAATCACCGTCATTCGTTCGGTGATACCCAGCGCGGCCGAGAGCATGGAAACCTCGAATTCAATTTTCGCCCACACTTCACGCGAAACATAGTCGCCATTTTCCTCCGACAGCCGATAGCCAAAAAACATGACATCCGAGCCGCCTGTCTTGATATCGATGGAACTTAGATAATACGTGGCATAGGGGATGAAACCCGGCTCCGGGACCAACTTCACTGATTGGGCTTCCAGCGTCACATGCAGCAGTGGGAAGCTGAATGGGATGGTTTTACCTGATATCTTCCTATC
>DCAL01000081.1:5243-6520 GCA_002311975.1 Fidelibacterota bacterium UBA1134 | reverse complement strand
ATCATTACTACCGATCCTCACTTCAAGACGATGGAGGAAGAGATATTCGGCCCCGTTCTGACTATTTACGTTTACGATCCCAATGAATGGCGGCAGACTCTGAAACTGGTTAATCAGACATCCATCTATGCCCTGACAGGATGCATTATGGCTCAGGACAGAGAAGCTATCGATCATGCCTCGCAAGCGCTCACGCATGCCGCAGGGAATTTCTATATTAATGATAAACCGACAGGGGCCGTGGTAGGTCAGCAGGCGTTCGGCGGCGGCAGGGCATCGGGAACGAACGACAAGGCAGGCTCTATGTGGAATCTCGCCCGGTGGATTTCCCAAAGAACCATAAAAGAAAACTTCGATCCACCCAAGGATTACCGCTATCCGTTCATGGCTGACGAATGATCAGGTTCATCCAGAGGATTCTCGGATTCAAGAGCTTCTTCGGCTTCAGTTAACCTTCTCTCCTTTCCAAGCAACTCCTACACTGAGTGCAGCGGCACAGAGTTTTTCATAGAATCAACCATAAGCTACGAAGGGCCTGAATAGATATGAGAAGAACACGAGTCCTCATTATGGGAGCCGCCGGGCGTGACTTTCATGATTTCAATGTAATCTACCGTAATGATCCTCAAAGTGAGGTCGTAGCCTTCACGGCGGCGCAAATCCCCAACATCGAAGGGCGGCTATATCCACCCGATCTGAGTGGTAAACTTTATCCTCATGGGATTCCCATTCTGGACGAGGCTGATTTGTCGCGGCTGATACTCGAAATGGAGATCGACGATGTTGTCTTCGCCTACAGTGACGTTTCCCATGAATATGTGATGCACAAGGCATCCGAAGTGCTGAAGTGCGGGGCAAATTTCAAACTTTTGGGCGGCGAGAAAACTATGATCAGATCTAATAAGCCGGTGGTAGCAATCGGCGCCGTCAGGACAGGGGCAGGTAAGAGTCAGACCACACGGCGGGTGGCAGAAGTGCTGACCGACGCAGGAAAGAGCATCGCCGTCATTCGTCATCCCATGCCCTATGGCGACTTGATCAAGCAAAAAGTACAACGATTTGCCACCATCGAAGATATGAAGAAGCATGACTGCACCATTGAGGAAATGGAGGAATATGAGCCTCACATCGTCCGTGGATCGGTAGTGTTCGCCGGCGTGGACTATCAAGCCATTCTTGATGAAGCTGAAAGAGAAGCCGATGTTATCGTTTGGGACGGCGGCAACAACGATATGCCGTTTTACAAGCCAGACCTCTTTCTTGTGGTCGTAGATCCC
>DCAL01000081.1:4886-5124 GCA_002311975.1 Fidelibacterota bacterium UBA1134 | reverse complement strand
TCTTGTGGTCGTAGATCCCCATCGGCCCGGACACGAACTGTTGTTCTATCCCGGCGAATCCAACCTCCGCATGGCAGACGTGGTGGTGATTAACAAAATGGATACGGCCGAAATGAAGAATATCCTGGCGGTGAAAGACAATATCGCACGACTCAATCCCCATGCCGCTGTCATTGAAGCAAATTCACCCGTAACAGTGGAAGAGCCCCAGATTATCAAGGGCAAACGATGTCTCGTG
>DCAL01000081.1:861-4828 GCA_002311975.1 Fidelibacterota bacterium UBA1134 | reverse complement strand
GCGGCGGAGAAATTCGGCGCCAGCAAGATCGTCGATCCGAGACCATGGATCAGCGGTACCCTGACTGAGACATTCTCAACCTATCCCGAAATCGGAAAGATTCTGCCGGCCATGGGCTACGGCAATCAGCAGATTAAAGATCTTGAAAACACCATCAATGCCGCCGATTGTGACGCTGTGATCATCGGAACACCTATAGATCTGCGAAGAGTTCTCCATATCGAGAAGCCTTCGGTTCGTGTAATGTACGACTTGAAAGAAACGGGCAGGCCCACTGTAGCCGATGTATTAACGCCTTTCACGAATTGACACTGCACAAGAACAGAACTGCCGTCTTGGCGCTGGGCGAAAACGCCATCTCTCCCAGAGGAGAGCAGGACCCTATCGCCAACCAGTTTCGCCATACGCGACAGAGCATGGTAGCTGTTCATCATCTATATAGATCGAGGATTCAACCTGACCATTACTCACGGTAACGGTCCTCAGGTGGGCAACGCTTTTCTAAGGGTGGAACTGTCAGTCGATCAGGCGCCCATCCTTCCGTTGGAAATTTGCGTGGGAGATATAGAAGGCGGCATGGGCTACATGATACAGCAGTCCATTCAAAACCTGTTGCGAGAAAATGACATAGAACAAGATGTCGTTACCCTTATCACTCAGGTAGTGGTGGACAGGAATGATCCTGAGATCACTAATCCCTCAAAATTCATCGGTCAGCTGTATAATTTAGAGACGGCTCACCGATTGGCGGAGCGGTTCGGGTGGACAATCAGGGAAATGGCGGAAAGTAGTCCCTTCACCAAAACCCATTTCTATCGTGGAATCGGAATTTATTCGAGAGCTCATCTGAGGCGGGAAGATTGTGGTGGCGGCGGGCGGTGGTGGTATTCCTGTCTACATTATGGAGAACGGCGACCTTGAAGGCTTCGACGCAGTGGTGGACAAAGATCTTGCTTCTGGCATCCTTGCTCACGAAATTGGTTCCTTTCATTTCTTTGTTCTGACAGACGTTGGCGCAGTAGCTCTTAACTATGGCAAACCCGACGAAAAGCCCCTCGTTGCAATGACAGTTGGCAGCGCACGAAACTTCCTCGACGAAGGTTACTTCCGTCCCGGCTCAATGGGTCCGAAGATTGAGACGGCTATCGATTATCTAGAGAGAGGCGGCGAAACTGTTCTCATCGCCTCCATCGAAAACATCGCCGACGCATTGGACGGTAAGAGCGGAACGGTCATTACAAACTGAACCGTGAAGATTCACGAGTATCAAGCCAAATCGCTGTTCAAGGAAGCAGGCGTTCCTGTCCCGGAAGCATATCCGGCTTTCACTGTTGAAGAGGCTGTGGAGGCGGCGGAGAAACTGGGGGGAGATCTTTTTGTGGTGAAGGCTCAGATCCACGCCGGCGGTCGCGGCAAGGGCGGCGGTGTGAAGCTGGCCCGTTCCGTTGAAGAAGTGAAAGACGTCGCTGCTCAAATCCTGGGCATGAATCTCATCACTCATCAGACGGGACCGGGCGGAAAGGAAGTCAACCGTCTTCTAATCGAAGAAGGGATCGCCATTGCAAGAGAACTCTACGCCAGCATTGTGCTGGACAGATCCGTTGAGAAGTACGTTTTCATGGTCTCCATAGAAGGAGGCGTGGAGATCGAAAAGGTAGCCGCTGAAACGCCGGAAAGAATTCACAAGGAGTGGATCCATCCTGAACTTGGACTTACATCTTATCAGGCAAGAAATCTAGCATACGCACTTCAGTTGGAGGGAGAGCAGGTGAAAAGCGGCATCCGAAGTCTCACGGCGCTCTGGAAAGCCTTTGAGAAATGGGACTGTTCATTGGCAGAAATCAACCCCCTCGTCGTAACAGAATCGGATGAAGTAATGGCTCTGGATGCAAAAATGAACTTCGATGACAACGCCCTCTTCCGTCATGGCAACATAGCCGAAATGAGGGATCTTTCCGAGGAACTTCCAAGCGAGACTGAAGCATCAAGCCATAATCTGAATTACATCAAGCTGGACGGCAATGTAGGCTGCATGGTGAATGGGGCGGGCCTTGCCATGTCCACCATGGACATCATCAAGCTTTCCGGCGGCGAGCCGGCAAATTTTCTCGATGTGGGCGGAGTGGCCAGCGCAGATACAGTGGCGAAAGGGTTCAAGATAATTTTGAGCGATTCCGGTGTGAAGTCAATCCTTATCAACATATTCGGCGGCATTGTCCGCTGCGACCGCGTGGCGCAGGGTGTCATTGATGCGCTCTCCACCATAGAGGTGAAAGTGCCGGTTGTTGTCAGATTGGAAGGGACAAATGCGACAGAAGCTGCAGATATTCTGGAAAACTCACCCCTCGATTTCATCGTAGCTGCAAGTTTGAAGGACGGCGCTGAGAAGGCCGTAGAAGCGGCAAGCTGATCATGGCGATTCTGGTCAACGAAGAGACGCGACTCCTTGTACAAGGTCTCACTGGAAAGGAAGGCTCCTTCCACACGGATCAGATGATCGAGTACGGCACAACAGTAGTGGGCGGCGTGACGCCCGGCAAGGGCGGTCAGGAACATCTGGGCGTACCCATCTTCAACACGGTGGCCGCGGCAGTAGCAGAAACAGGCGCCAACACATCGGTAATTTTCGTTCCTCCCCGCTTTGCCTCTGACGCTATCATGGAGGCTGCCGACAGCGGTGTCAGTATGATTGTCTGCATTACCGAGGGAGTTCCTGCCACTGACATGGTGAAAGTGAAGAATTTCCTCGGCAAGACTTCCACTACACTTGTGGGACCTAACTGCCCTGGCGTTATCTCTCCCGGCAAAGCTAAGATTGGAATTATGCCCGCCTTCATCCACAGACCCGGCGGGATCGGGGTCATCTCGCGCAGCGGCACGCTCACTTACGAGGCAGTGTACCAGCTGACAGAACTGGGAATCGGCCAATCCACATGTATCGGCATCGGGGGAGATCCAATCATAGGAAGCACCTTTGTTGATCTTCTGGTGCAATTCGCTGAAGATGATGAGACAGAGGGCGTGGTTCTTATTGGCGAGATCGGAGGATCAGCTGAAGAAGAGGCGGCGGATTGGATAACCTCGAACCAATTCGGAAAACCTGTTGTGGCGTTCATTGCCGGACAAACGGCTCCTCCCGGCAGGCGAATGGGCCATGCCGGTGCCATTATTGCCGGCGGCAAAGGGACAGCCTCTGAAAAGATGAAGGCACTGAAAGCAGCTGGGATTACCGTTGTTGACAGTCCGGCGGAGATCGGTATCGCCATGAAGAAGAAACTAGAGGACGGAAAAAGGTGAGCAAGACACTTGCCATCATTAAACCCGACGCAGTCCGGAAACGGGTCACAGGAAAAATCATCGATCAAATTCTTGACGACGGCTTCAACATCATCGCCATGGAGATGTTGCGGCTCAATACAGAACGGGCACAGGCATTCTACGACGTTCATAAGGAACGGACATTCTACGACGATTTGGTGGAGTTTATGACTTCCGGACCGTGTGTCCCCATGGTCATTGAGAAAAAGAAAGCCGTCACCGATTTTAGGAAACTTATCGGTGCTACAAACCCCGCAGAGGCAATTGAGGGGACTATCCGAAAACAGTTCGCTGACAATGTCCAGAACAATGCTGTCCACGGTTCGGACTCGAATGAGAATGCGGCGAAAGAAATTGCATTTTTCTTTCCTTCAATCGAAATTTAGCTATCTTGCAACTTTCAAAACTTCAAGTGTTCCTCAAATCCTGTAGAATACTATTCCTCCCTTGGGCTCTGTTCCTTTTCTCCGCCTGCGAGAAGGAGGAAATACATGCGGGAACGACAGGAAACTACTACGCCATCAATGTGGAAGCACCTTTTGGCATCGATGACCCATCGTTTGGCTGGGATATTCTGGAGTCGCCGCGCCAGAGTCTGCTGAGCTATACTGATCTATTCCTGAGGAAGAATGGTCGGGAGATGGCTTTT
>DCAL01000081.1:0-834 GCA_002311975.1 Fidelibacterota bacterium UBA1134 | reverse complement strand
GCTTTTGAAGCTGACGCTCCCGGAGCATATCTGTTCGAACTCATCATATTCAACAGCGCCGGGGAAGCGGTGAACAGTCAGAAATATAGATTTGAGATAACAAAAGCTGATGTAATTTTAAGTAGCGAACCGCCGCCAGTTGTGATTGAGGAAGAAATCTTGCGGCCGAAAGTCGACGAAGTCCTTCTCACGGATGAGGTTGCCAGTGAAACTTCTGTCGAGAGTCAAAGAACTGAGATGGTCAAGATTTTGGAGACAGGAAGAGAAGAGGTCATCGAAACAGTTGACGTGGAGATGGAAGAAGAAGCTGAGACTCCCGAGGTTGCGGGTGTCGATGAGGGAACTGAAGAGATAGTTACAGGGAAGTCAACCCAACCTGAGACCGTGAGTTCTCCTCCAGCACCGCTCCGCATAGACAAGATTCCCAAGATCGAAGGCCGTGTCACGATTCAGGTGGCTTCCTGGCCTGCGCTGGAAGAGGCTGAAAAGCATATGATAGAACTTCAGAACATCGGCTTTGATGTCTATGTGCAGAAAGCATATTTCGAAGAGACAAATGAAGTTTGGTACCGTGTGCGCATCGGAGCCTTTAACTCCGTTGCAGAGGCGCAAGAAGCTGTAACTGTCTTAAAGTCTGTAACAGGCTTCACGGCGTGGGTAGACCACGTGCGAGCTGATCAATAATAGCCAAGGAGGGTTACCTGATGGAACCTATGAAGATCTACTTTGATGTACGTGATATTTTCCGGGCTCCTCGTCTGGCCCTAGGCGGGAAGAAGATCTGGATTATGCTCCAAGCACTCCTTGCGGGGTACGCGACTTACTGGGTTTTCA
>DCAL01000009.1:35786-36184 GCA_002311975.1 Fidelibacterota bacterium UBA1134 | reverse complement strand
AAATCGATAATATGGATCTGTCTGAAACAGGCGTTCGAAGCTGGAAAGCGGGACTTAATTTTCACAAGTTCCTTGTCTATGGGCACAGCCAGAGAAAGAAGGAGGCGTTCGAGGCAATAGAAACGAACATCGCTTTCAGAGAGAAAATGATGGTTGAGCTTGACGATGAAATTACAAGGCGCGATAACACAGCCAATTTTGCATCGTTGAGAGCCTGGTGTAATGTTCTGTTCGGAGATTACGATAAGGCTGAGAAACATCTGGATGAGGCAAAGGGTATCCTGGAGAATATCAATGATCCGACCATTCTTGAAGGATATTACGGCCTTAAAGGGATGATTGCCCTCAACCGCGGAAAAACAAGCGACGCGGTAGAGTTCTTCGAGAAGGTGGATGAA
>DCAL01000009.1:35175-35725 GCA_002311975.1 Fidelibacterota bacterium UBA1134 | reverse complement strand
TACTTCAAAGCACTCGCATTAAAGGGGGCCGGTGAAGATGAGCGATCAAATGACATTTTTCACAACATCACCAATTGGAATTTTTCCAGCTGGCATAGTGCGATTGTTCGCAACCTTGCGAAAAAACAGCTTGGTCTATCATAACTGCGATTTCAGCTGAATCGAGGATTAAAGACAATGTCATCAAAACGAGGATTTGAAATGATATCCGTAAGATCATTTTTGCTCCTGGCACTCCTAATAACGTCATCGATCGCGGTTGCGCATCAGAGGGACGATCAAGGCATCTATCTTGTCGTTGAAAAGATGCCTGAGATTAAGGGAGGGGTACAAACGGTAGCCAAGAAATTGAAATATCCGAGGCAAGCGAAAGTTATGCAGGTTCAAGGCATCGTCTATGTGGGCTTTAGCCCAACACACATTCGGGATGAAGTCAAAGACTCTATCGTCCCTTGAGGAGTTCCATCTGCTTCATGAGCAACAGTTCGTTAGCCCGCCGAATCTTACCGTTCTGGTGCAGCATTACGATGTGCAGCGCATCCAAAAGTTC
>DCAL01000009.1:28800-35148 GCA_002311975.1 Fidelibacterota bacterium UBA1134 | reverse complement strand
GGCGGGATTGGAGTAGAATGCGTCCAGGAATGCGGCAATGACCTCATGGTCCGGCATTTCGTCTGCGTAGTACTCTTTGATCCGTTTGGCGGAATTTTCATGTGAGAACGGCGGCGACCAGTAAGCGTCTTCGCGCTTTTGCCTAACTGCTTCCCCTTGCAGAGTAAGAAGGCTTTCCGTGAATCCGGTATAGAGACCCTGTAGGAATAGAACTTTCCCGCTGTCATTGAGAGATTGCCAGAAATCACTCTCTGAACTGTTCTGCCCACCCAGAACAGTTACCATCAATAGAATAAAAAGAGTCTTTCTCATCGATCAATCATTATCAAAGTAATTCACGATTGGATAGCGTCGTCCCATGCCGAAAGCTTTGCCTGTCACTCTAAGGCCGGGAGCCGCCTGCCGGCGCTTGAATTCCGCACGACGGACCAAAGAAGATATCCTTTCCACAAGAGCCGGATCGTACCCCATCTTCACCAGCTCCTTGCTGTTGCGTTTGTTTTCCACGATTTCATCCACCAGAGGACTTACCACGTTATAGTCAAACGGATCCACCTGTCCTTCTGCAAGCTCGGCCGACGGCTCCTTCAGAAGGATGTTTTGTGGAATTATCTCTTCACCGCGCGACCGGTTATACCATTCAGCCAAGGCGTAAACATCTGTCTTGCTGAGATCGCTGATGGCTGCCAGACCTCCGCTCATGTCACCATAGAGGGTGCAGTAGCCCAGGGCCAGTTCCGTCTTGTTGCCTGTGGAAAGGACAAGGTAACCAAGCTTGTTCGAAAATGCCATAATGATGTTGCCGCGTATTCTTGCCTGGATATTCTCTTCCGTAATATCCCGCGCCATGCCGTCAAAGTGGGAAGTCAGAACGGAGTCGTAATCGCCCATGAGCTCTTCTATACTGATATTCAGCAGCTCAATTCCCAGGTTCTCCGCCAGCTGTACTGAATCATCTACGCTGTTCCCAGAACTGAAATGGGACGGCATGGTGATGCAAGTGACGTTCTGACCTTCTAATGCCTCTTTCGCCAGACACGCCGTAAGCGCAGAATCGATACCACCGCTGAGAGCAATCACACAGTGAGCGTGTCCTGTTTTCCTGAAATAGTCCCGTATTCCGAGAATCAGACCGTCAAACAGCTCCCGTTCCCTGTCGTAAGGGCTGGCGTCAATTGCAACAGAATTGTCGAGATCGATCATGATGACTTCTTCTTTAAACTGAGCCCCCTCTCCGATGAGTCGGCCATCAGAATCGTAAACGAGGGAGTGCCCGTCGAAGATCAGTTCATCCTGAGCACCCACCTGATTGCAATAAACAAAGGGGACGCCAAGACTGCCGCTCTTTTTCTTGATGAGATTCATCCGCTCGAAACGCTTGCCTTCGCTGAAGGGGGACGCCGAAATGTTGATGATCATTTCGGCTCCGTTGTTGACCATTTTATCAGTCACCTTGCATTCGTACTCCCCGTCCCACAGATCCTCACATATCTGCAAACCTACCCTCAATTCACCATTCTTGAGTGGCACCGTGACAGGTTCGAAGGATTCTCCGGGCGTAAAGTAACGGTGCTCATCAAAAACATCGTAGGTTGGAAGGAGAACCTTGTCATAGACGGCAATCATCTGGCCTTCTCTGGCCACAACAGCCGAATTGTAGATGCGGTTGTTCTCCCTTCTGACGGAACCAAAGATGGCGGGAATTTTACCAATCCTATTAATGACATTCGCCGCCGCCTCTTCTGTTCTGGCAATGAAGCGATTCTCAGTGAGCAGATCTTGAGGCGGATAACCGGTGATAACCATTTCAGGAAAGATTACCAGTTCGGCTCCATTTCTTACGGCATCTCCATAATACTTCAAGACTATATCACTATTATAAATGAAATCTCCGACAACCGGATTTGCTTGACATAGTGCTACTAGCATCTTGAAAGTTAAAGTATTGCTCTAATGTTTTATTCTGAATCCGCGGAATCGGTTCATGAACGGACCCCATTTGACGTCCAATTCGTCCACCGTAGCAATTCTGGGACCTTGCTTGAGTTCAGTAATGAGTTTTTCGATAGTTGTCTTCTTCCCCTCCACCTCTGTAAAGACCGAACCGTCAGGATTGTTGCACACCCATCCGTCCAGATAAAGATCCTCAGCCCACTGCTGCGTAAAGAATCGATAGCCCACCATCTGCACACGGCCGGTTATTCTGATGCGGACGGACGCCTTTTCATTCATATAAGGGCAAGGATTCTCGTTACTGCATCTTCAGCGGTCGCCACGCGATCCACTCCCTTGATTTCCCAGCTCCCAAGACCAACAACCGGTTTCCCCTGTCCCAATGTGTGGGCGATCTCAGAGAGAGTGCCGTACTGCCCGGCGATGGCAATGGCTCCGTGGACCGAATTAGCGATAATGACGTTTCGCGCCTGCCCCACCCCTGTCGCCACCGGGATGGTCACATGCCCATTGGCGTTACCGCAGTGATCATCAGGGAGGATTCCCACGACGGTTCCGCCTGCGTCCGCAACGCCGCGGCAGACCGCTTCCATCACGCCTTTTCTACCGCCGCAGTAAACAACAACATCCTCTTCCGCCAAGAAACGACCCACCTCCGCGGCTTTTTCAGCCGTCTCAGCATCGCACGCCGATCCTCCACCAAACACCGCAATCCTTTTCTGTGGCCCTTCTATCGATTTTCTTTGTTCACGAACCATTCTCAATCGGAGTCCCTTCAGTAATTAATTTTCAATCGACAATCATCAACCCTACGGCTCCAGCCTGTAAATCATCCTCGGAAACGGAATGGTTTCCCGCAAGTGCGACAATCCGCATATCCAAGCGACTGTCCGTTCCAGTCCCAGCCCGAACCCGGAGTGAGGTACGGTGCCGTACTTCCTCAAGTCGAGGTACCACTGAAAGGCGTCTTCAGAAAGTTTGTGCTGTTTCAGATTGCGCAGCAGTGTGTCGTAGTCAGCTTCGCGCTCGCCGCCGCCGATCATCTCTCCGTATCCCTCCGGTGCAAGAAAATCCATCCCGAGAGCCAGCCTTTCATCTTCAGGATCGCGCTTCATATAGAATGCCTTTATGGCCGCAGGAAAACGATGCACGATGACGGGACCGTCAAAGTGGTCTGATATAATCGTTTCGTGTCCCCCGCCGAAATCGCCTCCCCATTCGAATCCCTCGCCGCTGTTCTGAAGAATTTCCACCGCATCGGTGTAAGAAACGCGCGCAAACGGTTTCTTTACTTTTCTTAGTTGCGATGTGTCTCGCTCCAGAGAATCAAGCTGTTCTTTGCACCGATGGAGAGCCCAGTCAACAATGTGACAGATCAGCCCTTCAGCCCACTCCATGTTCTCATCGAGATCGCAGTAGGCCATCTCTGGCTCCAGCATCCAGAATTCTGTGAGGTGGCGGCGCGTCTTCGATTTTTCGGCTCTGAAGGTAGGACCGAAACAGTAAACCTTGCCGAAAGACATAATGTTAGCTTCGTTGTAGAGCTGACCGCTTTGGGCCAGGAATGCTTTCTGGCCGAAGTAATCCGTTTCGAAAAGGGTCGTGGTACCTTCACAGGCATTGGCGGTGAAGATCGGGGTGTCGAGATTGACGAAACCGTTGCTGTCGAGAAAATCGCGGCACGCTCTGATTATCTCCGCCCGCACCTTCAGGACGGCATTCTGACGCTTTGAGCGGATCCAGAGATGACGGTTGTCCATTAGGAACGCCGTTCCGTGGTCTTTCTTTGAGATGGGGTAATTCTGTGCAATCTGATGTACTCTGATATCGCTCACCTCCAACTCATACCCACCCACGGCGCGCTTCTCTTCCTTCACAACTCCCGTAACCGAAACGGACGATTCCTGAGTCAGGACGCCGTCAAGATCAAACACCTCGTCTGGCACCTGACCACCCACAACAACACACTGTGTGGAACCGGTGCCGTCCCGCAAAATGAGAAACCAGATCTTACCGCTGGATCTTTTGTTATAGACCCACCCGTGAAGGGTCACTTCCTCTCCCACCTTATGCTTCAAATCAGCAATATACGTATGTTTCACGATCACCATTCTTCACCAACTTGATACAATATCATTAATGATATCAGCACTTATTTTACCTACCGCAACTCTTGTTGCCAATACTCTGGGGTCCCCCACTTCATCCGGATCTTCCGCATCAATCTCACCATCGCCGTCATTATCAATTCCATCGGAAGCAATATCCTGTGTCAGACTGTAAGATCCCCAGTTGGTGTAGTTTTTTTTTAGCAGAATTTTTTTACGCGAAACGTCGAACCATTCTACCTGAATTGTAACGGAAAATCGGTATTCTAGCACTTCTTCGGTTTCGGAGTAAGTGTAGGGCGAATCGTCAACCTTCTTAATTGTTCCCTTCAACTCCGAATCCGATTGATCGCTTTCCCCAACTTTCAGGATATTCTCTTCAAGGAAGGTATTCGTCACCTCATCGGTAATCGATTCAGCGATTCCGAACTCAGCGGTTTCATTCACAAAGAGAGGAATGCTGATTGTTTTGATATGCGGCGGAATCGAGCCGGTGAATGAGTAGATGCCGCACCCCAGGCAAAGCATGGTAGTCACAGTAATAATCGAATTCTTAATTCCCCGTTCCACAATCCGAAATCCGCAATTCACATTCACTCCCTTGTCTTCTGTTTCCTTTCCAGACCGTACTCATTGATTTTACGGTAGAGTGTACGTTCGCTGATGCCCAGAGCTTTGGCTGCTCTTCGCCTGTTCATGTTGAATTTCTTCAGCGTCCGCGTAATTATCTCCCTTTCAAAATCACTCATACTCATTTCACCAATCGCCGATGACCTGATGCTTTTCATCGATTCAGGATCGAGCGGAACCAGCGGAAGATTAGATACCGCTCCTTCCGGATTGAGATAGCCGACTTCTCCACTGCGGTCCAAGGTGTCTTCCCCGAACATAGACTTCAGATCACGCATATCCTGCCTCAGAAAAAGCAGCTGTTGCAGGATCAGTTCCCGCTCCGCCTGATCTATCGACTTATTCACGGGAACAAGCAGGTTTGTCGACACAGTTTTCACCACCGGACTCAGATGTTTCATAACCATATCACTGGAGATGCGATTTCCCCTTTCAAGAATAATGATACTCTCAACAAAATTGCGCAGTTCCCGTACGTTCCCGGGCCAGTCGTACTGCTTCATGACGCTCAGTGCATCAGATGTAAATCCGCGGAAAACGATGTCATTGCTGCGAGAGAATTCCAAAGAAAATCGTTCTGCCAGAAGATCCAGATCATCCAGCCTTTGGCGCAACGGAGGAACGTCAATGGTGACGGTTCTCAGACGGTAATAGAGGTCTTTTCTGAAAGATCCCTTCTCAGTCTCTCTTATCAAATCTTTGTTTGTGGCCGCAATCACACGGACGTCCACGCGGCGTGTTTTGGCATCACCCACCCGCATGAATTCACCCGACTCGATAACACGAAGAAGCTTTACCTGAGTCTCAATCGGCGTCTCTCCAATCTCATCGAGAAAGACCGTCCCCTTGTCAGCCTCTTCAAAATAGCCCTTCCTGTCCTCCCCTGCACCGGTAAACGCCCCCTTCCGGTGTCCGAACAGTTCGCTCTCGATGATCCCTACAGGTATAGCGCCGCAGTTGACCGTTACGAGCGGCTGGTTCGAACGACGGCTCGCCTTGTGTATCGCCTTGGCAACAATCTCCTTTCCGGTACCCGATTCCCCTGTTATCAACACGGAAATATCTACAGGCGCCACTTGTGTGATCATCTCCAGAACCTGCTCGATCCGGTCCGAGTTGCCGATAATGCCCGAAATACGGCGCATGCGATCAATGTCACTCATGAAAAAAGCTTCTCCTCAGGTTTGTAGACTCCCCACATGGTTTCAAGAATCGTTTCAAGATTGGAGTGATTTGGCTTCCATCCAAGCAAGTCTGCCGCTCTCTTCGATGTGGCGATCAGTTCGTCAGGATCGCCCGGCCGCCTATCTACAACCCGGTACGCAATCGCTTCACCGGTAATATTTTTGGCCTTGTTGATCACATCCAGCACTGAAAAGCTTTCTCCGGTCGCGAGATTTACAGTCAGTGAGCTGTTCTCATCCAGATGTTCGAGAGCGTGAACGTGGGCTGCCGCCAAATCTGTCACATGAATGTAGTCGCGGACGCCCGTCCCATCTGCAGTTTTGTAGTCATCACCGAAGACTTCCATTTCGCGGCGGACTCCGGCGGCCGTTTCCATTACGACGGGCAGAAGGTTTGCGGGATTCTTCTCTAGTCCGCGAATCCGTCCTTCAGAATCGTAGCCGGCGGCGTTGAAATAACGCAGAGCGGCGAA
>DCAL01000009.1:23445-28634 GCA_002311975.1 Fidelibacterota bacterium UBA1134 | reverse complement strand
CCTGCGGCCTTGAAGGCCGCCAGATGGATGACAGCCTCGACGCCGTCGCTCAGCACTTTCTGCAGAAGGTCGGTTTCGTGGGTTGACCCTTTTATGAAGTTCACTCTGCTGTCCACATTTTCGGCCGAACCCGATGAAAGATCATCCAACACGACCACCTCATATCCGGCATCGATGAGTTCGAGAACCACATGCGAGCCGATATAACCTGCTCCGCCTGTAACTAGGATCTTCATTTATTCGTTAATCGTTTCTCGGTCAAGAAGCCCGTATCGGTTACGTCCAGCGTTTACGGGAACGAGAGACGCTGTGCGTACCATGTTAGTTCTTTCTCCGCTCATCTTTGAATTTGCTCCAAGCCTTTGAAAGGTTGTAGATCTGTCTATCCGATTTGTCGTATGTATCAATTATAGATTCCAGGTCAATGCCTGTCATCTGACCACCGTAAATATCTCTGCACTGTTCCAATCCAACTATGGTCTCGTTACTCTCGGCCATAGCATCATCAAGATATTTCTGAAATCCATATTTCTGGTGCTTTTTCGCATACCCTTCAGCGATAAGCCTTGGAATAGCCTTGGATGTACGATCCAACTGTTGATTTAGATCATACTTCTCCGATTCTGGCAACCTGGGCAGAACGTCCCTCATCACAATCAGACAGGCTCTGTACGTACCCTGATAAACATCCAAATCCTTGAATGATGTTATCCTTTTCTTTGGCTCACTCACTGATTCGCACCCTCACTCGAGACGTCACAGGCCGCGTCCAAAGGATCCTTCGGATAACCGAGCAACGGAAAACATCAATGACACGGACCGTCTAGACGTAACCGAAACCGTTTGACGATACGGGCCGCGTAACCGTCACCGTAACCGATCATGCAATCTTCTCCCTCAACCGTTCGATCTCATCACGAAGTTTGGCCGCCTTTTCAAACTCAAGTTTCTCAGCAGCTTCCAGCATCTCATTCTTGAGCATGTCGAGGACCGCCGCCTTATCCAAATCATCGAACAGATCGCCCCTGGATGCATATTCTCCCACTGAACTGTCCCTGCAGGCATCCGCCACTGATGTGGAAGTCAGCACATCTTCAACAGACTTGTAAATCGTTGTCGGGGTGATGCCGTGCTTCTCGTTGAATTCTCTCTGAATCTTCCGCCGCCGATGCGATTCTTCAATAACACCCTTCATAGAATCGGTGATTCTGTCAGCGAAGAAGATCACTTTGCCGTTGATATTTCTGGATGCGCGCCCGGCCACCTGCATCAGCGATCGTTCTGATCTCAGGAATCCCTCTTTGTCGGCGTCCAGAACAGCCACCAGTGATACTTCGGGCAGGTCCAGTCCCTCTCTGAGAAGATTGATTCCCACAAGAACATCAAATTCTCCCAATCTCAGGTCACGCAGAATCTTAACTCTTTCCAGAGAATTAATCTCAGAATGGAGGTACCTGACGCGCAGGTTCATCCCCGAGAGGTAATCGGTCAAATCTTCCGCCATCCGTTTTGTAAGCGTCGTAACAAGGGTTCGCTCCTTGTTTCTTATGCGCCTCTTGATTTCGCCCATCAAAAAATCAATTTGCCCTTTAGTTGGCCTGACTTCAATCTCTGGATCGATGAGCCCTGTCGGTCGTATAATCTGTTCCACTACCACGCCGTTACAATACTCAAGTTCCCTCTCCGCCGGTGTCGCCGAAACAAAGATTGCCTGATTTATGGCAGCTTCAAATTCATCGAAGGTCATGGGACGGTTATCCAGCGCCGACGGGAGACGAAAACCGTACTCCACCAGCACTTCCTTCCGGCTGCGGTCACCGCGGTACATCCCTTGAACTTGCGGCAGCGTCACATGGGATTCATCAATGATCATGAGATAATCGTCGGGAAAATAATCTAGAAGCGTCCACGGCCGCTGTCCGGGCGCCCTGCCTGAAAAGTATCTCGAGTAATTCTCGATACCGGAACAATATCCCACCTCAAGCATCATCTCAAGATCAAAGTTCGTTCTCTGCTCCAGCCGCTGAGCCTCCAGCAGTTTCTCTTCGCCCCGCAAATACTCTAATCTATCCGCCAACTCAAGTCTAATTTCATCGATGACCCCTTCGATGGTCTCCTCATCGGTAACAAAGTGCTTCGCCGGATATATATAGAGAGAATCCACCGAGCGGATGACCTCTCCGGTTATGGAATCAAAGGAGCTGATGCGTTCGATCTCATCACCAAACATTTCGATCCGCACCGCCACATCCTCATAGGCGGGGAACAGCTCGATAACGTCGCCGCGAACGCGGAAACGGCCCCGCTCCAAGACGGCATCATTCCGTGCGTAATGAATGGCTATGAGCGACAAGAAGAATTCGCGTCTGTTAAGTTTCTGTGTTCTCTCAATATGAACCACCTTTTCCTGGTACTCTTTCGGGGAACCGATGCCGTAAATGCACGACACACTGCTGACGACGATTACATCCCGCCGCGAGAGGAGTGAACTGGTAGCCTTCAGCCGCAACTTGTCAATCTCCTCGTTTATGGAGGAATCCTTTTCAATGAAGGTGTCCGTCACCGGCAGATACGCTTCCGGCTGATAGTAGTCGTAATAGCTGATAAAATACTCCACGGCGTTCTCTGGAAAGAGCGCCTTGAATTCACCGTAAAGCTGGGCCGCCAGCGTCTTGTTATGAGAAATCACAATCGTCGGCAGCTTGACTTCCTGGATGACATTGGCAATGGTGAACGTCTTGCCGCTACCCGTCACACCCAGCAGCGTCTGGTACTTCTCGCTATTGTGCAGGCCACCGGACAACTCGGTAATAGCGCTACCCTGATCGCCCGACGGGTTGAAGTCCGTATGTAGCCTAAACTCTGACATTATGTCCTCAAATTTACCGTCTTCAGAGAAGCATGTCAAGGATTAGAGTCGGAATAATTTTCAGGGACTGTGGTGCCGCTACGGCTTGAATATGCGGTAAATGCGATCGGTGGCAATGGCGCAGAAGACGCCTATCCCCCCTTCAACGCCAACCGACCTGGTGGATGATCCTTGACCCAGAGCGAAAGAACTGAAATCGTCCTCCGAGCCGTAGCGGACAAAGTAGTCATAGTAGTTCTCATCCATCGCTCGTACCTCGATCAGGATCGAATCCGGTTCGTTGCCCTCCCCCAAGTACCAGTCTGAACAGTTCTCGACTTCCGACGTCCATTCACGAGTGTTCGCCGGCATAATAGCGTACTGATCGGCACCACAGAGCCAGTAGTTCAGCGCCTGAGTCCACACGGCAGTTCGGGTGTCCTGATCCAATGTCCACGAGAGGGTGAACGGCTTGCGCTGCTCCAGCGTATCCGGCAGCCCCTCACCATTGATGGCAGGTATTGGCGGCGTCGTCACTTCGCCGGTGATAACATGACCTTCGGGAGCGACAACCTCCAATGTATAGGTCGTCATCGGTTGCGGTGAGAAAAGCCCGAGTGTATCAACGTACAGCGCCTCTTCAGCCCATTTCAGTTTCTCCCATGTCGTATCAGCCTCGGACGGTTCGTGGAACTCGAAACTGTTTATTCCGTCGGAAATAATTACCGTGGCACCGTGAACTGCGTACAGCGATTCGTAGCGCTCATCATTCCAATAGTCATCCGGACCTTCGCCATACCAGACTGTATCCCGGCCCGCCCACACACTTTCCGGACCGGTCAACGGCAGAGTCTTGTGCACAGCCACCAGCGACGGATTAGCACGATCGAGGGAAATTATCGCCATGACGTTCAATTGCTCCGTGAAATTCGACTCCGGCATGTCTTCCCAGTTAGCCTCAAAATCAGGACCTATACAACTGGCGGCGAGAAGCAATAGCGACAAGAGTGAAAGGAGTGTTCTAATCTTTTTCATTGTTTTCTCATTCTCAAATCGATGTTGAAATGCCACAGCTTATACTAAGGTACTCAATGACTGAATGATCCATCTAAGTTTCACTATGACGGATAAGCTGCGCAAGGCATCCATCGAAACTGACTGAGCGGTTTTCTTCCTCAACCTTATCCTTAGCCTTTATCTTTCCCATATCAAAATTTGAACCTCCAGCCGTAGGTCACCAGAAACGGAAACATGGGAAAAGCCCTTCTTTGAACACCCAACTGTTCTCCGCTCCTCCTGCTGTATTGGGTGCGATAGATAAAGAAGAGGTGATTCAAGTGATTGGTGAGATTGATGATCTGGAGATACTTTTCTCTTTCGATGCCAAAGAACGGCTTGTTGCGAATAACGCTCACATCCCAGCGAAAATAGGATGGATAGCGGTCGCTGTTGCGCTTACCGAAAAGATATTGAGAATCAGCATACCACCACTGATCCCTTTCTCCCCACTGACTTTGGTCGATCCAACGGTCGTACCGTCCGGTGATGGGAGTGAACGGCGCGCCGGTGGAATATTGAATGGCGGTACTGAGATGGTATTTTGCCGACGCCTTGAAATCCGCTACAACATTAACCGTATGCGCGCGGTCGTATTTCGGATAATACCAATCCTCTACCTCTGTTCGCCACTTCGTGCGCGCAAACGTGTAACCGATCCACCCTCTCACCTTCCCGCCCGTTTTGCGGATGAGGGCTTCCACCCCGTATGCATAAGCATCGGCGTCGTGGAATTCGTTGAACGGATTAAAGAGCGGTATATCCTCACGCTCGGAGAACAGGTCGCCCCGTTTCAGCGTCATCAGATTGTCGAAATCCTTGTAATACCCCTCCAGACGAAAAAGGATGTTTCGATCAGTCAAATACTCGAGGCCCACGATGGCATGATCCGATCTCGGCGCTTCACGATCCTGCGGTACGCCAAGCCAGATATCGAGGAACATTAGATTAATGTCCCGCGGATCGACCATGGTGAGAAACTGACGATAGCGGCCGAAATTGCCCTTCAGTGATAGATTATCGGTGAGGGCGAACTTGACGCCGAAGCGCGGCTCCGGATAAACGCCGTCGTGGAGGCTGTATCTCGAGATTCTCAGCCCTATCTCAGTGGTGATTCTGGGCGAGATGTACCATTTATCCTGCAAGTACAGTGCTTGTTCGAATGGTTTGGTGACCATCCAGAGGGAAGTGTCGCTGAAAGTCTGAAACAGTTCGCCTTCGTCAAGAGAGCCCCACTCAAAAATCATGCCCACGTGAAATGAGAGTGCCTTGTGGGAGAAGCCTG
>DCAL01000009.1:23077-23302 GCA_002311975.1 Fidelibacterota bacterium UBA1134 | reverse complement strand
GATGCCGCAAACGTCTTCACAACAATCTTGGGCGATGGAATCCAGCGCCATGTGATGGAATTGGTAAAATTCCCCCACTTCCAATTGAACAGTCCCTCCTGGTGATATTCCTCGGTGTAGTCGGGCTCCGAGTAGGCCTCCGAATCACTAAAATGGACATCCAGAACATCATCTCCGTAGAAGACGCTCAGGGTCACGCGATGGTTCTCGGCCAGTTCCAGATTC
>DCAL01000009.1:7616-22979 GCA_002311975.1 Fidelibacterota bacterium UBA1134 | reverse complement strand
GGCCAGTTCCAGATTCAGCTTGCCTTCCATATCGTAGAAGTGATACGGAAAACCTACCCACTCCGCGGCGTTGGTATTCGCACCCATCGACCTCGCAACGAGGTCAACGACAGTGTCAAAATATGTCCGTCTCCCAGCCAGCATAAATGACCCTTTCACTCCTCCCCACTTCGGCAGCGGTCCCTCCACCATCCCTTTCGCCGAGATCATGGAGATGTTAGCGGTTCCGCGATACTCTTCTGTATTCCCTTCACGATTGATGACATTGAGGATAGAGCCCATGCGTCCTCCATACCGGGCCGGGAAACCGCCTGCGTGGAAGTCAGCCTCCTTGATGGCGTCTGTATTGAATGTGGAGAAAACACCCCCAAGATGGAAAGGATGATAGACGGTGATCCCATCCAGCATGATGAGATTCTGATCCGGAGTACTGCCGCGGACATAGAGGGCGCTCGAAAAATCGTTCAGCGTCTGCACTCCCGGCAGGAGCTGAAGCGTTCTGAAAACGTCCGCCTCCACAAAGGCCGGCGCAACCTGAATTTCCCGCATGTCAAGAGTGACGGTACTGGGTTGAACCATTTCACGAAACTTCTGCCGCTCGGCGGTGACATTGATCTCTTCTCCCGCTACGACGGCAGTCTGCAGTCGAAAATCGATGCGGATATTCTCTCCTTCAGCAAGCGATACTTTCACTGTCTTCATCTCATAGCCGATGATGGAGGCAGCAACTTCGTAGTCCCCCGGCTCGATCCCGGTGATGACGTAGTAGCCCTCCACGTTGGTAGCGGATCCCAGAAAAGTCTCCTTAATAAAAACGTTCGTATACGAGAGGGGCTCACCGGTGGCTTCCTCGCGTACGAAGCCGCTGATCGTTTGAGCCTCTGAGATAGACGCAATGGCGAAGAAGAGAAGGGCAGATGAGATGGTTCTCTTAAACAACATCATTTTCCCGGTTTGATCATCACGGTTTCCTGACCATGATGAGTCGCGCTTCGAGGTAAGGAGACCTCGAAGTATCATAGAGAGATTAAGGAATGATAGCATTACCCTTCATCACCTCCGAGCAAAGACGCCACATATTCTTCCACATTAAACTCAATCAGATCTTCCAAAGTTTCCCCCACGCCAAGATATTTTACAGGAATCCTCAACTCGCGGCAGATGGGAAAAACAATTCCTCCTCTGGCCGTACCGTCCATCTTCGTCAGAATCACCCCGTCCAGCGGGATGTGTTCATTGAACGTGCGGGCCTGGCTGAGTGAATTCTGACCAAGATTGGCATCCAGAGTAATATAACTGACAATACTGAAATCGGGGAATTTCGTGGAAGCGATACGGTACATCTTCTCCACTTCTCTCATGAGGTTTCTGTAGGTATGTAACCGTCCCGCCGTATCAATAATCACCGTACCGGCCTCCCTTGCTGAAGCTGCCTCCAATCCATCAAAGATGACGGATGACGGATCTTGCGCGCTTTCGTTACAGATGAGCGGAACATCTGCCGCCGAGCACCACTGTTTCAGTTGTTCCACAGCTGCCGCACGATAGGTGTCTGCCCCCACAAGTATCACTGAGATTCCACCGGATTTCAGCGAATGAGCAAGTTTGGCGGCAGAGGTCGTCTTGCCCGTACCATTCACGCCTACAATAAATACAACCGTCCGTTCCGATTCGGCTGAAGAACTTTCATCCATTTCCGCTTTGAGGAGATCTTGCAGATAGCTTCTGAGATCGTTTCCCACTGAGGACGAGCCGGCATTTGATTCGAGCCAGCGGATGATTTCTTCGGTCGTCGCCACACCCACGTCGGCACTCAGCAGTAACGCCTCTATCTCATGAATGCTGTCGGAAGATACCTTCCCTGCGGCAATCTTGTGCACAGCGTGCAAAATCTTTTCACGTGTGCGCGATAACGACTTGAACAGTCGGCCGAGTGGAGATGAAACCATGCCTTGGATGATGCTACTTTCTGACTTGAGAAAAATGTCGCAGGATGTATTGTACCCAGCTGATGAGCGCCAGAACAGTAGCGACAAGTATGATGTAGAATCCGATGGTCTCAAACCTGATTACATAGAGGAGGATGGCAAGAGCGGTCATACTGACGGTCCATTTCCCAATATAATTTGCGCCTAATGCCACAGCATAATGATTCATCAGATAGACGCCGTTGAGAGCGATGGTCAACTGCCTAGTCATATAGAGGATAAAGAACCAGAAAGGAAAACTTCGCGATGGATCGAGAGAAAGAAATAGAACAACAGCTGCCACGGCGATGGAATCAGCTACGGGATCGAGGATTTTTCCCAGATTCGTCACTTCGTGAGCCTTGCGCGCGAAATAGCCGTCGAGAAAATCGGTCGCTACCGCAACCAAAATCAGTACCACCGCGGCGACAATGTAATCGTGCGCAAGACTATAGACGATAGGCAAGGAAAGAAATCCACGCAGCACACTCAGACCGTTGGAGAGCGTAATCACCCTCGTCGGATCGGTAATTTTCACTGTCTGCTCATCAGGCATGAGATTTTCTTGTTAGACGACCCTGTCGAAGCTGACCGTTCTCGATGATCACGCTTCTATCGCAAACAGCCTCGGCAAGCCGGTTGGAGTGCGTAATGAGTATGAGATGCTTTTCCCTCAAGTATTTCTCAAGAATCTCCAGAAACAGCCGCCGCTGAACAACGCCGAGACTGAAGAGTGGTTCGTCCAGAATTACGACATCATAGGATGCACAGCACATTAATGCTGTCAGCGCTATCCGGACAACAGAAATTCTCAGGCTATAAACAGGCTGATCGTGTATGAGTTCCCAAGAGATTTGATACTTCCGGAGCGATTCAATCAGTCCCGCCAGTTGATGATCGGTCAGCAATCCGTGGTCAATCAATTCATCAGCAATCTCGTCCATCGTCCATCCTCCAAAATATCGCTCAGGAGACTGGGGCAGAAAGCCGATCTTCACTTTTCGATTGTGGCTCAGCGCAATGATGCTCTCTCCCTGTTGAGGCGAGAGAGATCCCACAATGATTGATCCCAAGGTCGACTTTCCCGCTCCGTTATCTCCCAGCAGAGCAAGTGAACGGAAAGAATCGACAACAATTGTCTGATCGGAAAAAAGTTCTCCTTCTCGGTCATATCCAAAGGTGAGTTTCCTGAACTCCAGACGGGCACTCCCCGGAATGAGATCGATCGCTTTGAATCTCTTGTCATGCCTCATTTTTGCCGGCTTCAGACTATCCAGTGTGAGCTCCAGAGTCTGAGTACCATACTGTAAATCCCAAGGTACCGGCGTCACCCAGAGTACACTCGCCTCATTTTTCTGACAGTAATCGCCTAATAGGGACAGCATCTTGGATTTGTTTACATCGCTGAGAAAAGCGAGGGCGTCATCCAGCACGAGTAGCGTCGGTTTCACAGAGAGGGCGGTTGCCAGATTGAGGATTTCTCTCTCGCCTCCCGAAAGAGTGGCAGGATGACGATCAAGGTCCCATTCCAGTTCGAACTGGGTGACAGTTTCTCTGATCCTCTCTCTAATCTTCTTGCTCTCCCAGCCGAGGTTCTCAAGATTGAAGGCGAGTTCCGAATAAACCGTCGGCGCTACAATCTGATCATCAGGATCCTGCATGACCAGCATTCCGTCATCAACATCTCTTATCCGCAAGAGGGTGAAGTTGGTGGTTGTTTCGGGCTCCTTTGCCGAAGAAAGCCAGTGGCAGAGAGCGCTTTTCCCTACTCCACTTTCCCCATAAATCACATTGATACCGGTCTCTATTTCGACCTTTCTGGGGGATGTGTCAAAACGCGGAAACTGGATTGTGAAAGATACGTCAGTCACGTATGATCCCTCTCACCACCCTGGTTGATGACCCCAGATTCTGGTGAATGACGTCTGTTGCTGCCAGACTCGTCTCAATCAGAAATTCCTTATCTGTCAGCAGTTTCTCCATGGCGCTCTCAAATTCATCAGCATTGGTGACGCAAAAGCCGCCGCCATTTCCTACCAGCGCCTCAGCGGCATCCGAGTTGTGGTACTTCGGACCGAAGATGATCGGCAACCGTGCAATAGCTGGTTCCATCACATTGTGAACTCCGGGAGAGAACCCGCCGCCGATGTATGCGATCCGCGCCTGCCAGTAAAGCTCAGAAAGAATTCCCACCCGATCGATGATGACGCTTCTTTCTGTCTGAAAATTCCCGTTCTTGTACCGCGACAACACTACAGCGTCAACGTTCGAATCTTCGAAGGTCTTTTTCGTCCTCGCCACATATTTTTCGGTCGGCTCGTGAGGCACCCAGTAGACAGACAGATCTTCCCACTTGTTCATCATCTCAATCGTCCGCTCTAGAATAATCTCATCATCCTCAGGCCAGACACTGCCGGCTATGAATCTGAACGGTCTGGAAGAAATGAACTTCGGGCGATCATAGGGTGATTTCTCGGCCAGCTCCTTCACCCGGTCATAGCGCGGGTTTCCCAGCACCCTGACGAAGGGACGGTTATTCTTGGTGAGAAGTTTTCTGAGGGATTGGTGGTCCCGTTCAGACACCGTATAGATAGCAGCCAGACTGGAATAGACCTGTCTGTAGAGACTACGTAGGACGGGCCACACTTTGGCGCTTTTCTTCTGTATTCTTGCTGAAAACAGCGTTGTCTGGATTCCCATTCTTTCAGCTGCCCAGACAAGATTCGGCCACAAATCATATTCGGCGAAGATCAGTTTGTGGGGCCGGACGATCTTGAGTGCACGTCGGACATTCCAGTAAAAATCGAGTGGCAGATATATCTTGCAGTCGATATGAGGATCTTCGACGTTCTCGTACCCGGAAGGCGAAAAGAAACTGACGACACACTGGCAGTCCGGTTCGATCTCCTTCAATCCCGCCAAAACTGGACCGATCTGCTCAAATTCACCGTGCGAAGCAGAATGAAACCAGTAGACCAGCCGGTCAGGCGAACTATCGCGAAAAAAGTCTCGGAGAATTGGCAGAGTCTCCCTCCTGCCCAAGAGTCCCTTGCGTACCTTTTTATTGAAAAGGGCCAGCAGCCGCACCACCACATAGACGGCTGGTAACAGAAAGAAGTTATAGATGAGTTTCCAGAATGATTTCACTTCAGGACTGCGCCAGGATTCGCGACGCCGCATCCGAAACCATTTCAGCGGAAATGTCAGTCATACAGTACTGCTGGCGGCGGTAACAGGATCGACTACCGTCCTTTGAACAGGGTCGGCACCAGATATCCGTCTGCACCTCGATAGAGCGAGGATGTCTTGCTCGGGCGCCGGTCTGCCACGATGTTGGCCCCGCGATCATTACCACCGGCGTTCCCACCGCCTCCGACGCGTGGACCAGTCCTGTGTCTCCACCAATGACCAACCGAGCTCTGGAAAGTACAGCGAATGCCTGCCGCAAGTCGGTGCGACCCTTCAGGTTGACAGTGCCGTGATCAGCCTGATACACTTGATCACACCCAGCATCATTTTTTGCGCCCAGAAGAACCACAGAAACCCCAGTCTCACGCCTCAGCAGACTGATCATTTCACGATAAGCTTGGGATGACCACTCTTTTGTCTTCCATGCAGCGCCGGGAATTACCACTACAAAATCGCCGCTGACCCCCTCGTCTCTCAATAAATTTCCGATTCGATTTTCTTCCTCTTCTGAAACATAAATCCTCGGCGATGGCACTTCTGTACCATGGTGCTGTATCAGATTTGCATATTCACGGGTAACTTCGTAATCGGGCCGAAAGCGATCAAGAGTGATATAGAACAGCAGAAAGCGGCTCAATCTCGGTTTGCAAAATTTGCGCCAGTTATGATCCCCCATTCGCCACCTGAGATACTTCGATCTGAGAGAATTGTGTAAATCGAGACAGACAACATAGTCATAAGCAGAGAGTTGAGCGGCGAAATTTTGTAATGCTTTTAGCTTCGTGTCAGCAGGCAAGCTGATAATTTTAGTCAGATGAGGGTTACCTTCAAGTATGGGGCGATTGTGATCAAGGGTGAGGAAATGAATTTCAGGCCGCGTTTGATTGCTGGCTAACAGTTCTATCAGAGAGGTTGTCAGAACAATATCACCGATAGAACTGAACCTCACGAGCAAACATCTTTTCAACATGCCAGGATTCCCGTTCTCCCAACCAGGATGATGTAAATCATCCGGCCTAATTCAGACTAACTCTTAGCGCGTGCGCTGTACGTTGTAAAGCGAGAGATCGATAAGCGATCGCTTGTAAGGACTGTCAGGAAATTGAGCCAGTGCAGCAATAGCTCTATCCGAGAATTCTTCAACCTTGTTTTTGGCGTAGTCAATTCCCCCGTATTCTCTTACGATCTCTTGCAAATGTTTGATGTTCTTTCTGGAAGCGCCGTTGGACATGGTTCTGCGGATATGTTTTCGCTCAGCCTTAGTGAGGGAAGAATCGAGCGTATGGATGATTGGGAGCGTCACCAAGTTCCTGGTAACATCTAAATTAGCATCTTTGCCGGTAGAATGTTCTGAACCGAGAATATCGAACAGATCATCCTTTATCTGAAATGCCATGCCAAAGTTTTCTCCATACGTACCGAGCGCAACTTTGTGACCTTCTTTCTTGGATGTAGTTATGACCCCAAGTTTACAACAGGTAGAGAGAAGGGAAGCTGTTTTGTCCCTTATCATCCTGTAATAGACTTCTTCGGTCATATTGTTTTTGAGACTTCTCTCAATCTGAAGCATCTCCCCTGAACTGAGTCTCTCAGCGGTTTGCGATATCAATTCCAACGCGTCAAAATCCTTGAGGCCGGTCAGATTCATGAGGACTTTACTAAGGATAAAGTCGCCCATGATAATAGAAGTCTTATTCTTCCATATTTTGTTAACTGTGGGAAATCCGCGCCGCTTCTGAGATTCATCAACCACGTCATCATGCATCAATGTTGCCATGTGCAAAAGCTCGACCATGGCCGCCGCTTTAAAGCTGTGGAGGCTCGGACCACCGCTCAATCGAGACGATAAGATGGTCAGAATGGGACGGACACCCTTCCCCTGATGCCGCATCAGGTAGCGACCGATGATATTGATAAGCCGCACCTCCGATCGCAGAGCCGCCTCGAACTCCTGCTGGAAGAGCTTTATGTCTTCGAAGATTGGTTCAACGATCTGCCTCAACTCTTTCGTCTGTCTCATAGAGCTAAATTTACTCCAGCAGTAACCTCAGAAACAGGCAAAACTTTGGCCTCATTGAACATTCCTCCATCAGGATCGCCATCAGCCCTCTCTATGAAGATGGGCCGTGCGAAAAAACGAGCGATCTTCATGTTCGGGAGACCATGAAGGAACGTGGAGAGTAGTTGACGCTTGATCGATTAGAGTACACCTGAAACTCCGATTATTCGAGGTCTCCCGATCTCGAATATGTTCTACCAAACAGCTCGCCTAATATTGAACGCGCGGCGTTGTGATCCGCTGCATCAAGAGAGAAGGAACCAATGATGAGTATCCGAAAGACACTGAACTCAGCCATTTGTTTTTCAAACCGGTTTGTCAAAAATCTTTGATATACCGATGCTTAGCTCATAGAGAACAATCAACGGAAGAGACATCATGAACAGACTGACGGGATCCGGCGGCGTAAAGAATGCAGACAGAACGAGTATCGTCACGATGGAATGCCTGCGATAGTGACGCATGAACGCTGGCGTCACAAGACCGATGACGGAAAGGATCAAAACGAGAACCGGCAATTCGAAGAGAAGTCCTGCCGCCACAAGCACCCAGAGGATATAGCTAAAGTAATAGTTTATAGAAAAGTTGTTTTCCACATCAACATAGCCAATTGAGGCAAAGAAATTCAGCGATATGGGGATGATGATGAAATAGGCAAACATGATACCACCTACGAAAGCAACAAACGAAAACAGGATAACGGGAAAAGAATATTTGCGCTCGTTTTTAAGCATTCCCGGCGCCACAAACTTCCATATCTGATATGTAACTATGGGCAGCGCCAAAACCAATCCTCCTACCAATGCAATGCCCCACTTGAGCAGAAACATGCCGTGAATCTTCAGTACCTGAAGTTTGGGAGGCTCGTCCAGCGAAAGGACAGGATCCAGCAGAATCTGGAATACCTGATCCATGAATGTAAACACCAAGGCGGCTCCCACCACAATCCCGAGCAGGGACTTGATGATCCGCCATCTCAATTCCTCAAGATGATCAAGAAATCCCATTTCCTTTTCTGGGGTCATGATAGGCTAGCCGAGTTCATTGACGAGCTGATCTGCAGCCTCGTAAGGAGACAGATGTCTCTCCCTCATGCCGTCAATCTGCTTCATAAGTACCGATTCACGATCGCTGTTCCAGAAACGCGCCGCCAGTTCGTCGTGAACCGCATTCCGCACCCGAGACAGATACTGCTCATTGCGCCGCTTCCTAATAGTACCCGACTGTTGAAGTTCGGCCATCAATGTGCGACACTGCGCCCACAACTGTTCGATACCCTTGCCTTCGGTCGCTTCGGTCAGTATGATCTGAGGAACAAATTCCCGCTGGCCGGAAGAATCGCTCATGTAATCCTGCAGAAGTTGAGATATTCTGTCTGCGCCGGCGCGATCGGCCTTATTAATAACGAAGATATCACCCACCTCCATGGGTCCCGCCTTCATGATCTGGATCTCGTCCCCCGACTCAGGCACAAAAACGACAACAACGATATCCACATTCAGGACGATCTCCGTCTCCGCCTGCCCTACCCCCACAGTCTCCACTATAATGTAGTCCTTACCTGTGGACGCAATGACATCGGCCACCTGATGGGTCAACCGGGCCAGTCCTCCCGTGTGTCCACGGCTGCCCATGCTCCTCACATAGACGGCAGGATCAAGAGAGTGCCGGTTCATGCGCACGCGGTCCCCCAGCAAGGCACCGCCGGAAAAAAAGCTGGTGGGATCGACAGAAACTACGCCGACCGTCCCATCTTCAGCACGGATTTGAACGATAAGTTTATCGATTAGTGTACTCTTTCCGGCGCCGGGCGGACCGGTAATCCCAATTCTGACTGAATCCCGGGAATGGGGAAAGAGAGAGTTCAGGGTCTCGCTGATGGTGTCATCACCGTTTTCAACGGCCGAGATCAATCCGGAAAGAACGCGCGTGTCGTTTTGCCTTAGACTATTCAGGAGTTCTGAAGTCATGGATGTTCCAATACGGCGGGCCGGATTCAGGAAGGAAAACTAAAAGAGGGCTTAGCTGAAGGTCCGCTTGAAAAGGGTAAAGTCCTGTATGGAAAGAGTGTGCGCCTGCCGTTTGATCATCCCCTTCTTTTCCAACAGTTTGAGCATTCTGGAGACCGTCTCCCGAGACGTGCCGGCCATGCTTGCGAGATCTTTCTGATAAGGCATTTTAGTAATTTCCACCACCCCGTGATGAATCGTTCCCAGATCCTTGGCCAGCCTCATTAGGGTCATCCCGATTCGATGTTCGGCATCGCTCAAGGAGAGACTTTCGATCTGATGATCACTCTTGCGGATCCTGCTGGCCATCTCCGCTAAGAGCGAAATGGCGATCTTGGGGTACTTTTGCAGCAGATCGATAAAATCATGACGCTTCAGAATCAGAACTTCAGCATCATCAAACGCGATGGCATTGGCTGACCTTGTTTCCCCATCAAGCAGAGACATTTCACCGAAAAAATCTCCTTCGCCAAGCATGGCCAAGATAACTTCACGGCCCTCTTCGCTGATACGGGTGATTTTTACGATTCCCTTACTGATGATAAAGAACGTGTCGCCGAATTCGTCCTCCATTAGAATCATGTTGTTCTTTTTATACCTCTGTTTGGACATACGGAAGCTCAGTTCTTCCAGTTCCAAAGAGGTTAATTCCGAAAAGATGGGGACAGATGCGAGAAGTTTGATGTCACTCATCACCGGAAACTAAATGAGTAGGACGAAAAAATCAATCTGTTTTAAGATTGTGGAGTTTCCTCGTTTTTGGTGAATGCTATGTCCTGGACTATAGATTGCTGAATATCAGTCTTTGCTCACGCTTTTATGAAATATTTCCCCAATAAACTCACCCTCTTTCTGCCCCGCCTGAATGTCTACGGAAGGAGGGCATCTGGCGGATACCTCATCTCTCAGCAATTGAGGAGATTGAATTTTCCTTCTCTTTATAAGTCCACTGCCGTTATTTTGGGGAAAATTCCTTGCCAACGAAAATTTGCTTATTCTCTTCCCCGCTCATAAATTTGTCGCCGTTCTAACACAACAGTTCTGAACAAATCATATTAATCGAATAGACGGGAGACCAATGGAAGGAAAATCGCAATCGGTATTGAAGCGGCAACGGCAGGAGCCCCGCCGGACTATGAGGAATCAGCGCCTGAAATCTGAAATGAGGACAGCGGTGAAGAAGGTGATGAGTGCCAGCAAGAAAGATGCAGCTGAGCCGATCTACAGGGAGGCAGTCTCTCTTATCGACAGTCTCGTATCGAAAAAAGTGCTACGGAAAAATACCGCTGCGCGGCGAAAATCAGCCATCACGCAGCACTTCAACTCCCTCGCCTGATCTCTGACTACGACCGATCCTTGGTCTGGTAGTTGGGCGCTTCCTTCACGATTATGACATCGTGGGGGTGACTCTCGTTGTAGCCCGCTGAACTGACGCGGATAAACTCCGTCTCCCGCTGCATGGATCTCATGTCTTTCACTCCGCAGTAGCCCATGCTCGCCCTCAGTCCTCCGATCATCTGATAAACGGTGCTGCTCAGATTGCCACGATAAGGAACCAGTCCCTCCACCCCTTCAGGAACCAGCTTAACGTTCTCCTCACCTTCCTGAAAATAACGATCAGCACTGCCCTCCTTCATAGGTCCCAGCGATCCCATTCCTCTGAACCCTTTGTATTGGCGACCATCGTGGAGGATTATCTCTCCGGGACTTTCATCAAGACCGGCCAGAATACTCCCCAGCATGACACAGTTGGCGCCGGCGGCCACAGCCTTGGCAAGGTCTCCTGAAAAACGGACGCCACCGTCAGATACGATGGGAACATCACTCTTCGAAGCTTCAGCAACGCAATCGAGAACGGCGGTGAGTTGGGGTACTCCCATGCCGGCAATAATCCTCGTCGTGCAACTGGCGCCTGCGCCCTGACCTATTTTTACAGCATCGGCACCGTGATCAATAAGGGCGCGTGTTCCTTCGGCGGTGGCTACATTACCAGCAATCAGCGGAATATGGGAATAGTCCTTTTTCACCGAAGATACGGCATCCAGCACACCCTGGGCGTGCCCGTGAGCTGAATCGAGAACAAGAACATCTACGCCCGCCTCCGCAAGGGAACTCACTCTCTGAAGGAGATCATCGGATGCGCCCACAGCCGCCGCCACCTTGAGCCGGCCGTGAGAGTCAAGAGTCGCATTGGGATGCTTCTGCTTCATGAGAATATCCTTCACCGTCACCATGCCGGCCAGCCGATTCCCCTCTTCAATTATCATAAGTTTTTCAATCCGGTGTTTCTGCAAAATATGGCGCGCCTCCCGCAGGGTCGTCCCGGTGGGCGCCGTCACAAGATTTTCCTCTGTCATGCATTCAGAAACAAGGCGGTCAAGATTTGACTCAAAGCGGATGTCTCTCTCGGTAAGGATGCCGAGCAGCGCACCCGCATCATCAACAATAGGCAAGCCCGAAATGTTGTGGTGCTTCATGACGGCAATGGCATCTCGTACCATCTTGTCCGGTGAAAAGGTGACAGGATCGATAATCACACCGCTCTCAGCCCTCTTTACTCGCGTCACTTCTTTGACCTGCCTCTCGATGGACATGTTCTTGTGGATGACGCCCAATCCACCTTCCCGCGCCAGGGCGACGGCCATACCACTCTCCGTCACTGTATCCATGGCGGCGCTGATAATGGGAATCTTCAGCGAGACATCTTTTGTAAGACGTGTAGACACATCCACATCCCGAGGCAGCACCGTTGAGTGCCGCGGCACAAGCAAAACGTCATCAAACGTTAAGGCATCTCTGAATTCTCTACTCCTCACCATATCTTACTCCAATCTGATCTTTGACTCAACTCTGGCTATAAGTTTACCACTCGCCACCAATTCTGCCGCCTTCTCTATATCGTGAGAAAGGACCCTGTCGCCGCGGACAAACTTGATGTGGCGCCTTACCAGCGCTCTCACGAGAGCCGTTACCGGAGCCGGTTTGAGCGGCTTGAGCAAATCAAGCATGTGGACAGCTACCAGAATTTCAATCCCCAGAATATGGGTAACATTTTCGAGAATGCACAACAGTTTCCTGCCGGCCCACGCCGACATGGCCACAAAGTCTTCCTGATTCCCTTCGGTAGGAATTGAGTCAACTGACGCCGGAAACGCCAGTGTTTTGTTCTCAGAGGCGAGAGCGGCGGCGGTAACCTGCGCCATCATGAATCCTGATTCGAGACCGGGATTGTGCGCCAGGAATTTGGGCACCTTCCCTTCAACTCCCTCCATCATGCGAAAAATACGCCGCTCAGAAATGCCTCCCAACTCCACCGCCGCTATGGCAAGAGAATCCGCTGCCTGCCCGACCACTTCACCGTGGAAATGACCGGAATTAACGATGCCGTCCCTGTCGGACAAAACAAGAGGATTATCGCTGACGCTGTTGATCTCATTCTCGATGATTCTCTTCATCGATGCGAACAGCTCGCGGCTGGCGCCGTGAATGTGCGGGATACAGCGGACACTGTACGGATCCTGAACCGTGCCGCACTCCCGGTGAGAGCTGACAATCTTACTTCCGCGCAGGATACGCCAGATGTTGCCCGCGCACTTCTGCTGTCCGGGATGCCTCTTCAATCTGTGGATTTTCGGGTTGAAAACATTGCGCGATGAAAGCGTCGCCTCCACCGTTATAGCACCGATGATGTCAGCTGTCTTGAGAAGCTTCTCCATTTTATGGAGTCCAAGGAGAGCGAAAGCCGTGGAAACCTGGGTACCGTTCACCAGTCCAAGACCTTCCTTCGGTCCCAGTTCAAAAGGTTCAATTCCCCTTTCACGCAGCGCCACGATGGTGGGAATTACACGATCATTGAAGTGAACTTCTCCCTCGCCGATTAGGGCGAGGCTCATGTGAGAAAGAGGCACGAGGTCACCACTGGCGCCCACCGATCCTTGCGACGGAATGACAGGCAGAATATCGTGATTGAAGAAATCGCACAGGTGCCGGACGAGACGCCATCGAACGCCGCTGTAGCCGTGGCTGAAGTTGATCAATTTGAGGAGCAAAATGGCCCTCGTTAATCCCATGTCCAGCGGGCGGCCCGTCCCGGCACAATGGCTGCGGATCAGATTCAACTGGAGCTGCTTCAGGTCAGATTCCTCAATGCGGTGTTCGCTCAAGGCTCCGAACCCAGTGTTGACGCCGTAGATCGCCTCACCCGCATCAAGATGTTTTCGAAGCAGATTGTGGCTCTGCTCAACCCTCTTTCTGATAGCAGAAGATACCTGAACCTTTTGCGGCCCGGTGAAGAGAGGTGCAAAATCGGCAATAGTGTATGTCTGACCCTCAATCCGTATCATGTGAGAACAAGAAATTTACCGGGGATCGATTCAGCGAAACAAGCCATTTGCTCAGTCTAAAGTTCATCAGGCGAAGAGAATATGCGCATCTCCACCGGAATAACTGACTGAAAGTACTGACCATACCTTTTCTTCACCACTCTATTGTCCATATTGATGAACACACCTTCGTCATAACTGCTCCTGATGAGCCTGCCGAATCCCTGACGCAGTCTGATGGCGGCGGCCGGCACCGAGTGTTCCATGAATGCGTTCATTTCCCGCCTCTCAATTCTCTCATTGAAAGCTTCAATCAGCGGCTCAAAAGGAACATCGAAAGGGAGTTTGGTGATCATAAGAACCTCCAGAAGATCGCGCGGAAGATCTACGCCTTCCCAGAAGGAGCTCGTACCAAGGAGCAGTCCCCCTTCTGAACTCCTCAGCCCTTCCAGCATGGAACCTCTCGAGGCTGAAGACAGTTGGGCAAAGACATCGTGGTTTTTCAGATAGCCCCGCGATTCCAGTTCGTAATAGCACTCTTCCAGAGCCTTCCTCGCCGTGAAAAGCACCATCGTCCGTTTGCCCCACTTTGCTGTGACGTGCTCGATAACATCGCTTAACACCTGCGGAAAATCAAGCGCTTGCTGATTTGACTCGCCACCCCACTGGTAATACTTGCACTGTTCATTGTAGAGAAACGGACTGGGAAATGCTCGTGTTTCGACAGTTCTCCCTTCCATGTTCTCCAATCCGAGGCGGGAAAGAAAATAGTGGAAATCGCCGCCAATGGTCAAAGTTGCGGAAGTGGCGATGACAGAATCAAGAGTACTAAACATACTTTCAGCAAGATCGTTCCCTATGTCAACGGGAACACCATTCAGTGAAATCACAAGATCATCATTCTTGAAGCCGCCCTCTTCCCAGTAAACCCAATTCTCCTGCTCCCGCATGGCGACGTTGTCGAGCAAAACAGTCAATTCGTTCAGCGACTCAACGACCCGTTCCGCAGCAGTTACCGTTTCAGCCTCCACTTTTTCTTCCGATAGTGCGCTCAGCAGCTCAAACACCACTGCCGCTTTCTGGCCTGCTTCCCTCAGACTTTCCGCCAGCAGTGTTGTCTCTTGCGATACAGCAGCGAATTGATGGCCAAAATCTGTATAGCGCTGCTTCTGGGAGTAGCGAACATCCCGTTTGTACGAGGTCGCATGCTCTTCTGCCAGACAGGCGAACAGTTTTCTGCTGACGGATAGAACATTCTCAGACGCATCCTGAAGATGGGCAAACGCCTCGCCTACCTCGGAATTCATCTGCGCAACAGCGCTGATCTGACCTTTGAGTCGCTTTGACCTTATGGAGGCCGGATTTACGGAACTGAGTTTATCCGCGATAATTCGACGGGAAAGAGAGCGTTGAAAGTGATCGTAAGCTACCTTCACCATATTGTGCGCTTCATCCACTACCACCCGCGTCATCTGCGGCAGTACCCGATTTTCGGACAGTTCAGCCAACAGGAGAGAATGATTGACCACGATGAGGTCACTCTTCTGTGTTTTCTCGCGCAGGGGAGCGATGAAGCAGCCATCGTGTTTTCTGCAGATCGTGCGGGTGCAGAATCCCGGATCGCTCTGGATCAGCGACTTGACCCTCATGGTTGACCGGTTGAGAAAACCGGGACATTCATCGAAATCGCCTGTCTGTGTCCACTTTAACCAGATGAGGACTGGGATGAGCGCCTCCGCTTCAAACGGCGCCAGGAGTTTTTCCGCATCTTCGATGAGCCAGTCTAAGCGCGTCTTGCAGAGATAATTCTGACGCCG
>DCAL01000009.1:5305-7508 GCA_002311975.1 Fidelibacterota bacterium UBA1134 | reverse complement strand
AGCGATTGAGCCAGCTTTGGGACTTCCTGGTAAAACAGCTGATCCTGAAGGTGTTTTGTGTAGCACGATATCACAGCCGGCTCATACTCTCTTTCCAGAGCGAACTTGAGCGCGGGGTAAAGATAGGCGAGGGATTTTCCCAGACCAGTCCCAGCCTCTGCCAGGGCGATGGCGCCTTCCTCGAAGACATGCGAAATGAATTCTGAATAAGCGATCTGAGCAGAACGTTCCTCGTATTCTACTATGCCGTCATTCTGCCGGCGCAGAGCCTTCTCCAGCCTTCCTCCTTCACCAAAGACTTCCTTAGCCGACTCCGCCACGGTATCTTCTTCTCCCTCGTAGACGAACACATTGGAAGGCGTTTTCTTCTGGATCACCGAAGGCACAATCCCATCACCGAGCCGATTCTCCCGCAGCAGCAAGTTTGCCAAATTCAGATAAAGTTCTTTGTTGGGAAGTTCGTGATGCTTTACTGCGGCGATCACTTTCTGGATCACGGCAAGATCATACGAACAGACTTCCCTGATAAGGTCGAGAAAGATTTTGCCCACCTTTTCCGTATCGGCGCCGGCGCGGTGTTCACCGTTACGTGAATAGTTGAGGTACTCGGCTACGGTACCGAGCCGATGGTTGGGCAGGAAAAAGAGGAAAGCGCGCGCCAGAGCCAGTGTATCATATTGCACGTTTAGCATTTCACCCCCGGGATGCACAAGTTCGGAAAGCCTTCTCAGGAACTGCATGTCAAAACCGATATTGTGAGCGACGATGGGGCTGTCGCCAATAAAATCAGTAAGCTCTTTCGCTACTTCGTCTTCTGTTGGCGCATCGGCAACCATTTCATCGCTGATGCCTGTAATATTGGTAATCTCACGAGGGATTGGAATCTGCGGATTGACGAGTGTTTCATAAGCATCATCCCGTTCACCGTTTACAAAGCGAATCGCCGCAACTTCGGTGACCCCGTCGCTCTCAGCATCGAGGCCGGTTGTCTCGAAATCGAACGCTACAAAGATTTGCAGATCAAGGCGGCTGAGAAGTTTTGTGAGCTCCATCAGACGCCGGCGAAGACTCTCACGACGTCTTTGATAAGGCTCGGCTTTTTGAAGACCGCCTTCATGAAGAGTTTCATAAGAGTACGTTCCTCCGGAGGCACTGCCTCAATCGCTTCCGCTATGCTGTCAAGATCATCATCGGAAAGTTTACTGGTAGCCTCCTTAATGGAGTAAAAGCGTTCGTGGTTCTTGCCGCCAATTTTGTGCCACGCTTTGGCGTAACGCTTCAGAAATTTTTCACTCGTATCACCCTTCTTGACAGCCTCCGCCGCAGTCTCTCCAGACAGCATGCCTCCCCGCATCCCGGGCACAATGCCTCCGCCTGTCATGGGATTTACCATGTGAGCCGCATCTCCCGCCAGCATCAGTCCGTTGCAGATAAACTTCTTCACCGTCTTGGCGCACGGTACACCGCCGAGCGTGGTTGTAACAACGGAGCAGTGTGGATACTCATCTTCAAGAAATTCATCCAAAAGTCGCCATGCCGGTTTTTCCTGACTATATTTACCCGAAACACCCAGTCCGACATTGGCTGAATTCTTCCCTTTGGGAAAGATCCACAGGTAACCGCCGGGCGCCAGTTTACTGGAGATGTAGAAGTCGAATCGGTTCTCATCTATTTCGATTCCAGTAATAGTCTTTTGATAACAAGACTCCATATCCTTCATCTTAATCTGAGTTCTCAGTCCGGCCCATCTGCCGACGCGGCTCTCGACGCCATCGGCCCCAATCACAATGCGCGCGCTGACTTCGAACTGTTCCCCAGCATACTCGCCTTTGACGCCGGTGATGGTACCGCCCTTCTGAAGCAATCCTGAGACATAGGCTTTCGTCACGATCTGTGCGCCTTCGGCGGCGGCATATTGGGCAAGATCGTAATCAAAGACCCGCCGATCGAGAATGTAGCCTTTCTCGCCGAGATCCATATCTACCTTGTGGCCGCCGGGAGAAATCAGCCGCATCTTGGTGATAGTTGCATTAATCCACCTCTCCTGCGGCTCTACAAAAATTCTGAGACCCGCGTCGCTCACCGCCTCGCCGCAACGGACCGGAACGCCGATTTCGCGATCCTTCTCCAGAAGCAACACATCTGCGCCACCCATTGCGGCATACCGTGCTGCCATGGAACCAGCCGGACCGCCACCCACTAC
>DCAL01000009.1:4941-5199 GCA_002311975.1 Fidelibacterota bacterium UBA1134 | reverse complement strand
TTCCGCTGTCTCCACATCCTCAAATACCTCGATGGGACAGATATAGAGACACAGCTTGCAGTCAATGCAGATATCGTACACGATCCCGATCTCCGCCGCCTTCAGGTCGATACAATCTACAGGGCAGATACCGACACAACATCCGCAAAAGTCACAAGTGCCTGGTTTGATTTCAATCATGACCTACGTGGAAAGTCGGATAGTCCACAGAAAACCTGAAATAGTGATAAAGTTTGGTGATGTAGAATGTTGCAAAGT
>DCAL01000009.1:0-4916 GCA_002311975.1 Fidelibacterota bacterium UBA1134 | reverse complement strand
CTATATAACGCAGACAAAAATAGCCAGTATCAGGAGGGAGTAGCGCGCCGTTCTCATAATGTGCTCCGCCCGAGGAGACAGCAGTGCTACGACGAAAAAAGGGAAAGAGACTATTCCCGCCGTACTGGCGACGGGATCATCCAGCAGATACCCCGACACCGTCGCCATGGCGACCAGCAGGGTGCCGAGAGATAAGACTCTCTGCACGCCGCCCACCTTATCCCGGAAGTGATCGGCATCTTCGGCGGAATTCAGGGCCGGCAAAAGAATGAAAACAGCTTGAGAACCGAGGAGATATGGCACAGACGCAACGAAACCGGCAACTAAGTCATGGGATACAATCTGCCATCCGATCATGAAGAGAGATAGACTGGCGATGGTGCTCAGAAGAGTTCCCATCATCGCTACTGCCTGTTTTCCGTTCTCATGGTGGCGAATGTACGCCTGCAACGAAAAAAAAACTGCGACAGCCCACAGCAACACAGCCCAGACACTCTTGTGGATGGTCATAGCCATATAACCTACTGTCAGAACGGTTACCACTGCGCCGGCAGTCAAGACGACGCGGGAAGAGCCGCCACGGCGCTCCGTGGCACCATTCATCAGAGTGGCAGCCATTAGAAAGGACACTCCGAGAAAGAGATAAAAGACACTCCAGTCCACCGCGGTTGACCAGTAGAATTCGGGCACTGATAACTTCTTTGCCGCACTCATACCCGCTGTCATCAGAATCCAGACAGGAAAAAGCCAGACGGGACGAATTGAAAAGAGACCGTCGAGCGTCTCCAGCTTCGCTCCGATCTTCTTGAAAAGATCGCTCCCCGGTTTAATGAACCGCGCTATAAACATTTTCCCTCTCTAAAACACCAACGGATGTCCTGTAATTACAGCCCAGATTTCGTTCAGGATAATCATGAAAACAACAAATGCCGCAATAGAGAGAAGCACCAGGGCCGCTCTAACGGGAATCCTGAACTTGCCTTCTATCCCTTCGTGAAGTTCGGTCAGAAATGCGGGAATCCCCCACTTTTTCATGATAAATATGGCGGTAAGCATACCACCGATGGGAAGCATGTATTTGGACGAAGCGTAGTCAAGAAAATCAAAGAAGCTGAGATTGAACAGCGTTTTGAAATCGGTAAAGCCTCCCAGAGAGAGCGAGCAGAAAAGACCGACCACCCCGATGACGCTGCCGAAGATGAAAGTAGCTCTCGCCCGCGTCCATCCTCGCTGATCAATAAAATAGGCGGTGACGACCTCGAGAATAGAAATGGCGGATGTGAGGGCCGCCATAAACAGGAGGAAGAAAAACATTGTGCCCCAGACAACTCCTCCGGGCATCTGCGGAAAAACAGTAGGCAAGACTACAAAAATGAGGCCGGGCCCTTCTGCCGGATCAGCTCCCATGGCAAAAACTAAGGTAAAGATTGCGACGCCCGCCAGCATGGCAATCATCGTATCAACCGCCACCACCCAGAGCGAAGATGACAGGAGGTTTTGTCCCCGTTCGAGGTAGCTACCGTAAGTAATCATTGTCCCCATCCCGAGGCTCAGCGTGAAGAATGCATGGCCCAGGGCGAGAACGATTGACGAAGCGGTCAGATCACTGAACTTGGGCAAAAACAGAAATTTCACACCTTCCATCCCGCCGGGAAGAGTTATGCCTCTCACGACGAGCACTACCAGAATTGCCAGTATCAGAGGCATCATGATTTTACTCCATCGTTCAATCCCTGATTTAACCCCATTCAGGATGATGGCGATACAGAGTCCCATGAAAATGAGATGCCAGAAGACGGGATTCCAACTGCTGGAAACAAACTTTTCGAAAGTTTCGCTGGATAACGCCGAATTGCCGGCCAGTTCAGCGAAATTCCCGGATAGGGCCATGAAGGTATAACGCAGCGTCCAGCCACCCACTACGCTGTAGAAGGAGAGGATGACAAATGCCGATGCCACACCGAGGAAACCGACGTACTTCCACTTTGAGGCCGGCGCGAGAGTATCAAAGGCACCCACCGGACTAAGCTGCGTGCGTCTTCCGATAACAAACTCACCGATTACAATAGGCAGTCCGACGATGGCAATACAGATCAGGTAAACCACGGTGAACGCGGCGCCGCCATTCGATCCTGCCATGTGCGGATATTTCCAGATATTTCCGAGACCGACCGCCGATCCCGCCGCGGCAAGGACAAATCCAAATCTCGATGTCCAGTGTTCTCGTTGAGCCATACTAGTTTCCTTCCGTTTGCTCCTCACCTTCTGTTTCATTGTCCAGTCCGTCGAACTCTGTCGGATCAAAGGATGACAGGTGACTATCGACAAGCGCATCAAGGAGACCGTAAATATAGACAAAGCCGATCCACCAAGCATACTTATTCCGCAGTTGACGGTAGCGGTATTTAGGCAGATCATACTTGTCCTCTTCCCAGCCGTGATAGTACGATCTGTTAAGGATGAATTGAGACGCTACATAAACTTCCGCACCGAAGATAATAACTGCTTTCAGATACTTGCCGTTATAAATCTGTCCGCCTCCCGGTATGGAGGAATAGAGAACAGCTTTCCGCGGTGATTTCGCCACATCAAGACTGTCAAAGGGCTCAACACCGCTAATCATTAGGGGAACAAGAATAATGCAGTAGATTAGCTTCACGCAACGCCTGCTCCCGAACTCGAAGCTGTCCAGTTTCCCACGATGGAAAGCCCCTGCGGAATCATCTCTATTTCGATTTCCCTTATCTCCCTTCCGGGTATCTCGCCATCGATATGAATCGGCAGCGGAGCTTCGCTGGAAATCTTTACCTTGCGCGACGTATGCAGTGATACCTCATCAAGATCATCTATTTTTCCGTTGAATAATTTGGCGAAGTTGCCCACCACCTTCATGGAAGAGATATCGCTGATATGGCAGATGTGAAACGTGCTGTCATCGATAACGGCGTCGGGTGTAAGCTGCAGCCCGCCGCCCACTGACCACCCGTTTCCCACCGATATGAGATAGGTCAGTTCGTCAATCTTATGGTCGTCCAGCTCGATGGTCATGGGGATGGAATCGTAGTGCCGCAGCGTTTTGAAGACAGCATAGACGTAAACGGCCGTCCCTTTGAGTCTTTGTATCTTTTTGCTCTCGTTGCCGGCGTAGGCGTCAAATCCGACACCGACCACATTGGCAAAATACTTATCGCCGTTGAACACACCCAGATCGATCTTCCTCGGCTGGCCTGTCAGAAGATTCTCCACGGCGGCGTCGAATTTCAGCGGCATGCGGCAGCTCCTGGCAAAATCGTTGCCGGTGCCGAGAGGTATCACCCCCAGTGCTGTGTCCGAACCTATCAGTCCGTTCACCACTTCATTCATTGTACCGTCTCCGCCGAAAGCCACAACAACGTCATAGTCGCTCTTTTTCTCACGCGTAATTTCGGTAGCGTGCTCCGGCGCATCAGTCTGACAGATATCGTAATCGACGCCCCGCTCCTTGAGAACAGGTTCTAGCTTGTCCATCAGTTTCAGTGCCCGGCCGCGACCGCCGAAGGGATTTAGAACAAACAGATAACGCATATCATTGCCGTGTCGCGATACATTCAATTTCTACGTCCGTCCCCAGGGGGAGAGCGCTCACTTCCACCGCCGAGCGCGCCGGCGGATCTTCAAGAAATACTTCGCTGAACGCTTCATTCAGTTCCGCAAATCGGGACATATCGGTGAGAAAGACGGTCAGTTTCACGGCACAATCGAGAGAACTTCCAGCGCCGCTGAGAACGGCGTTCAGATTCTTCAAAACCTGATGAACTCTCTCCTTGAAATGGCCTTCTATTAATTTTCCCGTGGCCGGATCAAGCGGAATCTGCCCCGCTGTGAAAATCAGATTCTCCATGGCTACGCCCTGACTGTAAGTCCCCACGGCTTTGGGCGCCG
This sequence comes from Fidelibacterota bacterium UBA1134, assembly GCA_002311975.1. Lineage (GTDB taxonomy): Bacteria > Fidelibacterota > Marinisomatia > Marinisomatales > S15-B10 > UBA2146. Next base: position 995 of record DCAL01000009.1, on the reverse strand, counting down.
ATTCTGTTCTGATGATAAATCTGCTCATATCCACTCCCTGAATGTAAGATGTTTGAAAATGGGTGAAATGTACGAAGTCATTCGCCTGCTCCCTCGCGTGAGGCGGAGCGTTTCCCGGCCAGTTCGCAATTTGCCAGATCCATGAGGAAAAGCCCGGTCACCTCATCCTGTTTGCGCTGAATCTCGTGAGAAAATGGATAAATGACAAATTCTCCCGCGCCGGAAACATTTGCCTCGAAAAGATGTCCGCCGTAAACCTTGAAGTCTCTGTCGCTGAGTGTAATATGGGCGTGGACAAACTTCTCTCCATCCTTGACGGCGATATTGCCGACGCACGAGATGAGTTCATATCGGTCTGAGAATTCTTGCTTGAGGAATTCCTTCCTGTCGAGATCATAGTAGGCAAGCGTTACATCAGTGAGGGCGCCGATCCCCGTTACCGCACCTGAGGGCACATCGAGTTCCCGGGCAACGGTCGTCAGCGATTCCATCATTCTGTCGTTTCGCTCAAGGGATACGACAATACGGGACGTTTCATTCACAAACTTCATTCGCTTCTCCATCTCAAATCCGGTTTACGGTTGGCGGCTGCCTCATCCAACCTTCTGACGGGCGTGCCGTAGGGCGAATTTATGACAAGATCGGGATCGCTCTCNNGATTCACTATCGATCTGAAGCAAGGCGGCGGCGAAGCGGTCGAGGCTCTCTTTCGTCTCCGATTCGGTAGGCTCGATCATCATGGCTTCCGGCACGCTGATGGGGAAATAGACCGTAGGTGCATGAAATCCAAAATCGAGCAGGCGCTTGCCGATGTGCAGGGCTTTCACTCCATTCTTCTTCTGCCTGCTGGCGGTGGCGACAAATTCGTGCATGCAGTGCGCCGACTGATAAAGTTCATACGCATCTTCAATCTTCGTCTTGAGATAGTTGGCATTCAGTATCGCTTGTCTCGAAATGGTGGCAAGCCCCTCTTTCCCCAACATAGAAATGTAGGT
>DCAL01000082.1:26776-43719 GCA_002311975.1 Fidelibacterota bacterium UBA1134 | reverse complement strand
TTCCTGAAGCCAGAAAGCGAGCGTATGGGCGTACTGTAGTGTCATCACTGTGGCAAAGAGAAGGGCCGCTAGGCGGGCAAGCTCTTCCAGGAATCCGCGGTGATAACCTACGACGGTGAGGGCAAGTGTGATAGCGATGGCAAGGAAATCAAAGCCGTGGTTGAATTGAAAAAGAGATACAAGACCGACCATGTCATCCGTTCAGCTTCTGTCTTACAATCTGTTGGATTTGCTTCCCGTCGGCCTGACCTGCAACTTCTCGCATGACCGCGGACATAACCTTTCCCATATCTTGCATGGATGTGGCGCCCGTCTCATGGATGATTCGATCTACAATAGCCGTTAGTTCATCCCCTGACAGTTGTTCGGGCAGGTATGCTTCGATCACTTCAAGTTCGGCTTCTTCGCTCCGAACCAAGTCCTCACGACCTCCCTTTTCGTACATTTCGATGGCTTCTCTGCGTTGCTTGGCGGCAGACTGAACTACCTTAATCTCCTCGCTCTCAGAGAGAGCTTCACCCTTGGCGATGGCGCCTTCTTTCAGTTTTGTCAGCAGTGTTCGGAGTGTCCGGACGGTATCGCGCCGCCCATCCTTTAGGGCATCTTGCATGGTATTCTTAAGCTGGTCGTAAAGTGACATCAGTTCACTCAAATCAGTGGCGCTGGAATCTTTGCAGCGGCTAAGAAATTTACTGCTTTTTGAAGCTTGAGTCTAGCGGGGAATTTTAATTGGTGCCCGGTAGCGCTTGCAGGTGGGTTTGGAGGGTCACCATCCGGGCACCGATGTCTTGGTAGAGTTTCGATGGAACAGCCAAGGGCCGTCCATTCTCCCATATCAAAAACCTTCCCATTCATTTCAATAATATAAAGCAATTATACTATCGGATAAAAAAATAGTCGTTTTGATATCCTAAACTATCCGCTTCCAGCCTAAATGAGGTTTTGCATAGCTCTGTTCTCTTCTGTAACGTGATGGGCAAGTTGCTCAAGATTTTCACCCTGCATCATATCCCGGATTTCTTCTCTGATCACCTTTCACTTGTGATGAAGCGGGCACGGCTGAATACCAGTACAAAGATCGAGCCCGAACACGCACTGTTCTTCTTCAGGTTCCGGTCCCTCGATTGCTTGAACGATCTGAGGCAGAAAAATCTCTTTGGCCGGCTTGGTCAGCATTACGCCGCCCTTTCGATCCCGGACGGCTGACAGCAGTCTGTGCTTTACCAGAGTCTGCTTAATTTTTTCCAGGAATTGATGGGGGATGTTGTACGCCTTGGCTACTTCACTGACCATGGTAGGATCCGTAGAATCCTTCTCCGCCAGATAAATCAGCACTTGGATACCCGTACGTCCACTGGCTTTGAGAATAGTACTAATCAAGACCTTCTTATCGCTTTTGCAAGTAAAGGGTCAATACGGGCGCTGTCAAACGCTTTCGTTTCGGCGATAAAAAACGCAATTCTACTCATCCGGCGTTGGCTGAAGAGATATTAGCTACTGAATGAGACTTTTCAACTTGTCTCTCGGAGCCTCGTTCGCCGAGATGGCCAAGCGGGATGCCAACCTGTTTCCCATCGTACAGGCTCTCAGGGAATATGGCGTGACGCATACGGCCGGCAGGCCTAAGTCTTCCGTTCTTTCTTCCTCGCCGCAGGGAAAAGGACATTGTTGAGAATAAGCCGGTAGCCCGGTGAATTGCGGTGCAGGGAAAGGTCAGTGGGAGGGTCGCCCACGAAGTGCTGGTAGTCCTCGGGGTCGTGTCCCCCAAGGAAAGTAAATGTGCCGCGGCCGAAATTGCCATGAATGTACTTGACCTGCTCCTGCCCTTCCACCTCGCCCATGATGAGGACGTGTTTCTTAATGGTGCTGCGGCGGAATCCTGTTGTCTGACCCATGAATCCTTTGATCACAACCACGTGATTCTGTGTCAGCATGGCTGGGACGGCGTCGTATTTCGCCGAGAATTCAAAGAGGGTGAAGTAGTCTGCTTCGGCGCCGCGGGTGACGGGGCTGTCACTTGAAGGGATATCGATATTTGAGAATTCGTAGACAAAAGGGTCCGGGATGATCTCAAATTCGCGGAAGGCAAAAGTCCTGGAAAAATCCAGTTTTTCCTGACTCTTTGGGTCTGCCGGAGTCCCATCGAAAACACTCTCGACTATATCGATCTTCTCCGCCGCAAGAGCGATATCGTAGGAATCGGTGGCCGAGCACATGGCAAAAAGGAATCCACCTTGTGCCACGTAGCTCTTTATCTTCAAAGCGACGGCCTTTTTCTCATCAGAAACGGTAGGGAAGCCGAGCCGCTGCGCCATGGCTTCAGCCTCCTCCTCCTGTTGAACGTACCACGGCGCATTGTGATAATTGCGGTAGAACTTCCCGTACTGTCCTGTGAAGTCTTCATGATGCAGGTGCAGCCAGTCGTACCTGTCCAGATGGCCCAGAAAGACCTCCTCATCCCACAGCGTCTCATAATCGACTTCAGCATATTTCAGCGCCAGTGTAACGGCGTCGTCCCAAGGCTGTCTGTTGGGTGGCGTGTAGATGGCGATCTTCGGCACCTTCTCCAGGAGGATTACTTCCATATTGTTGGCGTCGATCTCTCTGTAGTTTGCCAGAACAGCATCATCAGAGAGAACTTCCGCCGTGACACCCCGCACGCGGCACTCCTTGAGGATTGACGGATAGTGTTCTATCATGAAGGAACCACCGCGGAAGTTGAGCAGCCATTCCACATTGATCTCCTGATTGAGCACCCAGTAGGCTATGCCATACGCTTTCAGGTGATCTTTCTGGGCAAGATCCATGGGGATCAGGATTCTCTCGCCAAAGCCAGATCCGGAAAGAAACAGGAAAGTCAGTATGAGTCGTCTCAATTCAGTTCCGTCTCACTTTGAAGCTGTCTGATCCTGTATCGTACCGGCTCCACGAGGACGCTCTCGGGATAAGTTTCGAGAACCGTCAGGTACCATTGCACGGCTTTCTGCGGGATTTTCAATTCGCGGTCGAAGATTTCGCCGATAGCAACGGTGGCCAAGTCACCCATGGGCGAATCTTGCAGTGCCATGAAGTCCGTGATGGCCGCATCTGTTCTACCCAGCAAACGGCTGATCACCGCCTTTCTGAAAGTTGCCTCCGCCGCGATGGGAGCTTGCGGATAGCTCTGTGAAACTTCTGCAAAGAACAGCTGAGCCTCCGCCAGCTTTGCCTGCTTCATGGCCCGTTCGCCTCTGAGATAACCACGGAATGCTTCCCTCTCCTCATCAGAAGCGCGCACATAGTTTTCCTCCACAAACCCTTTCAGTTCGAGAGCATCATTAAAACTGGCATCGGTGACTTCCATCATTTCAATCAGATTATTTAAACTAGTAAGTGCTGTATCCGTCTTGCCTGACAGGAAGAGGATGTAACATTTTTTCGTGAGATACACACGACGATCCTCGGATGAAGAGGCATTGGCTATCTGGAGATCAAAGAAGCTGTCCGCTTCCTTCAGATTTCCTTTTGCCACAATGACATCACCCATACGGACGGTTGCATCCCGCCGGAGTTTATGATCTCGGGAGAGGGTCTTCGCGGCTTCGAAAGAGGAGAGGGCGCCGTCAAAATCCTGTGTGATGCGATACTTGATTTCGCCAAGACGGTAATGGACCTGAGGCGAAAATGAGCTCCTCGGCAGTGCCGTAAGAATTGAATCGTACAGGGCAAACGTCTCCTCAAGGGGGAGAATATCTGGGGTGTGCAGTCTGTAAAAGTGATCTTCAAAGAATCGATTATTGGGAAAGTAGACGGCTAACGGCTGATATTCGATTTCGGGGACAATCTGTCTTTCATAGGTGAGGGCAAGTCCGTAAAGCGCCCTGCCGGTGAGCTTATCATAGCGCGACTTGCCGCTGACGGCTCTCCTCTCTGAGAGTTTTTTGAGGATAGTGGAGAATGCATCCAGCGCAAGAGACATCTGGTTCTCCTTTCTCAGATTGTCTGCAAACTTGAGCCACCGGTCCAGATCATCGTTGGATTGGACTCCCAACGCCACATGCTGATCGAAGGCGCTGTCGTATCTGCCGATCTTGAAAAGTAAATCACTGTGCAGGTGCAGGATGATCTCTCTGTTTTCGTCCATTCGAGCGGTCAGTCTTGCTTCCATGAACGGCACGCTCCCTTCCTGGTCCGAGAGTCGCAAGAGGTGGTTGGAAATGGTGCGCACTTGTTTTGGATGATAGATCGCATAAGTGATGAACTCGTCCGTTGCCTTTTCATAATTGTGCAATCGCGCAAAAACGTTTCCCAGTTCCAGCGAGAAGAAAGATGGGTCGTTAAACTGTTCTCTCCCTTTCTCCACCAGATCGTTGACCTGCTCTTCCATCTGATGCGTCAAAAACATCTGCAGGAGTACCCGGTAGGCTGTCTTGGAATTCGAGTGCTGATGCAGCACATTGTCCCAGTATTCGAAAGCTAACTCCTCTTTGCCCTGATTCAGGAACAGTTCACCCAGTTCCGCGTGACTCTGAATATCATTGGGGAAATCTGTTAACCGCTTCCGGATGAGTGTTTCCAGTTTGTCGAAGACTCTCAGACGGCTGAACATCGATTTCAGCTGAAGATAGACGCGGGTGTCCCTGGGGTTTTCCTCAAGAAGTTGAAGGTAGAGTTCTTCGGCCTCTTCATACTGCTCAATGCGTTCAAGGCGGACAGCTAACTTGAAAGCGTTTTGACGCTCCATCAGAAGTGTGTTCGTGATATTCTGAGCGGACATAAATTCAATGGCCGCAAGAGCGATAAAGAAAACCAGACGTCTACTCATTTTGATCACCTTCCCTTATTTCAGGAATCTCCACAAGAGTGTTGAAATACGTCCGAATCATTTCCTGATAGTCCCGTGAGTAACCGGCCTTCAGTGCGAGACTGAGCGCTTCCATGGCGAGATTCCTTCTCTGCCCCAAATCGGAGGGCAGACCGGAAGGTCCCTCACGGACAACATCCATTGCCGTTGTCCCTTCCCTTTTCTCCGAAAAGTCCCTCTGTTTCATGGACCTCTGTGAGTCAAGCATTCTTGATAGAATCTTTTGCTGCCGTTCTACTGTACGCTGATCAACCTTCTTCAATCGAAAATCCTTAATGACTTCATCCATCTCCTCCGCGATTCCGCTGAGGGACTCATTTCCCCGGCCTGAACCCCGCATCTCCTTCATCAGTTGATCCAGTGATTTCCTCAGCTGCTCCTGCTGACGCTGAAGTTTTTGAAGCATCTGTTCCTGAGCGAAAACGGCCATTTGTCCCAACGCCAGTTGCAGCGACTGATCGTTGATGCCCTGCTGCTGACCGGCCATCTGCCTCATCCGTTCCATGAACTGTTCCAAGCCGGCCGCTGAACCTGACTGCTCTATTGCGTTGATGGCTGCCAGCGTGGCGAGAGCGGCCTCATTCAGAGCGGAGACCGTCGTACTCTGACTTTCCACGGCTTCCCTTCCGTTCCTCTCTTCCAGCTTGGTGAGTGATTCATTCATTCCTGCGGTTGCACGTCCGATGGCTTTTCCCATGGCAGGGGAGACCGCAAAAGTTTCGCTGGACAGCTGCATCAGGGCACCGATCAGTTGAGAGAGCTGATCTCGCAACAGCTGCTGGCGGTTTGCCATTTTGCCGAGGCGGGGGCTGCTTCGCGGCAGATTCTTTGTCTCCTTCTGAAGTTTTTCCTGCTCCTTTGAGATGAACAGGGTGTTCTGCAGCGCCTTTTCAAACTTTGCCACCATTGCCTCAACAGTTTCTCCGCGAAATGATTCCCGGATATTTTCTATATTCCTCGTCAACCGCTTCAGTTTTTCGGCGCCTTGCGTGGCCGATTGTGATGCTTTGGTTATCTCACCCTGCCTCAACTGTCGTGATGCTGTCTTCAGCTCCTTCGACGTTTCATGCGTCATATCTGACTCGACCAATTCCTCAAGTTCATGAGAGGGCATTGTCGCGAACGGCTCAATGTCTTGTGCAGCGCTTTCCATGAGTTCCTTAAGATTCTCGAATTCCTGGCTGTTGCGCAACTGTTCCTCAGCAAAGTTGTGAATCTCACTCTCTTCCATACTCTCAAAAATTCTGTTCGCCAAGTCTTCTTGCCTTTCAGCGAGTAGTTCCATCCTTGATACCAGTTCGTCAATTTTTTGCTCCGCCTGTATTCGTCTAAAGATATCTATGAATCTGTCAAGCTGACGTTCGACGGCAGCGGTATTCAGTCGAAAATCTTCCAGCGCTTTCAGAAGCTGTTCCGGCGTTGCCTCAGACATCGATTCCTGAAGCTGTTGCATCGCCTGCAAAAGTTCCGGGGTCAGCACATCCTGAAGCAGCTCACTCAAATTCCTGAATTTCTCGATCAGCTCGGGGGAGAACAGTTCGTGTTTTTCTGACTGTTCAGCAATCTTCTGCAACGCTTCTTGAAGGGATTGGATTTGCTGAAGCTTCTCCTGCACCGTTTCGATAGATTTCTTCAGACTTTGCTTCTGTTCCCAGTTCAGTTCTTCCTGCTTCAGCGCTTCCAGTTCGATGGACTCCAGTACTTCATCAATTCTTTCCAGCTCTTGCTGTACTTGCCGTGCATCTTCTTGAACAGACTCCTCCTGCGCCTGAGTTCTGGCATACAGATCAGAAAGAGATGGAAATCTGGCGGTCAATGTGGCTGAGACGGCTTTCTTCGGTCCCGACACTTCATCGTTGTCGTAAAGTTCAATGTGGAATTGAAGTTCGTCCTCCGGCATGAGATTCAGGTTGCTCACATCCCATATCGTGTAGACATCCTGGGAAGTTTCGTCTTTGGAGAAAGAATGGATGCTGTGGATGCTTACAAGGTCGCGGGATCGTGCGGAGGAGCCTGCTGACAGATAGTCCGGGTGGCGTGTTTCATAGACGATCTGGAGGTTGGAGAAACCGAAATCATCCTCGATATGAAGGTGTACCGGAACCGAAAAATCACTGCCGAGTTCTGTGTAGATTTCAGGCAGGAGGACTTCCAGCGTCGGCGGCACATCCTCCAGAGCCATGAGGTGATACTCGATGGGATCCAGGTTGCCGATCCCGCGCCCGTCAAAAATGTAGGTCGAGAACTTTCTATCCTCCATCATAGAGATTCTTCCTGTCGCCCGGTTTCTCATGATGGTCAAGTCTCTCTTTTGGCCCAACGCAGTCTCTTCTGTACCAGAGAATTCCAAGTATGCTCTCGAGAGCGGTTTATCTGACTTGAGTTCGATCTCTACGTCCGAGCCTCTAAATCCGCGTATTTCGGCTATGTTGCCGCCTTGTGAAGAGGCCTCGAGTCTTGTGTATGTGGGCGGATTGATGGTGACAGTAAACCGTTCAATGGACGGCCGGTCGATGACTATTATCCTGTACGGAGGTGATGTAATCTCATTCCACGGCTGCCAGAAATGAGTCGCCTTTACGTAAGCGCGGTAGCGAAGATTTTGAAAGATATTCTGCAATTCGTGCCGGTACGACCCGTCTTCCGATGGCAGGAGTTTTGTCACTTCCCTTTTTTCCGGGGCCACCACTTCCAACATGATGTGATCGGTCATGTTAACGTCACCCTTTGTCCTGAAGGAGATGACAGCATTGTCTCCGCCCATGAGTGCCAGATCACCGACCTCACTTTCAATCTCGAATGGCAGCGGAACAGAGAAAGTTGACCTGGGATGAATCCATCGCCTTGCCGATCCGATGAAATCAGGCAAGAAGGCGAGCGCCACAACGAACGACAACGTCACCACTGCGGTTGCCGGTCGCCACAGTTTACGCGCAGATGTATTGGGGATAATGAAACGCGGGTTGAAGGAATCCAGCCTGCTCAGCGTACGGGAAATAAAATCCGAAGCGAGATCGCTTGAAAAGGGTTCAGCCTGAGCAAGAGAATTTTCCAGCTGATAAGCGTTGAGTACCTCATCCTCCTTCTCAAGAGCCTGCGCACCAATTTGCCAGGCGCAGTTCTCAACAGAGTATCTACTGACTCTGTTCATCTTGATCAGAGTAGTGAGGATTACGGCCGCTGCTGCAACGACGGTGAGACTCACAAGTCCGCTGAACCAGAAACCGTAGCGTACGGGGGCAGGAAGCCAAAAGATAGCCTCCAGCGCCAGAAGTATAACGACTCCCCCCACCGCAGATGGGATGAGTAGCCAGGCCGATGCCGCCAGATCGTTCCGGATAAGCCGGCGTTGAAAAGGTCTCAGTTTTGCGGCGATCCTGTTCACAGCTACTGGGTCAGAGCGTAGAAGAAGATGTTGGTTCCCATTTTCATGGCTGCCAGATGCTTTTCTTCCGGATCACCGTGAACGGAAGGGTCTTCCCAGCCGTCGCCGAGATCGGTCTCGAATGTGTAGAAAGCCATGAGCCGATTGCCTTCAAACAGACCCAGCCCTTGAGGGGGCTTGCCGTCGTGTTCATGGATTTTCGGCAGCCCGTTGGGAAACTTGAACGGCAGACTGTAGATAGAGTGATCAAAGGGGAGTTCCACCCACGCCTTGTCCGGGAACACTCGATTCATTTCGCGCCGGAATGAAGCGTCCATGCCGTAATTGTCGTCCGCGTGCAGAAAGCCTCCGGCAAGCAGGTATCTTCTCAAACGCTCCACCTCACGATCTGAGAAGCGGATGTTTCCATGGCCCGTAATGTAGAGATAAGGGTAACTGAAGATTTCGTCATCCTGCAATGAGTATCTTGCTTCTAGGGGTGAGACCACTATATTAGTGTTGTCTGAAAGGAACTTAAGCAGATTGGGCAGGGAACTCGGATCGCTGTACCAGTCACCGCCGCCGGAGTACCGCAGACGGCAGATGGTTAACGTGCCGTTCTCTTTTGCCAAAGTTGAATCGGCAAGAAATGAAATGACAAACAGACCGGTTGTAAGCCAGCGAAGTTTTCCCGCAGAATTTGGTAACAGAACCATGTTTAACTTTTCACCTTAAATAAGTTACGAAAGGCATTGGTTCCCGAAGCGGAAAATTTCGCCGAACTCTTGATGTCAAACTAACTCTTGGATAAAAAGAGAGAGGCTGGTACTTTAGCCCAATAATGCGTTATCCAAACCTCAAGCGGATAGTTCTTCTGCTGCTACTCGCCTTCTTATGGCAGCCTCTTGTGGTGCATGGCCAGGGAGGGGAAGAGAAAGCGAAAGAGAAGAAAACATCGCGCATGAAAGGATTCGCCGAAAAGATTAAACTCAATCTGGTGAAGTTCAAGCTCTCTTCGCCCAAGGAGATTTATTCTGCTGTCAAGGATGGTGATAATCCTATTTTTGAAGCACTTTTCCGTCCGCTGGAATTTCGCGAACCGATAATGACCATTCCGGCGGAGGGGCGCTACGGCGTCGGTTTCTACGGATGGAAGGGGCTGAATCCTTTCGCCATAGGTCCGAATACGATTTCCTATGAAACGGATACTGTATCGACACTGTCCTCCATCGGGTTCACAGGTCGCATGGGTACGTTTATAGAATTCGACGCCGTGCAGACAAATCTCTCTTATGCACTGTTTAAGAAGAGCTATGTTGACTTCCTTACCGGCTTTGGTCTCAGATACAGTTCAATTCTGCCGCTGCCGCGGATGCAACTCAGCGATGCGGTCCTGATCACCGGTGCTCCCGATGTCCCTGCTTCGTGGGGCGTTGAGAAGACGTTCTCTCCGTCAGCCCTTGAGGCAAACATCGTCTCTTCGTTTATCCTGCAGTGGCGTCCCAAATGGTTCATTCATTTCAAGTATTCATACGGACTCAATTATATGCGGTTCTACAAGGATGACGTTATGAACAGTACGCCGTACGGCCTTGGACGATCATCGGCTTATTCGGTAGGACTGAAGATTATCAGAGAGACGGCGCGGGAGGCTCGATATGCTTGGGGGATTGAGTTTAGGCACATCTTTCAGAACGTATCTACCATTAAGGATCCGGACAATGTGACTCCCATCTCAGCTTTGCAGCTGCCCAATCTTGGCGTCTATTTCACATTCAGCGCTTTCTACGGCGGAAGAACCACGGTCGGCAATGAAGGAAAGAAACTGTTCCTCCAAAGAGATTACGTCGCCGCCAAGCCGAAGCTTGTCCAATTCATCAACACTCACCCCGATCACGCCAGAGTTGACAGAGCGAAGAAACTGCTGGCGCTGGCGAATGAACGAATTCCCCAACAGCTCTATGCTGAAGGGCTGGATCTCGAAGACCGCACTAAAATGGACGAAGCTGTGACGAAGTATCTTGATGCGACCAGGACAGCCGATGAAGATTTAGGCAAGACGCTCGCCATAGAACTGGAAAACATGGCCAAGTATTACATACAACTAGCGGACAGCCTGGTCAAGGAAGGGAAAAACGATGAAGCCATCCAGATGGCACGGAAGGCGGCGGCGATTTCCGAGTGGGGCAAGGATGCGCAGCGAAAACTTGAGGGTAAGATCTATCTTGTGCAGGGAAACAGCCTCGCCCTGTCAGGACTATACCACATGGCGCTGGCAAAGTATGCTGAAGCTTTGAGACTGAATCCCGGATTGAAGGAGAAAGTCCGTAAGGCGGAACTCGAGGCCGCTGTCGGTATGGTAGAACACGTCAACACTGCCCACGATGAAGCTTCGTTGCGAGTTGCCCTTGAATCGCTTCGTCAGGTAAAGGAGATACTGCGCGAGCCGGACTACAGGTTTGACGAAGTAGTCATGAAGTTAAAGAGACAGCTCAGAGCGGTGGATGACGGTCGTGTGCGCAAGCTGATGGTTGACTCCATGCACGAAGCGAGACAGGAAATCATCCGGCGGCATGAACCGAGAGTGACGGAGGGAATGCTGGTGTCAGAGGTTCAGGATATTCTTGGCGATCCCCATGAAGTGGTGCAAAGAGAAGGGGCAAAGGATCAGAACTATCAGATGTGGGTCTATTATCTTTCAGACAAGAAGAAAAAGCTGCTTTACTTCGAGAACTACGTGCTTTATAAGATTGAGGAGGGGTAGGGGACCGGTGAGCAGTTAGTAGTTGGTGGTCTCCGTCGTCCGCGGTTGGTTGTTAGTAGGAAGAAAGTGCGTTACACGGGTGGGGATGCAATCCTCACAACAGATGCGCATTCTTGCGCACGAAAGAAATCTCCTGACCGATCACTTTGAGGATTCCCGTTGTCGGTACGGCGAAGAGCATCCCCAGCGGACCTAACAGCGTCCCCCCGATCAGCAGAGCGATCATCACCATCATGGGGTGGATACCGACACTCTTACCAACGAGAGTTGGCGTTATCAGATTCCCCTCAATCTGCTGCACAATGATGAACATGAGAATAATATCCACCAGAAAGAAGGGCGAGGGGACCACACCGAACATCTTGTGAGCCAGCGCTGCCTCGTTGCCGATGTTGTTCATGAATGAAATGAGGATGGCGGGGATCATGCCGACGAAAGGACCCACCAGCGGAATCAGGTTTGCCAGACCGGCGATGATGCCGATGAAAACTACCAGAGTGAGGTTGGCGCCGAAAAAATTCAAAATGCCTAATCCGATCATGGACATGACGCCCACGCTGGCGGCGGCCAGGAATTGCCCTCTCAGATAACTGGAGACGGCCTTCTCCACGTTGAAGATCAATCTCAGGCCGACCTCAAAGTATTTGTTCGATATGAACTGCACCAGCGTTTTCTTGAAGTGGTGGTATTCCGCCAGAAGAATGATGGTGAAGATGAAGACCATGGCCGCCATGAAAAAGAAGTTGCCTACCACACCCGCCAACGAAGTGAGATTCTCCAGCACCGTCTTGATGAAGCCGCTCAGGGTCGATGCAAAATCACTGTCAGAGGGCTGCATCTCCCGCATGAATGACGGCATGGCTGAAGTGAACTTTTCCGCCAATGCTTTGAATTCGGCTGTCAGTGTATCCTGATCTACTCTACTCGTAAAGTCTTTTGCCTGAGCGGACAGCTGAGCAATAAAACTTCCGATAAACAGTCCAATTGAGGCCAGCACTGCCATTGTCACGGCGAGGACACTCAGCCCGCGGCTCTTAATCTTGCGCTCGAGGCCGTCTACGAAGGAGAGCAGAACCGTCGTCAGCAGAAAAGCAAATACGAGCATGAGGATGACGCCGGAGATAAACGGCCAGATGACGGTGAGAAAACCGACGGCGATGAGGGCAATGATGATGCGGTAGATGAGTTGGAAGTAGTCTTTTTCTTTTTCCATCAGTCTTTAGCCGGTCTGGGCTTCCACAAGAAGCTGATTCGTCTTACGGAGGCGTTCCCCGATGACTTGAGCTAAATTCATCAGAACCTTGTTTCCGAGAACGGGATTCCTCTCAAGGAGAGAAAAAAGATCCGGTTTGAAGAATCCCAGCAGCTTAGAATGATCGGTGGCGATGGCGGATGCAGATCTCGGTTCATCTCCCAAGAGGGCCAGTTCGCCGAAGAAATCGCCGGCCGTCAGTTCGGCCAACACCTGCTCCTTGCCCTGTCTGGAGCCGATGGAGATCTTCACACCTCCAAACACGATAATGTACATCCCTTCTCCCGGCGCCTGATTCTTGAAGACGTACTCATTAGGCTTGTAGGTACGGCGGTGGATCAGTTGTTCCAACTCGGAGAACTCTTTGTCCGTGAATCCCTTGAAGACGGGGACGCTCTTGAGAGTCAAGACAGTCTCACTTTCTGTCTTGTTCCAACCCTTGAAAACGTTAGGCCACAGTGCGCTTTTCAATGTTTCCCTCCTTGATGACTACGGATGAGCAGCCTGCAAAATAGCCACACAGCAAAACTTAGTCAAGCTTATTCACCGGACTCGAATACCGATCTTGATGACAAAATAATGATCATGTCATTGCCACGCCCCGCCGTGACATCGGGACTCGCAATGACGTCCTGGATTTTGGATGGTGTGACAATAGGTGTGTTCTTAATATGCCAGTGTCGGAATCAGGGGCCGGAAATGAATTGATAATCACAGAGGGTGCTTCTATTTTCACGCCGTGAATGTTAGAGCAAAATCGTCAGTTTTACTCGCCCTGATGGTCTTTTCTTCTCCCATCCTCGCTCAGACGGAAGATATTGATGAAGATATCCAGTTCCATACGAAAGAGCTGGACAAACTGAGGGGTGAGATTCAAGATTTTGAGAGACGGATTTCCGATACAGGTTCCAGAGAGAAGAGCACGGCTCAGAAAGTGGCTGATCTGGATGAAGAGATCTCGCTCCTCAGAAACCTTCTCTACCGCTTGAATCTGGAGACGAAGAAGAAGATTAAGGCCATCAGGGAGCTGGAGAGAGAGATTGGGGTTAGTGAAAACGAATACGTCGATCTCCAGGATCGGTATGCCCGTCGCGTGGTAGACGTCTATCGCAAAGGGCGATTGTCTGACTTTGAGATTCTTCTGAATGCGGAATCGTGGAGGCAGGCTGTTTATCGTGCCAAGTATCTGACGATCATTAGCGATTACGATAGGGCGTTATCTGAACGCATAAAGAAGACCTTATCAGAGATTCGAGAAAAGCGAATCACACACAACAGTGAGCTGAAGGACATGGGACGGATCGATACGGAGAATTCTAGAAGGAAGGATTGGCTGGAGAAGCGTCGCCGCATGCGTGGCAAGGAACTGGATCGTCTCAAGAGGGATAAGCGCGAACTGGCTCATGCTTTGAACGAGCGTCAGGATGCCGCCGCCGAGTTGGAGACGATCCTCGCCGGACTTGAAAAGGATAGAAAATCCCGCCTCGCCGAACTGGAACGCCGTCGACGGGAGAAAGCGGTGTTGACAACAACGGATTTCTCAAAACTGAGGGGTAAAATGCCGTGGCCGGTAAGGGGTAGAATCATCACAAGATTCGGGACACACCAGAATCCTATCCTCAAAACGGTAACCGAGAATACGGGGATCGATATCCGGGCAGCCGCAGGCATTGAAGTAAGATCAGTGTTTGACGGAATCATTACGACTGTCACCTATATTCGCGGCTACGGCAATACGATTATTATCGATCACGGCGGAGGTTATTATACTGTCTATACGCATATCGTGGATGTAGAAGTGGAAGAGAACAGCTATGTGGATGCTCTTGACGTCATTGCTCATGTGGGTGATTCGGGCTCATTGGATGGAGCAAAGCTTCACTTTGAAATCTGGAGCAGCAAGAAGAAATTGAATCCTGAAAGCTGGCTCAAGAAATCGTGACCATTGAACAATTGATCGGGCAGCAGACTGTCTGGCAGCGACTGTTATCAGCTGTGGAGAATGATCGAGTCCCCTCGGCCTATCTTTTTCACGGCCCGGTCGGAGCGGGTAAGGAGGGATTTGCCATTCGGTTCTCTTCCCTACTCAACTGCCGTGATCCGAAGAATGTACCTTGCGGCAACTGTCCGTCTTGTGCAAAGTTCAGGGGACTGCAGCATCCGAACCTTTTACTTGTCGTCCCCCTGCCAACAAATAAAAAAATCACCAGAAAAGACCCACCTCTCAAGGCGATCTCTCGTGAAACGCTGACCCTCCTGAGTGGACTCACCGTCAGGAAAGGGAGCGAACCTTACCTGAAGATCGATTTGCCGAAGGCTAACACCATTCTGCTGAACTCCGTCCGGGACATAAGAAAGAAGATCTATCTCAAGGCGTCGGAAGCCGGCAGGAAGATGATTCTAATCTTTGACGCACACAAGTTGATGACTCAGCAGGGAGAATCGGCCAACGCCCTTCTTAAGATCGTCGAAGAACCGCCCCAGAATACGTCATTCATTCTCGTGACTGACTTTCCGCAACGCCTCTCCGAGACGATCCGTTCCAGATGCCAGGAGGTCTATTTCCCGCCAGTTCCGGAGAAGGAACTGATGGATTACCTTACCGCTGAATTGGACAAGGAGAGCAGTGAAGCTCGATTGATTGCCCATCTCAGTCAGGGGAACATCCGGGTGATGATGACTTTGGCGCAGGAGGAGCTGAGCGAGGTAGAGAGAATGATGAAATCGCTGGTGGGGTGGACAACGTCGGCAACTGCCCAGGATTGGAATAATTTTCTCAAACACTTCGCATCGCTCTACCGGACTGACACGCAGGCGTTTTCCTTTCACATGCAGCTTCTTGTTCATTGGTTCAGAGACGCTATGCTTATCCAGAAACTGAACGGTCAGGCTGAACTCATTCTGGAAAACTCAGCTCAGGAGTTAGAGGAGTTCGTGAATAAGTTTCCGTCCGCGGACTATGCTGCCATCGTCTCTAAGCTTGGAACATGTGCCGATTCTCTCTCGCGCAATTATAACCCGAATCTGGTGCTGGTGAATCTGTTGTTGGATATTCAGGAGGATCTTAACGGAAAATCAGGGTGAGCAAGTTCTACATCACAACACCAATCTACTACGTAAACGATGAGCCCCACATCGGCCACGCCTACACAACCATTCTGGCCGATGTCCTGTCGCGGTTTCATCGCTGGCTGGGGGATGAAACATTCTTCTTGACCGGTACCGATGAACACGGTCAAAAGGTGGCACAGGCTGCCAAAGAAAGGGGTGTAGAGCCGAGGCAGCACTGTGATGAAACGGTGGTCCGTTTTCAGGAACTGTGGCAGAAACTGAACATCAGTAACGATTTCTTTATCCGCACCACTGATGATAATCACAAGCAGGTTGTTCAATCGATTCTGCAGAAGATCTACGACAGCGGAGATATCTACTTCGATGAATATGGCGGCTACTATTGCGTTGGCTGTGAGCGATTCTACACGGAGAAGGAACTGGATGAAGGCGGCAAGTGCCCGCAGCATCAGAAGGAGTTGAGCGTCATCACGGAGAAGAATTATTTCTTCAGGATGAGCAAATACCAGCAGCGGCTGATTGACTATATCCACGAACATCCTGATTTCATCCAGCCGGAATTCCGCAAGAACGAAGTGCTCGGATTTCTTCAACAACCCCTCGGTGACCTCTGTATTTCACGGCCTAATTCGCGGCTGTCTTGGGGGATCGAGATTCCCTTCGATAGTGATTATGTGACCTACGTCTGGTTCGACGCTCTCATTAATTACGTGACCGCCGTGGGAGCGGTACATGATGAGGAACGGTTTGAAAAGTGGTGGCCCGCGGACTGCCATTTGGTGGGGAAAGATATTCTTACGACGCACGCTGTCTACTGGCCCACCATGCTTTTTGCCGCCGATATCCCCCAGCCGAAAACGATTTTCGCTCATGGTTGGTGGCTGAGTGAAGATTTTAAGATGTCGAAATCGCTGGGTAACGTGGTGAGACCCCTCGATCTGGTTGAAGAATTTGGTGTCGATTCTGTCCGTTATTTCCTTATGAGAGATATGGTGCTGGGACAGGATGCCAATTTTTCCGTGGACGCATTTGTCCGTCGCTACAACAGCGATCTGGCCAACGATCTCGGGAATCTTGTGGGCAGAATCACCACTCTGATCCAGCGCAATTTCGACGGTCGGATTCCGCAAGCCGCAGTGGCGGGCGAACTCGAGCTGGAGCTGACCGAGCACGGCGGGCGAATGGGTGAGACTGTCAGAGATCTCATTCTGCGAATGAAGGTGAATGAGGCTGTGGAAGAAGTCCTGCAGTTCATCCGCTCCATCAACAGATATATGGAACGGAGAGAACCGTGGAAACTGGCGAAGACGGATAAGGATCAGGCCGGTACGGTGCTGTATCACGCGGCGGAAGGGCTCAGGATCGGACTGCTTCTTCTGATGTCCATCATGCCGGCGAGAACGAAACGTATTCTGAATATGATCGGCGCCGCAGATGATGACAGTTCTGGTGCTTCGTGGGGCGGACTGAAACCCGGATCCCGCCTGGGGGAATTCGAACTTCCGTTCCCGCGGATTGAACTTGAAGAAAAAGAAGACAAATCAAAAAAAGATAAAACTGCCGAGGAGAAAAAGATGACGGATGGAATAATCTCAATCGATGATTTTGTCAAAGTTGAGCTGAAAACGGCGCGAGTAATCCACGCTGA
>DCAL01000082.1:20991-26632 GCA_002311975.1 Fidelibacterota bacterium UBA1134 | reverse complement strand
CGGGGCGTCGAATCCAACGGCATGCTCTTGGCGGCAAGTTCGGACGACGCCATCGTGCTTGTCACCGTGGACGATCCCTTGGTGGGTTCCGGCGTCAGAATCTCATGAGTTTCTCGGCAGGATCCTTCGGATATTTTCCATTGACTCCTGACAATTGATTGGCTCATGACCTTTATTGATATTCTTCAATCGAAAATAGTCAATCTACAATAATCAATTGTTTGTAGACACTCACGCCCACCTCACCTATGATGACCTCAGAGCGCAGCTGCCGGATGTTATTGCTCGGGCGCATGATGCTGGAGTTGAAGCCGTTGTCTGTGTCGGCACCGATCTTGTTTCGTCGCGGTCGTCCATTGAAATCAGCGAGGAATATCCTTCTGTATTCGCTTCTGTGGGGGTTCATCCCCATGACGCCAAAGATGCACCTGATGACTATCTGCATCAGTTGAGGGAGTTGGCATCCCATCCGAAAGTGGTAGCCATTGGAGAGATGGGGCTCGATTTTTTCCGTAATCTGTCTCCCGAAGAAATTCAGAGAGCTGTTTTTCGCGAACAGCTGGAGCTTGCGGCAGAACTGGCGATGCCGGCTATCGTTCACAATCGTGATTCTGACAAGGCTGTTCTGGAGGTTCTCACATTTGTTCGGCACAGGCGATTTGTGGTCCACTGTTTTTCCAGCGATGTAAAGATGGCGCAGTCCGTCCTTGATCTCGGCGGGAGAATCTCATTTACCGGAATAGTGACGTTTGACAAGGACAACACTGAAGATGTCTTGCGAGGCGTGCCTCTTGAGGCGGTGATGCTGGAGACGGACTGCCCCTTTCTGGCTCCAGTTCCCAATCGCGGAAGGCTTAACGAGCCAGCAAACATTCCCCACATTGCATCAAAGATTGCCGAAGTCAGGGGTGAGTCTCTCGATGTGATTGCCGAAAAGACGACATTGACGTCGCGCAGTTTTTTCGGTCTCCCGCTGTGAAGTATCAGCTGAAGAAGCGCTGGGGACAGCACTTTCTCACCGATACAAATCTTCTGAAGAAAATTGTACGAATTGTTTCGCCTGACCTTTCTGATTCCATCTTAGAAATAGGTCCCGGCGGGGGCGCCCTTACAGAGCTGCTGGCACCGCTGGTTAATGATCTCGTCGGTGTAGAGGTGGACAGGGAACTCTGCCACAGTCTGCAACAAAATGGTAAGCTCGGCAACTGCACTTTTCTGAATGCAGATTTTCTAAGACTCGATTTGACTCAGCTCCCGTTTGAAGGCAACCGTATCCGCGCCATGGGGAATATTCCTTACAATATTACTTCTCCCATCATTTTCAAGTTACTGGAATCTCCCGAACGGTGGACGGATATCCACATCATGGTGCAAAAGGAGGTGGCCGATCGACTGACCGCGCCCACGGGAACAAGGAGTTATGGGCGTCTAACAGTGATGGTGGGCGTAGTCATGGATGTAAAGTATGAACTTACCGTGCCGCCGGAGGTGTTTGTACCGCGGCCTAAGATCGACTCAGCCGTCGTTTCACTGAAATACCACGGCCGTTTTGAAGAGGAGAAGGAGACGATGGACGTTTTCCGCGAAATCGTGCGGCACTCTTTTTCGCAACGGCGCAAGATGCTCCGCAATTCACTGGCCGAGTATGTCTCAAATCGAAAGGTCGACATCGATCTTAATCGCAGGCCGGAGACACTCTCGGTAGATGAATTTATGGATCTGGCCCGCTCACTGACGTGATTTAGCCTGTTCTCAATCTTTCCTAATGAAGACTGTGAACTCCTCTCAGAACACAACACAAAACGCATTTACAAAAAGTCGCTCGAGTTCTTGAAATATCCGTCAAAGAGTGGTAAATTTGCCTACTTTGCACGAAATGCTTCAATGCGTTAACCACGAATAGGGGGGTCTTGAATGGCTACTGATGCTAACAGAAGTCTAAGCCGATATCTTGAGGAAATCGGTAAGTTCGAACCGCTACCGCCGGCGCGGGAGGTTGAGCTCGCTCAGCGGGTACATCAGGGCGATGAGGAGGCTTTGCAGGAATTGACGGAGGCCAACCTTCGTTTTGTGGTTTCGGTAGCGAAAGATTACCAGGGCCAGGGACTTCCGCTCACCGATCTCATCAATGAAGGAAATCTCGGTCTAATCAAGGCAGCCGAAAGATTCGATGAAACGCGCGGATTCAAGTTTATCTCTTACGCGGTGTGGTGGATCAGACAGTCGATTCTTCAGGCTCTTGCTGAACATTCCAGGATTGTCCGCCTGCCGCTGAACAGAGTGGGGACAATCAGTAAGATCACGAAGGCCGCAGAACATCTGGAGTCTGAGAATGAACGTCCTCCCAACGAGGAAGAGATCGGCAAGCAGTTGGAGATGGACGGAGATGAAGTGATGGACGCAATTCGAATCTCCCGGCGGCACCATTCGCTCAATGCTCCGTTCAGAGACGGCGATAAGAATTCGCTCATGGACGTTATCGAAGACAATAAGCAGAGACCGCCCGACACCCGACTTATGTCTGACTCCCTGAAAGAGGAGATCAGAATGTGTCTCAACTCTTTAAAAGACAGAGAGCGCGATGTCATCAAGATGTACTTCGGCATCGACCGTGACTACGCCCTGACACTCAACGAAATTGGCGAAGAGTTCCGTCTTACGCGGGAACGTGTGAGGCAAATTAAGGAAAAAGCCATCAGGCGCCTGCGGCACAAATCGCGCAGCAAGCCGCTGAGAAACTATCTTGGATAGAGAGGAAGGGGGTGTGTTAGTTGATTGAAGTGACCGTTCATAAAGGTGAAGAGTTGGAACGCGCCCTCAGACGCTTCAAGAAGAAGTATGAAAAGGCCGGTGTTTTGAGAGAGGTGAGGCGGAAGTCTTACTATCTCAAGCCCAGCGAAGCTAAGAAACTGAAACGGAGTAAGCCCAAGCCGAGGAGGTATTATTAACCGACAGGCTGCCTACGGCGGGTTTAACCCCGACACCGATGGGTCGGCGTCGGCCCTAAGGGTGATTAATTCATGAACTCATGAATTAATCAGGTTAGCGCTTCAAGACTCCTTCTCCAGAGTATCATTGATAAGATCCGGATCTCTTTCGATCCGGATCTTTTTTTTGCCGTATTGTTACATCCGATTGGGTTAATTTCAGACAGTTCGAACCGGGAATCATGAGGCACAAGGAATGTTGATCGAAAGTATTTCAGGCGTCAGAGGAATCGTTCCCGACGATCTTGACGCGTCGGTGATCAGTTGCTATGTCAGAGCCTTCCATTCTCTGTGCGGGGAAGGCGCCGTCATTGTTGGACGTGATACACGCGTATCCGGTTCCGAACTGACCTCGGCCGTCATTGAGACATTCCTCGGATTGGGGAGAGATGTTCTCGACTGCGGAATCTGCCCCACGCCCACGGTTCAGTTTGTGGCAGAAGATACGGATGCGGCGGGAGGTCTGGTCGTTACCGCCAGTCACAACCCCGAGGAGTGGAACGGATTGAAGTTTATTGCGCGTGACGGCTGCTTCCTGAACGAAGATTCCTTCGGTAATCTGATGCGTTTCGCGAAGGAAGGAAAGAGGGAAACGGCTGGCGACAGCGGAAATTATGTTCGATTTGATCAGGCGGTGCGGCGTCACATCCAGCGGGTTCTGGCAATCGACTGGATAGATGTGGACAAGATCAAGCGCGGCAACTTCAAGGTGGCTGTGGATGCGGTGAACGGCGCTGCGGCCGAAGCTCTACCGCTATTGTTGCAGCGGATGGGCTGTGATGTCGTGAAGTTGAATTGTGATCTCTCAGGGCGTTTTGTCAGAGGGACTGAACCGCTGCCGGAAAACATCACCATGCTGTCTGAAGCCGTGGTTGAACACGGCTGTGATGCCGGTTTCGCAACGGATCCCGACGCAGACCGGCTCGCCGTCATTGATGAACAAGGCGCACCGCTGGGAGAGGAGTACACTCTCGTGTTGTCTGTGGATGACTACCTCCGTTCGACGGGATCGCCTCAGACCGTAGTGACCAATCTCTCCACCACAATGGCAGTGGATCGCGTGGCGGCGCGGTACGGCTCAGTCGTTGAGCGTACGGCAGTGGGCGAAATCAACGTGGTTGGACGGATGAAGCAGGTGGGAGCCGAACTGGGCGGAGAGGGAAACGGTGGCGTCATCCTGAAACAGGTGCATCTGGGACGAGATTCTCTGGTGGGAGCGGCCATAATCCTGAATAGCATGGCGCGGATGTCCCAGTCTTTGAGTGACATTTTTCAGCAACTGCCACACTTCCACATGGTGAAGGAGAAGATCACCGTTGACGGATCCATGGCGGAGGAGTCATGGCAGCGGATAGCGGAAAATTTCGATGGCGCCAAGACGAATTTCGTGGATGGGTTGAAACTTCAGTGGTCAGACAGATGGGTACATATCCGCTGCTCCAATACCGAACCCATCGTGAGAATCTATGCCGAGGCGCGGACAGAGAACGAAGCAATTGCGCTTGTGCGAGAAGTGAGTGAACTGGATATTTTCGCAGCCAGTTCTGCCATATTATGATGCCGGCGGGCCCATGAGAATCTCAGAATGATATCTGTTTCAGAAATAGCGAAATATCCCCATCCCGTTGATAAGATCGGGGTTGAGGAGCGGGTGTCGCGGCTTTTCAAGCGAAGTGTCAAGAAGGAATCCAAGGTCACCGCTCTGAAGATGACGCTGAGTATGATTGACTTGACGACACTTGAGGGGAAGGACTCGCGGGGGAAGGTGGTCCAGTTGTGTTATAAGGCGGCCCATCTGCACGATCAGTATCCGGGCTTACCAACGGTAGCGGCAGTCTGCATCTATCCCAACATGGTGGCGGTGGCCAGCGAAGCTTTGCGAGGCACGGGAATCAGAACAGCGGCCGTCGCCACAGCATTCCCAAGTGGTATGACATCCCTTGATGTGAAACTGGACGAAGTGAAAAAGGTCGTTAATGATGGAGCGGACGAAGTGGACATGGTTATTTCGCGAGGGCGCTTCTTGAGGGGCGATTACGACTATGTAGCCGGGGAAATCACAGCCGTGAAAGAAGCGTGCGGCGAGGCTCATCTGAAAGTGATATTGGAGACCGGGGAACTGGGCACACTGGATAATGTCCGCAGAGCCAGCGATATAGCCATGGCCGCCGGGGCAGATTTCATCAAGACGTCCACTGGCAAGATTGAGCCGGCAGCCACACCGCCGGTGGTCGTGGTGATGCTGGAGGCGATTCGAGACTATTATTACAGAACAGGCAGAAAAGTCGGTATGAAACCAGCGGGCGGAATCGGCACGGCAAAACAAGCTATTCAATACCTCGTCATGCTGCGGGAGACGCTGGGGAACGAGTGGCTGACGCCGGCGCTGTTTCGGTTTGGCGCTAGTTCTCTCGCGAACGATGTGCTGATGCAGATTGCAAAACAGCAGACTGGCGTCTATCAATCTGCGGATTATTTCTCAATCGCTTAGCGACTACGGAACATGAGTAATACTGAATCCACACTGGACTTCGATAGCGGTTGGTCATACGACCCGGCTCCTCAGACGGCGGATCACGTTCATCTGGAAGATCGGTATGATCTCTTTATCGGCGGTCAATTTGTGGCGTCCGAAGGAGGAGATACCTTTGACA
>DCAL01000082.1:20773-20948 GCA_002311975.1 Fidelibacterota bacterium UBA1134 | reverse complement strand
GAGGCGACGGAAGCCGATGTAGATCGGGCAGTCTTGGCCGCGCGAGAGGCGTACGAGAAGATTTGGTCGAGGATGGCTCCCAAGGAAAGGGGAAAAATAATCTACCGCCTCGCTCGCATCATCCAGGAAAAATCGAGAGAGCTGGCTGTTATCGAATCGATGGACGGCGGCAAGC
>DCAL01000082.1:322-20631 GCA_002311975.1 Fidelibacterota bacterium UBA1134 | reverse complement strand
GATCATTCCGTGGAATTTCCCGCTTTTGATGGCGGCGTGGAAGATTGCACCGGCGCTGGCCTGTGGTAACACCGTCGTTCTTAAACCGGCGGAGACGACGCCCCTCACCTCCATGAAACTGGCGCAAATCGTGCAGGAGGCGGAAGTCCCTGCCGGCGTGGTGAATATCATCACCGGCGGAGGTGAGACGGGCAAATATCTCGTCAATCATCCTAAATTGAACAAGATCGCCTTCACGGGATCGACGGAAGTGGGCAAATATATTCAGGGCGCATTGGCCGGCAGCGGTAAAAGGTATACGTTGGAATTGGGTGGCAAGGCTGCCAATATCATTTTCGCCGATGCCGCCATCGATCAGGCCGTGGAAGGAATCATCACCGGAATTTTCTTTAATCAGGGGCATGTCTGCTGTGCGGGGTCGAGACTGTATATTGAGGAGAGTGTGGCTGACGAGGTTATCACTAAGCTCAAGGACCGTATGGCGACTTTGATCGTGGGCGATCCTCTGGACAAGAATACAGATATCGGCGCCATTAACTCCCGCGCGCAATTGGATAAGATCAAGACGTATATGAAGATCGGCGAGGATGAGGGAGGCGAAGTCTATCAGCCCGAATGCTTACTTCCCGAAAAGGGCTTCTGGCATCCACCGACGCTTTTCACGGGCGTCTCTCAGTCGCACCGCGTCGTACAGGAAGAAATATTCGGTCCCGTCCTTGCCATTCAGACGTTCAGGACGGTGGAGGAGGCTATTGAAAAAGCGAACAATACACCCTACGGACTCTCCGGCGGCGTCTGGACGGATAAGGGGTCCAAGTTCTTTGAGGTTACTCGTGAGATAAGGGCCGGCGTTATGTGGGCGAACACGTTCAACAAGTTTGATCCGGCGTCGCCCTTCGGCGGCTACAAGGAGAGCGGCGTCGGGCACGAGGGAGGTCTTCACGGACTGCTGCCCTATGTGGAGCTCTATTGACACGCGAGCTGGATCGACTGAGGATGTTGTAAAAAGATGGCCAAGAGAAGAGAGATTCGCAAGACTTACAAGCTGTACATCAACGGTCGCTTCCCGCGCAGCGAGTCGGGCCGAACCTATGAGTGGAGTATTCCTGACGGTGATCAGGTAATCAACGTCTGCCGCGGATCGCGCAAAGACTTCAGGGATGCCGTAGCGTCAGCCCGCAAGGCGTTTCCACGTTGGCGCAGACGAACTGCCTACAACAGAGGGCAGATTCTCTATCGTGTGGCAGAGATGCTGGAGGCGCGGCGCGAACAGTTCGTGGACGAACTGACACTTCAGGGAAGCTCCAAGAGGCAGTCGAGGAAGGAAGTGGATGCCGCGGTCGATCGGCTGATCTACTATGCCGGATGGGCCGACAAATTTCAGCAGATCTTCAGCAGTGTCAATCCTGTGGCCATGCCGTACTTCAACTATACAGTCCCCGAATCTATGGGCGTTGTGAGCGCGATCTGTTTTGACTCATCTTCACTGCTGGAGCTTGTGTCGGTCATGGCGCCCGTGATCATCGGCGGCAACACTTGTGTTCTTCTTAGCTCCCAATCGAAACCGCTCAGTGCCGTCACGTTTGCCGAGGTGCTCCATTCTTCCGATGTTCCGCCGGGTGTGGTCAATATTATGACAGGATTCCGCTCCGAGCTGCTGGGACATTTCGCATCGCATATGGATGTTGACGCCATCATCTACTGCGGCGAGGATGAAAGCGAAATCAGGAGTGTTGAAGCGCAATCAGCTGTGAATGTCAAGCGTGTCACTATTCTGAATGAGAAAGATATGCACAAGGATTCCTCCCAAGGTCCGTACCACATTCTGAGAACGCAGGAATTGAAGACGACCTGGCATCCTGTGGGCGTCTAACTTTTCCCGAGTCTCATTCCACTTCTCCAGAGAGCAACAGAAGGAACCATACAGTGCCTGAACCGATCAATCTGAAAGTCGGTGACGAGATCGAACTGACCATTGAATCGCTCGCTTTCGGTGGCAAAGGGGTGGCGCGCACGGATGATCTTGTCGTCTTCGTGAAAAATGCCCTTCCGCAGCAGACGGCTCTCTGTCGAATTACGAAGAAGCGCAGAGGCTATGTGGAAGCCGTCTCGCTGGAGATTGTCAAGGCATCGCCGTCTTCTGTGGAGGCGAAATGTCAGCACTTTCCGACCTGCGGCGGCTGTACGTTCCAGGACTTCGATTACGAGGGGCAGATTGAGCAGAAGAAAACTCAGGTTGTGGACATCTACCGCAGAATTGGACACATCCCCGATGTAGAATTAGATGAGGTGGTTCCCGCCGAAAACATCTTCCATTACCGCAACAAGATGGAATTCACGTTTTCCAACCGCCGCTGGGTGCTGCCGGAAGAGGAGGAGGGCGCCGACCGGAGCTTTGCCCTCGGACTTCACGTCCCCGGGCGTTACGACAAGATCCTTGACATTGAGGAGTGCTGGATACAGAATCCTGTGGGCAACGACATCCTCGGGATTGTCAGGGAGATGGCACGGGAGCGGGGGCTGAAGCCGTATGACATCGTGAAGCACAAAGGATTCCTGAGGAATCTCGTCATCCGCGTGGGGGAGAGGACGGAGGAGGTGATGGTGAATTTCGTGACCTCCCGTGAGGAGCTGGACTTACTCTCGCCCATCGTGGCCCGATTGACCAAAGAAGTTCAGCAGATCAGCAGCATCGTCAACAACATTACTCGGCGCAAGGCAGGAGTTTCCTACGGCGAGTGGGAAGTGCCGCTTCACGGGCCGCCCTACATCCGCGAGGAACTGGGAGGCTATACCTTTGAGATCTCAGCCAACTCCTTCTTCCAGACGAATACTGTGCAGGCGGAGAAACTGTACGGACTGGCGCTGCAGTTCGCGGACTTCTCCGGCGACGAGATTCTGTACGATCTCTACTGCGGCACAGGCTCCACGTCGCTGTTCATGTCATCTCACGTGAAGCAGGTTTACGGTTTCGAGTTGATCCCTCCGGCAGTGGAAGACGCGGTCCGAAACGGCGTCTTCAACTGCGTAACCAACTGCCGCTTCTTTGAGGCAAACCTCGATAAATACTTCCGCGTAACGCCTATTCTCAAAGAGATCGAGAAACCGGACGCCGTGCTGTTGGATCCTCCCCGGGCCGGGATGCATCCTAAGCTGGTAAACGACGTAGCCCGAATGAAGCCGAAGAAGATCGTCTATATCTCATGCAATCCCTCGACGCAGGCGCGGGACGTGGCAGTGCTCACTGAATCTGGATACCGGCTCGAACGCCTCGCCATGGTGGACATGTTTCCTCACACGCCGCATATTGAGACGGTGGCGTTTCTTATCTCTCAGTAGAAGAGTGTGAAACTCAATATTCTATCTGAGTACTGTTTTACCCAGTGCGGTAAGAGCCCCTGTCCGACAATCGCTGTCCTTTGATCTTCTAATACCTTAAATTACTCTTATGGTTGAATTTCTCAGATCTGCCTTACGGAGGCCTGTAGTGCAGATCACTTCCGGCATCCTCATCGTTATGATCATCGGCGGATACGGCATAGGCCAATTTGAAGGAGCAGAGGAGATTACCGAAGGGAACAATCCTTTCTGGTGGGCTATTGTTACCATGACGACGGTCGGATACGGTGACTTCTCTCCTTCGTCGTCTGAAGGCCGGTTGTTCGCCGTCGTCATCATGTTTGCCGGCATTTCCCTCATTGCACTGCTAACAGCTACAATTTCATCCGTTTTTGTGGCAAGGAAGATTCGGGAGGACAAAGGTTTGGAAAAACTCAATGTAACAGATCACATCCTTTTTTGCGGCTGGAATAAGAATGTGGACCGTATTATGGATTCACTGCAGAATCTTAGCCAAGACAGAAAACTGAAGATTGTCCTCATCAACGAGGAATCCGAGGACACCATCGCGGCTATCCGCAATAAGTACAGAGAGATAAAGTTCAAGTTCGTTCGCGGCGACTACACACGGGAGGCGATCCTTGAGCGAGCGAATCTGAAAGACGCTTCCATTGCCATTGTGGTGCCGAACGATTCTCTGGAGGCGGGCAGCCATCCTGATGAAAAGACCATCTTCGGCACGTTGACCATGAAAACACTCGCGCCTAACATCAGGGTGATCGCCTATATTACCGAGAGGGAAAACCTGACGCACATCAAGCGTGCTAACGCGGATGAGGTCATTCTAAGCGATGATCTCGGCGCTTACATGATCGCCTCGCACGTTTTGGATCCGGGTGTGCCCCAGACCCTCGAGAGTCTGTTGGATAACCAGACAGCCAGCAGATTTCGCCGTACGTCAATTCCACCGGACTATGTGGGCAAGCCGTTTCCTGAACTTTCCGACCATTTCAAAAGTAAGCACGGATGGCTCCTGGTGAGTGTCTATTCTGAAGAGGAACAGATCGGGATCGGCGAAATTCTTTCATCGGATACTTCAGCTTTGGACGCTTTCATCGAGAGGAAGCTCAAAGAGGCCGGTCACTCCCTTGATGAGGAAAACAAGATGGCGGTGGTAATCAATCCCGGCGCAGACTATATGATCCAGGAAACCGAAAAGGCTATCGTCATCCAATAGGATTGCCACTTTGTAACGTGAGGGAATAGTATGACTGAATCAGTTGATTTCGGACAGTATCGCGTCTTCAAAGATTTGTCAGACGACGAAATCAAACAGTTTGAGGAGATGATGGAGGTTAAGGACTATGAGGCTGAGCAGATTATTTTTAACGAAGGAGACATCGGTGATTCGATCTATCTTCTTCTGGATGGAAAAGTAGAGATCAATCAGGCGCTCACAATGCAACTGAGTAAGGGAGACTATGATACACGCGAAAAGGCCATCATCAATCTGCCCAGCGAGTGGCATCCGGTATTCGGAGAAATGTCTCTTTTCGGAAACGATGACAAGCGGACGGCAACGGTGAAAGCTCAGACGGACTGTGCAATTGCGGTTGTAATGAAGGATGATCTTTTCAGGATATGCGAATCCAATCCGGAACTGGGCTTCAAGGTGATGAGAAACGTTGCCGCAATTGTAACGGATAATCTCGTCAAGGCCAATCAGAATATCTTGAAACTGACCACGGCTTTCAGTCTGATCCTTGAAAAATAGAGCAGCGGATCCAAGACTTTATTATACCGAATTCTCCGCGGGCTGAACATTGACTGACACCAGTGAACTCTCCAAGGTGTACGATCCTTCGAAGGTGGAGAGCCGATGGTATCAACATTGGCTCGAGAGGGACTACTTTCGCGCCAAGGTAGATGCCGGGAAGGAACCCTTTACCATATTCATTCCGCCACCCAATGTAACCGGAAGCCTCACCATCGGGCACGTCCTCAATAACACGATCCAGGATATTCTTGTCCGCCGTGCCCGCATGATGGGCAAGGAGGCTTGCTGGATCCCGGGAACGGATCACGCATCCATCGCCACTGAGTCCAAGGTGGTCAGAATGCTGGCGGAGAAGGGCACCGACAAGGATCAGATCGGCAGGGAAGAATTCCTGAGCTACGCATGGGAGTGGAAGGGAAAATACGGTTCGCTAATCACTGAACAGTTGAAACGTCTCGGCTGCTCCTGCGACTGGTCGCGAGAGCGATTCACCATGGATGACGGCTACTACAAGTCAGTTATCACCGCTTTCGTGAGGTTGTATAAGAAAGAGTATATCTACAGAGGCAAGCGTCTCGTCAACTGGTGCCCGAAAACAAAGTCCGCTATTTCTGATGAAGAGGTAAACTACCGCGAAGTTGAAGGGCATCTGTGGTATTTTTGCTATCCTGTGAAGGATTCTGATGAATTTGTTACGGTGGCGACCACCCGCCCGGAGACGATGCTGGGTGACACAGCAGTGGCGGTAAATCCGGACGATGAGCGATTCAAGAGCTTCATCGGTAAAACAGTGGTACTTCCTCTTGTCGGCAGGGAAATGCCTGTCATCGCCGACACATTTGTCGATCCCAACTTCGGTACCGGGTGCGTCAAGGTTACGCCGGCCCATGATCCCAACGATTTCGAAATGGGAAAAAGTCACAACCTTGAGATGGTGAACATCCTTAACGATGACGGCAGTCTCAACCAAAAGGTGCCCGAGCCGTTCAGGGGGCTCGACCGATTCGAGGCGAGGGAGAGAGTAGTGGAAGCTCTGCAGGAACTGGGCTGCGTCGCCAAGGTGGAGCCTTATGTGACCAGTATCGGCTATTCTGACCGCGGTCAGGTACCCATTGAACCGTATCTTTCAGAACAGTGGTTCATGAGAATGTCCCAGTTGGCTCAGCCTGCGCTTGAGGCGGTCAGGAACGGCGATATCAACTTCTATCCTAAGCACTGGATCAAGACTTATGAACATTGGATGGAAAACATTCACGATTGGTGCATCAGTCGTCAGCTGTGGTGGGGGCACCGGATTCCTGTCTGGTATCATAACGAAACGGGTGATGTCTATTGCGGCGTGGATCCTCCTGAGGATGAAGCTGACTGGCGTCAGGATCCGGATGTTCTGGATACTTGGGCAAGTTCATGGCTCTGGCCTATGGGCGTGCTGGGGTGGCCCGATGAAACGGAGGACTTGAAGTACTTTCATCCGAGTAACGATCTTGTTACAGGCGCTGATATTATTTTCTTCTGGGTAGCACGGATGATTATGTCGAGTCTGGAATTCAGGGGAGAAGTACCGTTTAGAAACGTCTACTTCAACGGCATGGTCCGTGATACGCAGGGCCGCAAGATGAGCAAGTCGCTGGGGAATTCCCCCAATCCGCTGGTAATCATTGACAAGTACGGCGCCGATGCTCTGCGCTATGGGATTATGCTCATCGCACCCCAGGGACTGGACATTGTCTTCTCAGAAGACCGGGTCGAAGTAGGGCGCAATTTCATGAACAAGCTGTGGAATGCGTCACGGTTCGTCCTCATGAGTCAGCCGGGACGAATGGCGACGCCGCTGTCTGAGATAGATGCCGCGGCGCTGGAGCTGACCGATCGGTGGATACTGAGTCGCCTCAACAATACTATCACTGACATTGACGGCATGTTCGCCCATTACCGTTTCAATGAAATCGCCAAGCGCATCTACGATTTTACCTGGTCTGACTTCTGTGATTGGTACGTGGAAATCATTAAGTCAAGGCTGTATGGCGAGGATGAATCGCGGCAGGATGTTGCTTTCAGTTTAGCCGTTCATCTGGTTGGGAATATCCTTAAATTACTGCACCCTTTTGCGCCATTTATCAGCGAAGAAATCTGGCAGCGGTTGTCGCAGGTTCGACAGGATGGTGAGTCAGTTCCCGATCTGGTCGTCGCTGAATGGCCCCGGGTTGACAGCTCTTTGATTGATGAAGAATCGGAGAAAGTTTTCGAATCCCTTCAGGAGGTGGTTACAGGCATCAGGACGGTTCGTTCTGAGATGAAAGTACCGCCCGGGCTGAAGTCGAATCTTCTTGCCAGGGGCGATGACGGGGGGCTGCTCCTCTCTAACGAGATGATCATTCGCGACTTGGCGAAAGTCGACCAGCTGACCATCGGTGCCGATGTTGACAGGCCGCCGCATTCCGCTACGGTTGTCATCGGTCAGTTGGAACTATTCATACCGCTTGAAGGTTTGATCGATGTGGGGAAAGAAAAGCAGCGCCTTTCGCAGGAAGCAGAAAGACTCAGCGGGATAGTAGAAAATGTGAAATCGAAACTGAAAAACAGCAGATTCCTCAACAAGGCGCCGGCTGAGATTGTTCAAAAAGAGAGACAGAAACTGGAGGATATGCAGACGAACCTTTCAAAACTGAGAGACAACCTGTCAATGTTATCATGAAAAATATTTTTATCATCTATCTGTTTCTTTTGTCATCTATCTGCGGACAGTCCCACGGTGCTACGGTGACACTCTACAAAGATGGCTTCGGACTGGTGAATCAGCCCGTATCATTCAATCTGAACAGCGGAGGAAACGTGGTGCGATATCCGCTCATATCTAACCGGATCGAACCCAATTCCGCCTTTCTGACGGTTGATGGCGCCGAGATCATTCTACAGAAGTATAATCGGGATACCTTTGATTCTTTCGCTTTCCTCAAAGATCAGTTGGGGAAATCAGTTACTGTTACCCCTTCGGATGGTAAACCTGTGAAGGGAAAGTTGATGGGTATTGACAGCAAATGGATCACCATTGAGCGTAAGAAGAGTGTAAGGATTCTGAATCTCAAAGAGGTGGTTGAGATCACTGCCAACAAGGGGAACAGCGGCTATTCGGCCAGAGCGGAACTGGCTTGGGAGATTAACAGTCTTAGGAAGGGAACTGTTACTGGGGAATTGGTCTACATCACCGGCGGCTTTGACTGGGACGCCAACTACAGGCTCCTCATATCATCTGAAGAAAAATCAGGTACCCTTGTGGCTCAGGCGGTACTGAAAAACGAAACGAGCCTCTCATTTTCTGCTGCTAGGCTTGAGTTAGTGGAGGGTGAACTGAAGCGGGTTCAGAATGGCTTGCGCATGAGAGATCAACGTTTTGCCGCAAAGAGAAAGTCAGCGGTCGCAATGGATGCTTCTCAATTGGAAGCATTGGCCTTCAATCAGGATATTTTAGGTGATTATGTTTTCTTTTCACTTTCTCAGCCAATTTCCATTCCCGCCCGAGAGTCTATTTCAGTTGCGCTCTATCCCGATCGGACGATTACTTTTTCACGCCTCTACCGTTTCGAAAACAACGAACGGTCCAGCAGGGAAGGGCCTCTCTCCGTGGAACTTTCGTTTACGAATAATGAGAAGAGCGGACTCGGAATGCCGCTGCCGGCTGGTCTGTTTCAGATTTATCAGCAGCACGTTGCGGCTTCAGGCGCTACGGCAGTGAAATTTGCCGGCGAGGATTATCTTGGGCAAGTAGCTGTCGGAGAGAATGCCGCTGTGACCGCTGGCAGAGCCTTCGATGTGCTGGGGAAGAGGACGGTGATGAATTATGACCGCAAGAAGAAGAGCGAAGAGGGGCTGATCCAACTTGTGATTGAGAACAAGCGCGATGATACTGTGAAGATACAGGTTGTAGAGCACATCTTTGGTGATTGGGTAATCAAAGAACCGTCCAGGGACGACTATAAGAAAGTCGATGCACAGACGATCCAGTTTGAGTTCGATTTGAAGCCGCACGCCTCCGAAACCATTACCTATACCTATCGTAAGGAGTGGCAGTAGACGCCATCTCCGCCATTTCTCTTCCCTCTATCGTAACAATCTTAACTGAAATTCCATGGCCTTGCAGGCGCCCCGCCGATGCCTGAATTGAGAGGCAAAGGTCTCGATACACCGGTTCAGTGGGTAAAAGGTGTGGGCCCCAAACGATCAGTGGTGCTTGCCACGGAGGGCGTCGTTGCTGTCAGAGATCTAATCTACTATTTTCCCCGCCGTCATCTCGACCGGACGACCGTTACGTTAATCAGGGATCTCGAGAAAGATATGCCTGCCACGGTAGTGGGAAAAGTTGAAGCCGGCGGCTTCCGCATCTCCAAGAGGCGAAAGTACTATCAGATGATTGTCAACGACAGCACCGGCTTTCTGACCTGCACATGGTTCAACGGCGCCGACTACATTAAGAAAGTTTTTTCGGTGGGTGACAAGGTAGCCTTTCACGGCAAGATCGATTTTTTCAAAGGTCTCCAGATGATCCATCCCGAATATGACATCCTCACAGATGAGGAGAGTGATCCATTGCATACGGGAGCTGTCATTCCTCTTTACCCTTCCACTCAGGCGCTGAAATCGGTGGGACTTGACGGCCGGGGCTTCAGGAGGATTATCAACAGTGCGCTAGACTTTCTTGAGGACAATCGTGAGGAATTCTTTGATGAGGAGTTGCTCACAGGACAAGGCCTGATCCAACTCGACGATGCACTAAGATTCATCCATTTTGCACCAGACTCAGATCGTTTGTCGCAAGCGATGAGGCGGCTGAAATTTGATGAACATTTCTTCCTCCAGTTACTTATGGCGCTGCGGAAAATTGGCATAACTGAATCGAAAGGCAGGGTCATGTCAAAAGTGGGGCCGTATCTGAAACTCATCTACGAGCAGTTGGATTTTGAGTTGACACAGGCCCAGAAGAGGGTTTTGAAGGAGATCCGGCAAGACATGGGATCGCCCAAAGTGATGAACAGGTTGCTGCAGGGAGATGTTGGCTCCGGCAAGACCATTGTGGCAATCCTGGCAGCGGCCATTGTGGTGGGCAACGATGCTCAGGTAGCGGTCATGGCGCCGACGGAAATACTGGCGCATCAGCACTACGGTGTGTTCGAGTCTTACCTGAAAAAGGTGCAGATTACGACCGCACTGCTGGTGGGCAAACAGAGATCGTCTGAGAGGAAGAAAATCTTGGAAGGGATTGCCGAAGGCAGAGTGCAGGTTGTGGTCGGCACACACGCGATTATTCAAGAGGATGTACGGTTCAAGGATTTGGGATTCGTTGTCATCGATGAACAGCAGCGATTCGGCGTCATGCAGAGAGGCAAACTTCTGGAAAAAGGTTTCAACCCTGATGTCCTTATCATGACGGCTACACCAATCCCCAGAACGCTGGCTATAACCTATCACGGCGACATGGATATTTCCCTGTTAGATGAAATGCCTAAGGATCGTCAGCCGCCAATGACAAGGAAAGTGAATGAGGATACATTGAAGAAAGTTTACAGTTTCATGTGTGATCAGGTGGAGAAAGGCCGGCAATGTATCATCGTCTATCCTCTCATTGAGGAGTCGGAGAAGAGTGATCTGGAGGCGGCCGAAGCCGGATTTGAATATCTTTCCGCCAAGATATTTCCCAAGCTGAAATTGGCGCTCCTGCACGGCAGAATAAAGAAAGAGGAAAAGGATGAAATCATGGACAGATTCAGTGCCAATGAAATCCAGATCCTCGTTGCCACCTCCGTGGTAGAGGTGGGCATCGACGTCCCCAACGCCACTGTCATGCTGATTGAGAACGCTGAACGGTTCGGACTGACACAACTGCACCAGCTTAGAGGGCGAATAGGCAGGGGCTCCGAAAAGGGGTACTGCATCCTTGTAGAGCGGAAGATTACAGAAACTTCCCGTCGCAGACTGGACGTCATTTTGAGGATAAACGACGGATTTGAAATCTCTGACGAAGACCTTAAATTACGCGGCCCTGGCGAGTTTTACGGTACCAAACAGCACGGATATCTTAAATGGAAGATTGCTGATCTGGTGAAAGACGGTTCCATCATCCGTGAAGCGAGAAAGGCGGCTTTTGATGTTATTGAAGAAGATCCCCATCTGACTCTGGCCGGACATGAAAAGATCAGGAAACGGTTCATGCGCGATTATCAGCATATGCTCCCTATGGTCAATGTCAGCTGAGATTTATGGCAAATGATTCAAGTCGAACAGTGTCCTGTCTGCGCTGGAGAAAGATTGGCAGTCGTGTTCACCGCCAAAGACCATGTCGTTACTCAGGAGGAGTTCCACATTCTGGAGTGTGATGGCTGCGGCTTACGGTTAACCAGTCCCGTTCCCCATGAAGATGAAACAGATCGCTACTATGAGTCAGAGAACTATACACCTCATGCCGCCAGTCGGGGTGGCAATTTCGCCTACCGGATTGTCCGCAGACTGATGCTGGTGAGAAAGCAAAATCTCATCACGACAGAAACTGCCTTGCGTTGCGGCAGGCTCCTTGATGTTGGTTGCGGTACGGGCGAATTCCTCATTACAATGCATCAGGCGGGATGGGAAGTGGATGGCATTGATGCGAGTGAGGCAGCGAGGCAAGAGGCGTCACGGAGATATACTGTCACGGTGCAGTCTCCTGAGGATTGGTTTGCGAGCGGCGACGGGGAATATGACGTCGTCACATTCTGGCACGCGCTCGAACATCTACCTGATCCGCACCATTATCTGCGACGAGTTACGTCATCCATGCGGGATGATGGGATCTTGATGATAGGGTTGCCCAACTGGAACTCACTTGATGCTGAGTATTACGGACCGGAGTGGGCGGCTTACGATGTCCCGCGGCACATCACCCATTTCACCCGTGATGCCATGGAGAGGCTTCTTGTCCAGCACGGTCTGACCATCTCCAGCACCTTCGGTCTCCCATTTGACGCGTTTTATATCTCAATGCTCAGTGAAAAACATGGACACGGCTCAGCCATGAAAGGTCTTTGGACTGGGATCAAATCCAATTGGGCGGCAGTGAACGATTCGACTCGCTGGAGTTCCATCATCTATGTGGTCAGAAAATTTCGCACATCAGAGACAACCGGCTGAAACCAAAGAGTGAAAGGAGCGTTTAGGGATCATGTCTGAAAACGGGAAGAAGGGCGACGAACATCTGTTTATACATCTTGTTTCCAACTTTACTCAGCTTGCGTGGGTCGCTCTGGGGAAACTGAAGAATCCGGTTACAGATAAGGTGGAGAAGAATCTGGAAGAGGCCGGTTTCTATATTGATATGCTCGAGATGGTGAAGAACCGGATGGCGGGTAATCTGTCGCCGGATGAAGAGAAATTCATAGTGTCAAACCTGGGCAGTCTGCAACTGAACTACATCGAGGAGAAGAAGGGGGCAAAAGAGGCGGAGGTGAAGGAAAAGGCTAAGGATAAGGCTGAGGCTGAGAAAGATGCCGATGGTGAGGGTGTTGACGAGCAGGGGAGCGGAGACTCTGAAGAGACAAAGGAAGAGACTGAATGAAGGCTGAGGGGAAAGATGAAAACTGAAACTGGACGCCGGGAACTGAGGACTCTGAGCTTTAGGTTCCGTTAGAATGTCTGCAAGCAAAATAAACAGAATGCTGGCGGCCGGCGTTTTTCTCGTCTCCTTCCTTGTCTATTTTGACACGATGGCGCCCACTGTATCCTACTGGGACTGCGGCGAGTTCATCGCAACATCTTACACTTTGGGTGTTCCTCACCCGCCCGGAAGTCCTCTCTACCTCATCATCGGACGTCTCTTCTCCATGATCCCTTTCAGCGATGACATAGCCTTCCGAGTAAACCTGATTTCTCCTCTTGTGAGCGCCTTGGCGGTGATGTTCCTCTATTTCATCATTGTCCAGTTTGTACGCCAGATACGAGGTTCCGTCAAGTCTGGCGAAGACCGGCTGGTGGCATTTGGATCGGGACTGATGGGATCACTGATCTTTGCCTTCACCGACAGTCACTGGTTCAACGCCGTGGAGGCTGAGGTTTATGCTGTCAGCACTTTGCTGACGGCGTTGGTTGTCTGGCTGATTCTGCGCTGGGCGGAACGGTCTGAGGAGACCGGCAACGAACGGTATATATTGATCATAAGCTACGTGGTTGGACTGGCTTCGGGCATCCATCTCTTGAACCTGCTGACGTTACCTTTTATCGGACTTGTGATCTACTTCAAGAAACTTCAGTTTTCTTGGAAGTCGTTCCTCACCATGGCCGCCATAGTAGGGGCTACTTTTCTCATCATATATCTGGGGATTATTAAAGGATTTCCAAAGCTCGCCTTGGTTTGGGGGGTCGGGAGCGTTGGGCTTCTTACGCTTGTTCTGTTCGCGGCCACCATATTCTCCATACGCAGTAAGAAGCGGCTCTGGTCCACCGTTCTCTCATCGCTGGTTCTCATCGTCATCAGTTACTCTACTTATGCCATCCTTTTCATCCGCTCAAATCAGGATCCTTCCATAGATGAAAACGATCCCGAAACAGTGGCAAGAGCTGTCAAGTATCTGGAGCGGGAACAGTACGGCTCGATTTTTTTCCTGCCCAGGAAGTACAAGAAAAACGAGGTCGGCTCTATCTCGCATAAGATAGACAAGGTCGGCTCGCCCCGAGACAGAGGAAGGAGGCAGTTCTCGTCCTCTCAGAATCTGGAGTATATGTTTCACGATTTCGGCAGACAGGTTCAGTTTCTTTGGGATTACCAAATAGTGCGCATGTACAATCGTTATTTTCTGTGGCAGTTTGGCGGGCGAGGCCCGGCCGGCCAGCCGTGGGTATCAGATCTCGGAGCTCTCGCCAAACGGCAGGAAGACGGCGTTAACTGGATCCAGTTTGGACTTCCGTTCCCCTTCCTGCTGGGAATCCTCGGAATGGTTTACCATTTCAAGAAGGATCGTCATCACGCCTTGTCCGTCCTCACACTCTTTTTCCTGACTGGTCTAGCCATCATCTTCTATCTCAATCAGGACAAGTTTCAGCCGCGGGAGAGGGACTACTCATATGTGGGGAGCTTCCTCGCCTTTTCCATCTGGATCGGCATCGCCGGCGCCGCTATTCTGGATAAGGTGATCACCATCTTCAATAAAAGACGTTTCGGAAAAGAGGCAGGGATCATCACCCTCATACTTCTTCTCCTGATTCCGGTTATTGTGGCATCTACCAATTACCGCTCTCATGACCGTTCCGGCAACTACGTGGCGTGGGACTACTCTTACAACATCCTGCAGACGTGCGAACCTAACGCCATCATTTTCACTAATGGTGACAACGATACGTTTCCGCTCTGGTATCTTCAGGAGGTGGAGGGAATTCGAAAAGATGTGAGGGTAGCCAATCTCAGTTTGTTGAATACTGACTGGTACATCAAGCAACTGAAGGAGTCGCGGCCTGAGGGCGAACGATTTGTAACCTTTTCTGAGGCTCAGATTGAGGGAAGACGGGCTATTGGTAAGAATCCTGTTACCGATGAGCCGCTGCATCTGCGGGTCAGCTACTGGAAAGAGACGCCTGTCACGGTTCCGGTTGCCGATGATCCAGAAAATGAACAGGGAAAGATTTCGTGGAAGATCAAGCCGACACTCGGCCAGGGAATTCGTGTTCAGGATCTGATGATTCTGCACATCATCCAAGCCGCCAAATGGCGCTACCCCATCTACTTTGCGGTTACAGTTTCACCGAAGAACAGGATCGGACTAGAGAAATTCCTCCAGATGGAGGGACTCGCGTTTCGCCTCAGATCGCATGAGGTGTCCGCTGTCAACTACGAAAGACTGGGTGCAAACCTGACGAGTGTGATTGATGACAACGACTGGAGCACGGATTACCAGCAAGGGTACAGATTCCGCAACCTTAACAACCCAGACGTTTATTACAATCCGAACGTTATAAAACTTCTCCAGAACTATAGGTCAGCTTTCCTGCAGCTCGGCGTAAACGGGTATCAGCAATTTAGAAGAGAATCTAAGGGCGCCGCTGTCACCGATGATGATTTGGAAAGAATGAGGCAGGACGCGCTGGAGCCCCTCGAGCTGATGATGGAGGTCATGCCGGATTCTGTTATCCCCATTATTAGTGAAGAGCTCTACCTCCGCATTGGGCAACTGTACCACGATCTCGGTGAAGTTGATCAGGGTAAGGAAATCTTCAGAGGGCTGCATGACTCCAACCGCCCCGATCTGGTAGGGTATCTCATCAGAACATACGACGAAATGGAGTACTGGGAAGAAGCCGTCGATCTGCTTCAGAACTGGCTGGAGAAATTTCCCGAAGATACCGGCAGCCGCGGACTGATGGAAGAATATATTCTGAAGGCAAACCAGGCATCAGGATCTTGACAGTGTGGGCGAGCCATCTAAACCACTTGTCTCCGTTGTAATTCCTCACTGGAACGGCATAGAGGTGCTGGCCGAGTGCCTTGAGTCTCTTCAAAGATGCTCCTATCCTAACATAGAGACCATCGTTGTAGACAACGCTTCCACCGACGGCAGTCCGGAATGGGTGGAAGCCAATCATTCGCAAGTCAATTTAATTCGGTCTGAGGAGAATAAGGGTTATGCGGGAGGGTGTAACCGGGGTGCCGAAGTTGCTTCGGCGGACTATCTGCTGTTCCTGAATAACGACACTGTTCACGAGCCGGATTGGATCGAGCCGCTCGTTTCGACACTGGAAGAGAATCATAACATTGCCGCTGTACAGCCCAAGATCCTCAACTATTTTGAGAAGGAACTGTTTGACTACGCCGGCGGATCGGGAGGTCATATGGACATACTTTGCTTCCCCTTCCTTCGCGGCCGTCTTTTCATGACGCGGGAGAAAGACAGTGGACAGTACAATGATGTGACAGATATCTTTTGGGCCTCAGGCACGGCGTTTCTTGTTCGAAAATCAGTCTTTGAAGAGGTGGGCGGTTTTGACGAGACTTTCTTTGCCCATCAGGAAGAGATTGATCTTCAATGGCGCATGCACCTTGCCGGATTGGATGTGGCTGTCGATCCGGCGTCGGTTGTCTATCACCGAAATGCGGTGACACTGGCCATGCATTCGCCGCAAAAAAAGTATCTGAATCACCGCAACAGTCTGCTGATGATGCTTTCCAACTACAGTCTGCCCATGGCGATTTATCTCTTCCCCATCAGACTGATTCTTGAATTCATCGCCGCACTCTACGCTATGGCCCTTTTTGATTTCGGCCACGTTGGAGCCATCTTCAAATCTCTATTCTGGATTCTGATTCACCCTCACGTCATCCACAAAAGAAGAAAGCGGACAGGGTCACTTCGTCGATTGAAAGACAGGGATATTCTCTCTAAGTTCTACAGGGGAAGCGTGGTGCTGGATTACTATATCTTGAGGAAACGGCGCTACTCTGACTTGATGCCGAGCCCTTCCCGGTAGCGCGCCTTGTTGTCTGGGTCCAGCTCTATCAGCCGCGTCAGAAGCTTCTTCTTGTTCCGCAACTGATCAGGGAGCTGGGAGAGTTTTTCCGCATGACCTTTCAGGAATATGATGGTGTAGTGCTCGCGTGGAAACTTGGCGAAGATAAGTTCCAGATTCTCCATCATTTTATCCAGCGACGCCTCCGCTTCTTCCAAGTCGTCTTCGTCAAGATAGGCGAGAGCATCGAAGAAGAAAAATCTGGCCAGCCGGGTCCCCTTGTTTCTGGTGAGGATATCGACGAGTTCCACCCGATCGCCCCATCCGCGGCGATATTGTGACGTGATGCCTCTCAGAGCCAGTTCTCGTCCCCTCTCGTAGAAACGGGTCCCCCCGAACTGATCATAAGTATCCGCTTCGGCCGCCAGAATGATGTTGCCGTAATACTCCAGCGCGCTTGCCAGCGGTTCGAAAAGGACCGGTGAAAAAATGACGGCCTGCCCTGACGCGTAGGGAAACTGGATCACCTTGGCGAAATAGCGCTGGTCGGAACCGTTGGAAAAAAGGCACTGGGATGAATAGAGGTGCTCGCCCCCCTTATCGGAGACACTCTCAAAGATTAATTGGATCGCCAGCGGAATTGTCAAGTCGCTGTATTCCTGATCCCACGGCGCCGACTTAAAGAAGAGCTTTATTTGATCCGGCAGCTCGGCGGTGATTCGCCTGTCGCGTTCTTTCAGTCGCTGCACATCCAGCGAAACTTTGACATCTGCGAACTGAGCCGAAAGGGTGGAGAGGCTGCATGTCAGGAATAAGAGTGTTCTGATGATTGTCACGCTGCAAGAAGATAGATAGGATTCCATGCCACCTTCAAGGACAATCGTTAATCCGAGAGACGCAAGCAAGAGAGGTAATTCG
The DNA here is from genome assembly GCA_002311975.1 of Fidelibacterota bacterium UBA1134. Classification (GTDB taxonomy): domain Bacteria; phylum Fidelibacterota; class Marinisomatia; order Marinisomatales; family S15-B10; genus UBA2146. Next base: position 3,140 of record DCAL01000082.1, on the reverse strand, counting down.
CACGAGTTTTTGTAAATTCTAGGGTATGGCAAATATAGCTTCACTGATTCAAGATGACGAGCTGCGCTACCCCTTGTTGAAGCTTGCGGGGGAGACGGGAGATAAAGCAGACGTGGATGTTTACGTGGTGGGGGGATATGTCCGTGATCTGATGATGAACCGTGAGCTCAGCGACATGGATATCATGGTTGTGGGTGACGGCATTCAGTTTGCCCGCAGATTAGCTAAGCGGCTGGGCGTCAAGAAAGTTGTCCCCTTCGAGGAATTTGGCACTGCCATGATACCATGTGACGATCTCGAGATCGAAGTAGCCACAGCCCGCGCGGAAACCTATCAGCAGGACTCGCGCAAGCCTCAAGTATCAGCCTCTGGTCTGGAAGAGGATCTAATGAGGCGAGATTTCACCATCAATGCCATGGCCATCGGTTTGGGCAAGGCGAAACTTGGCGACTTGCACGATCCGTGTGGTGGTCTCAGAGATCTGCAGAATCAGATCCTCAGGACGCCCCTCGATCCCGATACCACATTCTCGGATGATCCGCTGAGAATGATGAGGGCTATACGGTTTGCGGCCCAGCTTGAATTCTCGATAGACAGGGTAGTGATGGAGAGTATCACCAGGCAAGTGAAGCGGATCGAGATTGTCTCATGGGAGCGGATCACAGCGGAGTTCACCAAGATACTGTTGACAGAGAAACCGTCCGTCGGACTGGACACGCTTCAGCACGTAGGACTCATGGAGATCATCTTTCCGGAGATCGCCGCCATGGTCGGAATGGAACAGCCTGCCGAGTGGCATCACAAGGATGTTTTTTACCACACGCTTCAGGTGGTAGATAACATTGCTCAACAGACGGACAAGCCTGATCTTCGATTTGCCGCGCTGGTGCACGACATCGCCAAGCCTCGCACCCGCAGACTCCATCGGAAGAAGGGGTGGACATTCCACGGTCACGATGCCGTCGGCGCAAAGATGATTGATCGGGTGGCCGCGCGCATGAAGCTGTCCAATGCCACAAGGGAGTACCTTAAGAAGCTGACGACCCTTCACCTGAGACCCATCGCGCTGGCGAAGGAGGGCGTCACTGATAGCGCCGTCCGGCGGGTCATGGTGGCGGCGGGTGAGGAGGTGGATGACCTCATGATACTATGCCGGGCCGATATTACATCAAAGAATCCTCGGTTGGTAAAAAAGTATCTCGGCAATTTCGACCGCGTTGAAAAAATGATGCAGGACGTTGAGGAGAGGAGTGCTTTTCTGAAGTTTCAGTCTCCTGTGAGGGGGGATACTATCATGAAGGAGTGCAGCATTGGGCCGGGGCCGCTGGTGGGGAAGATCAAGACGGCCATCGAAGACGCCATTCTGGACGGAAAGATTGAAAACAGTTATGAGGCAGCCTACGACTTCTTTCTCAATGTCAAGGATGAGATCATTAATGACTTAACTTCTGATGATGGTTCGAGTCTAAGAGACAAAACCTCTTAGGCGTAGCAACTCTCTGAAACTGCCATATATTCGAGCTTCCCTAACGCAAACGATGGGAACTTAGTATGAGGAATCTTGTACAATCTTCTCACTGGGGCGACATCTTTATTGCTTTTACATTGTCTAACAGAGGATTACAAGAGAGGGTTCTTCACCGATTTGTACGGGTAAGTTTGTACATTCGCCGCTATTCTTAAACAATGGGATCATGAAGAGCTGCTCAAAGGAACTTCCTGCAAAGACCACCCCTGCACCCCTCCTTGCCAAGGAGGGGAAAGAGGGGAGGTCGTTCAGAACAACAGATTTTTCGCTGATTCATACGGGCAGATTCCAGACCTTCCGAAGAATCCTTGGAAAAGCTGTCACTATCCCCGACCCTGTCCAAACGTCCTTGTGGGAAACAAGAATTCGTCGGAACAATGACCAACAATTACCCATCGCAGGGATCGGTCGGATAAAAATGTGTGATGAACCGAAGAGAGATAGGGGTGGATTTTCACCACTTACTATTCAGTCCGGATGTTGATGAGCCGTCTCTCTTTATCAGAAGCCCTATCACAATTCAGAGTTGCGATTATACTGACGCTTATCGGTTTATTGCCATCTTCAATTATATTTGGACAGACTGTTTACACGTTGGACGATTGTATCCACCTTGCGCTGAACAACAATCCTGACGTGAAGGTGGCGCAGCTGATGGTGCAGTCTGCGGCATCGGAGAAGAAAGGGTCTCTTTCGGCAATCCTGCCGACCTTGAACTACAGCTCCGGCTCTTTCCAGCAGGGCTCATACTTCAACCCGCAGTTCGGATTCCCCGTGCCGGAGAGCGAGTACCATTCGGCAGGATTTTCTCTAAGCCAGAACATCTACGATGGAGGCAGATGGTGGAATCAGATAGCGGCTGGGAATAACAGTTACCGGTTCAGTGTGGAATCTGAAGCGGCCGCCCGGGTGAATATTGTCTGGAATGTAAAGCAGGCGTTCTATCAGTATCTCAAGGACGGCCAGTTGCTCGAAGTCGTCCGCCAGCAGGTGGAGGTGGCCCAACAGCAGGTGAAACGGGTTCAGAGGCAGTACGATGTGGAGCAGGTGGCGAAGTCCGATTTGCTCAAACAGAAAGTCTTCCTGGGTGACATGCGCGTGCAGCGCCTCAATCAGCAGGCGGCGGTGAAGAACTCTTTTAACCAGCTTGCCGCTTTCATGGGATTGGATATTGATTCCGACTTTTCAGTGACTGATGAGGGAGAGTCCACCGCTCCGACCGAGGATTACAACGCGTTCTGGCAGGAAGTGAAGACGAACAGTCCTTCCCTCATTACGAAGAGAACGCAG
>DCAL01000082.1:0-243 GCA_002311975.1 Fidelibacterota bacterium UBA1134 | reverse complement strand
GACGGTTCTTCAGATATCTTTGAGGAGCTCTACACCGATGTTGACAGAAACTGGCGTCAGCAGTTGCGCCTCACCGTTTCGTATCCGCTCTTTACAGGTTTTATCCGATCAAGCCAGACCGAGAAGGCGAGAGTGGAGCACAAGATTCAGCAACAGCAGTATGACGCCTTGCAGAAAAACCTGAAAGTCCAGTTCGACTCAGTGGTGGAGCAGTTGAAGAATGTTCAGGAGATAATACCCATT
>DCAL01000112.1:848-6288 GCA_002311975.1 Fidelibacterota bacterium UBA1134 | reverse complement strand
CGCGCAAGGTCTGCACATCCGGAAAATCAGATATCTGAATAGGCCTGACCTGAGAAGCGATGGGGAATTCTCCCCGGGCCGCCAACCAGTTAGAGAAATGATTCCTGGTAGCATGATAAACGATGGATTCGTCGGCTACACTCAGCAACAGTTTCTCCATTTCATGAAATGTTGTGGCACGGGCTACTTCCTTGCCCTCTTCAGTGCGGAACACAAAATCACCGAAACCGAAATTCTCCTTAATGAAGGTCCTCAGATCGTGTATCAATGTTTTCGAATGTTTGTAGAGGAAAGTCGTCTTTAATTCATCCGCTGTCGCCTTAAGATTAAGATTCGACGACTGAAAAAGAATGGGCATGAGCGGCTCCCTTTCCCTGATCCACTGAATGAGCCGATAACCGGCGTCGGGATCCTTCTTACCCTCTCGAGGAAAGCGAACATCAGAGATGATGCCGAGGAGATTTTCGCCGCATATCTCAACATACTTCTGTGCTTCTTCGTAATCTGTGGCCAAAAGAATCTTCGGACGAGCACGCAATCTTAAAAGCCGATGGGCATCGTTAAGACTGCGGTCAACAAGTGCTCTGGTGTGATAAAGAATCTCTGCATAGACGAGCGGGAGGATGATGGAATAGTAGCGCGGATTATCCTCAACAATAATGATTGCCCGCACATCACCCCGCTGAATATCGCGTGCAACGTTTTGTCTGTCTTCAATGTACTTGATGATCACCGGGAAAACGTTCGCATTGCCGCTCCAGACGAATATTCTATCAATAGCCTCTGGCTGAAGATGATCGCGGATATGGCTGATTTCGGTCACATCATAGACAAGCAGAATAACAGGAATGCCGGGATGACTCTGCTTCACGTGGCGACCGAACGCATTGGGATCCATATCGGTTATCCTGAGGAGAGTAATAATGACATCATAATGCTGGTGAGAAAGCATATCAAGGGCTTCCGAGGCACTGGCGGCGCGCCATACCCTGGGCGCATAGCTGAGGTTCATACCGAGATACTCTGAAAGAATCTGTTCGGTCAGCCGGCCGTCTTCCTCAAGGATGTAGGCGTCGTACGGTGACGCCACCAGAAGAATCTCATGCACACGATGCAACATGAGATCGTGGTAATCCCAGCGCCGTAACTCGGCAACTTCAGATTGTTCCACCATATACCTATGAACCTCTCATTCAATCTCTCTCTGTCTTAGCCGCCAACACCATCACATTTGATATCAAGCCCCTCGGCAGTCCTCTCATCAATTCCTTTCAGCAAAGGGTACCTCTGAAACATACAATTCAGCCGGGTTAGACGCAACACCCGTGCGTGAGGGATCAGTATTTCGTGAGAGACAGTATTCTAATCAGTCAAACTTGACTGACACAATATTGGAGACGCCCGACTGTGCCATGGTCACACCATAGAGGCACTTTGCGGCCTCCATGGTGAGCTTGTTATGCGTCACGATAATGAACTGCGTATCCTCGGAGAATTTCTGCAGAACTTTTGTAAACTTACTGATGTTGTTGTCATCCAGAGGTGCATCCACCTCATCAAGGATACAGAAGGGGCTCGGCTTCACGAGATAGATTGCAAACAGAAGCGAGATGGCTGTCAGTGCCTTTTCACCGGAAGATAACATTCTGAGGTTGCGCGTATGTTTACCGGGCGGTCTCGCCAAAATAGAGATTGTCGCTTCGAGAGGATCGTCATCGCCCGTGAGGCTGAGGTCTGATTGCCCACCATCAAAAAACAGTTTGAATGTCTCCTTGAAATTGTCACGAATCTTGTGAAAAGTCTCAAGAAACTGATTTCTGGCAGCTTTGTCGATGCGGCTCATGGCCTCCATCAGGCTCGTCTCTGATCGCAAGAGATCGGTCAGTTGCTTCTGCAGGAATTTCAGTCGCTCGTTTTCTTCACAATATTCGTCCTTTACCGCCATGTTGATGGGGCCGATCTTTTCAATACTGCGTTCAATTCTGTCAATCTCAAACGCAAGGTCTTCTATTGAGCCGGAAACGACCGGGGCCTGCGGCAAATCCGAGCGGTACTTCTCGCGGATACGGCTCTCGATTAACTCGATCTGACCTCCATAATCAGCCACCTGCAGTTCCATCCTTTTCACCTCTTCCCCCAGTTTCTCCCGTTCTTTCTGCTCCTCCCTGATCTGCCGCTCAGTTTTCTCTATCTCCCGGAAAGTTTCGTGAAACGCCTCCTCCTTCAGCTCTTTTACAGATATTCCCTTTTTGTACTTCGCATTCAATTTATCCAGTCTCTTCGCTTCCCCTTTTTTCTCGTTATCCATCCGTACCATCTCGCCCTTCAGACGCGAAGTCTCTTCAGTCAAATGAACGATCTTCTTCTCCATTTCATCAATACTGTTTCGCGCCGCCTCTTTCCGGTAGCCCAGAGTCTCTCTCTCATTCTCAATACCGATCAGCTCAAAACGGACTTCCTGAATCGCTGAATTCCTCTCTTCACGATCACTCTTCACCTCCTCCAGAAATTCCCGTGCCGATGTAATATTGCTCTCGTAGTTTTTCTCCTGAGTCTCCAAGTCATACAGTTGAGGCGTCATCTTGTCCGAAGATTTCTCCAATCCAAGAATATCCTGTCTTGTGGAGACTATCTGATGAGTCATGGCTTTCAGGGCGTACAAAGTCTGTGATATCATGTACTCATTGCGGCTGATCTCCTTCTCCACTTCAGAGAGTGCATCAATATTCGCACTCAACTCGCCGGACGCAGCCTGATGTCTGTCTTCGCTCGATGAAAGTTCTTCGTCTGCTTTTCGTACATTTTCCTGAACTTTGTTACCCTTGCTGACAAGCCGATCAATGGCGGCATCCAGTTCCTTCACTTTTTCTTTTCTCCCTAGGAGGCTCACTTCCTTCTGGGAGTCAATGCTGGAAATAGCACCGGTACTCTCATAGTAGCGGCCCGACAGATCAGCGATGCTGCCCGAAAAGCCCTTCGATTTTCGCAACCGCTCGGCAGCGTCAGAATCTTGCACCAGTGTAAGATCGCCGAAGAGAAAACTGATCAGCGGCGCCACAGATTTCTCTGTCTCGATCACATCGGTGGCCTGGGCGATGACTCCCTTGCCGGTGGGCGGTTTCCCTCCCCGGGACGGGCGTTGCGGCACACTGTCGAGAGGGATGATTGCCACATTGCCAAGCTTCTGTTCTCTAATGTCATCCAGCACGGCATAGGCCGCCTCCCTTGATTGGGACACAAGATACTTCGCTTTCAGTCCAAGACTGGCTTCCAAGGCTGAGAGGTACTTCTGATCGACCTTCATCAGATCGGCAACACTCCCGAGAACGGACGGATAGTCATCCAGATGATTGAGCACATGCCGAATTCCGGAAGGGTATCCCTCCTTACTTTCCAAGATTTCACTGTAGAACTGGCGCTGCGATTCAAGACTTTCTACCTGATTTGCGATATTGTGAAACTCAAGGGTCAGGTCGTGCCGCACAGAATGGAGAGTCTGAATTTCATCATCGAGCTTTTCGATGGCTTTCCGTTCTTCAGCAATGCTTTTCTTAACATCCTTGCGCTTATTCAGACAACCCTTCTGCTGCCCGGCCAGCTTCTCTTTCTCCATCTCAGCTTCGTCAGCATCCGATTGGAGTGTTTCCAGATGCGTACCCTTCTCATTCAGAGACTGCTCTGTCCTCTCCAGAAGAGAGCGCAGGTCATTAAGTTTCCTTAGGTGATCGATGTGATGCGAACTGAGACGCTGGAGATTCTCCTCAGTCTTGCGGTAATTTTCGTCACTCTCCTCAAACTCCGCCCGCTTCGAGGAATATTGGCGCTCCTTTTCTTCAATTCTGGGAGCAAAGTTTTGCATCTCAACCTCAAGTTCGCTGATGTTGAATTCCTGCGCGCCAATCTTCTCTTGCAGCTCATATTTCTCTACAGAAAGACGCTCGACGGTTTTTTCAGCACTCTTCACTTGCTCAGCGATTACCAGAATGCGGTTGTTGGCGAGTAGTCTGCCTTCAGAAAGTTCATCCAATTTCTGCTGCATCGAGCTCAATTCTGACTGTTGACTCTTATAAGCCAGCCGCATCTGTTCCAATGATGATTCGTGGACTTTCTCCCCTTGCGCACCGATGGAGCGCTTGCGGGTCAACTGCTCGACACTCTTGACGAGAGGCTCCAGAGATGCTCTGATTTCCTGACGCTGGAAAAAAGCTCTCTCGAGCTCCTTCTGCTGAAGTTTGTCAATCAATTTGGCGTGACGGTCATAACGTTTGAGCTGCAGTCTCAAGGAGTTCACTTTGCCGTCAACTTCAGCGATGATGTCGTTTACCCTGTTGATGTCTGCGGTTGTCGCTTCGATCTTGAGCAACGTCGATCTTCGCTGATGTTTGTACCTGTTTATGCCGGCTGCTTCTTCAAACATCCGTCTCCTGTCGTCCGTGTTTTCGCTGAGGATGTCTTCAATCATCTTCAGTTCGATAACAGAATAAGCGCCCGCTCCCATGCCAGTATCAACGAAAAGATTGTGTATATCTTTCAGACGGCACCGCGTCCGGTTGATCATGTATTCACTCTCGCCACTCCTGAAAATTCGGCGCGTGATCTCCACATCCGTATAATCAATCGGCAGTTTCCCTTTATCGTTGTGGACGGTAAGGTTCACTTCACAGACGCCCAACGCCTTCTTCGATTCTGAGCCGCTGAAAATGATATCCTCCATCTTCTTGCCGCGCAGCATGCTGTACTTCTGCTCACCGAGTACCCACCTCACCGCATCTACAATATTCGTTTTGCCGCAGCCGTTGGGTCCCACAATAGCGGTGATACCCTCGCCAAAATGGAGTTTTTCCTTCTTGGCGAAGGACTTGAAACCTTGCATTCTGAGTTCGGAGATATACATCGGCTCAGCGCTTCTTCTCCGGACGGACGGCGTCAGCCAGAGTAATGAACAATCTGTCTGATGAGTGAGGTGTCATGCTGAAAAGCTCTCCCGCGCTTTAGAGTTTTCTATCATCCGGGCGGCCAAGTCATCCTGCGCCCTCCCAGAAGATGTAAATGAATATGGAACACCGCCTGTCCTGCATCGGCATTGCAGTTAAACACTGTCCGGTATCCCGGTTCTGCTATGCCGAGATCCGCCGCAATCTTCGCGGCGGCGAACGTAACTTTACCCACAAGAGTGTGATCATTTTCGGACAAATCGTTAAGCGTAGAGATATGTTTCTTCGGAACTATCAGCACGTGGTGCGGCGCCTGTGGATTGATATCATTGAAAGCGAAGACGTCATCATCTTCAAAAACGACATCGGTGGCGATTTCACCATTGATCATCCTGCAGAAGAGACAATCATGCGCCATGCTCACCTCTGAAGGCGAAATAGTGATCTACGAGAGTCATTGCTGAAATAGCGGCGGTCTCTGCTCTGAGTCGTCTCTTGCCGAGAGA
>DCAL01000112.1:0-768 GCA_002311975.1 Fidelibacterota bacterium UBA1134 | reverse complement strand
CTGACTGAGATACTGACTGGAGTTCTTCATCATCAAAACCCCCTTCAGGCCCCACTGTTAACCAGACGCCGGAAATGTAATCCGGCAGCTGCTTCAGCCAGTCTGCCATCGGTTTCGCTGAATCGGAATTGTGAAGTAGCGCCGCACAGCCGGCTTTCATCCCCAGACACCATTCGCCAAGGGAGGCTGGTTCATTGATGATTGGAACTCGCCCGCGACCACACTGTTTGGTGGCACTTCTGGCAACATTCGCCAGCCTGTTCCGGTTCACGCCCGTCTTCACGTTTCGCTTCAAGATAAGAGGAGTCACGGAAGCGACCCCGAGCTCGGTCCCTTTTTCAGCCACCAGATCCAGTCTGGCACCTTTCAGGATTGCAATCCCCAAGTGAATCTTCACTGCCGGCTCATGATAGTCCTCGATCACATCAAGAATGGAACCGTTTACGCCACCCTCACCGACACTGTCCACGGCCGCCCTGTAAGCTCTGCCTCGAGTATCGATGAGATAGACTTCATCCCCCACGCCGATGCGGGCGACGTGGCTGAGATGGTGACCCTCACCACCGTTAAGATGGAAATGTTTGCCCTTTATCTGATTATCTGAAAGTATAAAGTGGTGGCGCTCAGTCATGTTCAATCCAGTTTCCTGCCCATCATTATCTTGAAGAGAGTACCGCTGTATTCATCCCTGCCGTCCACATCCTTGCCCATGGGCAGGAAATCGTATCCGAGGGCAATGCTCGCAAACTGTCTGGTCTGAATCTGGAA
>DCAL01000046.1:1810-21205 GCA_002311975.1 Fidelibacterota bacterium UBA1134 | reverse complement strand
TCACCTGAATTCTGTGTGATCCAGTAGAGATTGTTCAAGGTGTCTATTTGGGAGGGATCGCCCGAAGATCCATCACCAGACGAGGGTGCGGTTGCAGTTTGCGCAATCAGGCTGGTGCTCATTGCAAACAGGATCACTAAACTGCCCGTAAATATTTTTTTCACAATATTATTTCAACAACACCATCTTTTTTACCTGAACAAACTCTCCAGCAGAGATTCTGTACAAATACATCCCTGCGCTCACTGGTTGTCCTAAATCATTGGTAGCATCCCAAACAACTGATTTATAACCTGCACTTTGTTGGTTGTTTATCAAAGTTCTCACTGAATCAACTCTAAATCTGAATCCAATAGAATCTGTTCCAAAACCATATCTAATCTGGTGATCATAAAGGAACGAAATCATAGGAGGTCTATTTGGATCATTACCTATTGGACTTGCATCATTTCCAATAATTGTTCTGGCGTTTAAACTGTTATTATCTTGTCCATCTGAAAATACCCAAGTTTCAATAGTAAATTGATTTCCAAGAATAGGGAAACTATCGGGTAAATAAATTCTATCTGAAGGGTTAGAGCCTGGACCCGTCATATTCCCTTGAAATGTTCCATGAAAATCAAAAGCATCAAACAATACATAGTTGTCTTTCTCATATTGATTGAGTGAGTTTTGATCAACAATTAGGTCATCTGCATGCAAAAAGGATAATATGAGGAAAAGTGTCAACTTCGAAAGATTGATATTTTTTATACGTATTTTGTATATTTCCAATGTTAGAGTTTTAGAGTAAATCGTGTGTTTATTTTTCATGTTAATGTTACTACTTCCTGCGCAGTATTTTTCAGTCTGTGCGGAGGTAGACGCGACAGTAGACCAACGCCATTATCAGGATAACATCAATTCTCAGTATACTGAAATAAAAGACGGAATTCCATTCTCTCCATGCACTTTAAGATACGTCTTGAAGAAATAACTGATAAATCCGCCCTCTTCACGGCTTAATGCAGTATAACACTTGTTCCTGTCCTTGTACTCAATCACCAGAACAGGGTATCCGGCAAACCACAGAATATGATTCATCAGCAATCGCCCGATACGTCCGTTCCCATCTCCGAATGGATGGATTTTTTCAAATCGGTAATGCGCTATCGCCGCCAATTCCGCCTGATCTGGTGTTCTCTACTTCAGGTGAACAATCTTACTCGATTGCAATGATTCACCGGCTCTCAGAGTGACGACATAAATACCGGCACTGACTTCGCTTCCCGCTGAGTTTGCGCCATCCCATGTAGTAACATTCAGCCCTGGACTGTAAGTACCCTCTGCCAATACTCTGATCTTTCTTCCATTGATATCATAGACGACTAACGAGACTTTGGCACGTTTTGTCAAACTGAATTGAATTCTCGTCATGGAATTAAATGGGTTCGGATCCGCAGGAAAAAGTGAGAACTGTCTTGGGGATATCTCTTTAGAGATCGCTACAGCCGCGGGGCAGTAATTACCATCCGGCGCAAGCTGAGGCAGTCTATAGACGAGGTCTGTTACGATGTTATACATGAGCGTATCGGTGGACTCGAATAACTCCGGTGTGCACGGTTCCCACTCATCGGCGATACCGCGACAGGTTTGCTCATCGGCGAGGATACCCATGTTGGTAACAATGCACCAGTATAGATACTCCATGGCCATACATTCATACTCGCATGTTACGTCATCATAATGGTACCACGCTTCCTCCGGATATGTACTCGGATGCTCAATAAACTGACCGCCCCGGGCGACGTCCATGGCATCTGTAAGGAGAGATGAATTTGGCTCCAAAGCGAAAGTGGACGGATAGACTTCCACATGACCACAAGAATTTATAGTGTGCAATATTTCTTCCACACTTGCATCTGAACCCCAATAACCCGGGGCAGATTGATCAATTTCATTTCGAAATAAGACGGCACCTGTACATCCTTCATAATTGTCGAAAAATTCGTCTATGGCTGTCGAGTTCTCGGAATTAAAAATAGGCATTACCGTATAATTCTCACTCAGTGCATTTTCAATGAGTGGATCATCCACAATTCCATCTTCATCATTATCGAGTAACTCAGCAGCAACGGCCGCGGCATGGAGTACTTTTTCATCCGAAATACCGGAAACGGCATACACATGAATATAACCGAGCACGTTCACGTATTTTGTGAACAAGCCCAGGCCTGGATCACCCGGGCGCGGGTTCGCTTCTATATCAAGACAGACACTGTTTTGCGCCCGCACACCCAACGCAAGCAGGATTATCACAATTGCTGATTTGACTGATCCGCCATTCATGACAAGAGTTTAGCCTCTGTTCACCAAGAATATCAACGTATGATTCATCAATGAGTCTGACAGAAAAAAAGAGTTCGGTGAAGATCCCCTTACGGTGAAAAACACCTCAGCCCCAGAGCCTGCCCGCCCTCATTCTTCGGGTCAGGCGGGAAGCCCTTCATTCCTGGTATTGCCTTACCCCGTCATAAATGACGGGGCAATTGTCCGGTGTAAACCAATAGTTTTGGACAAGCGTGCCGCAGATTGTCTTTGTCTCACCACAGATTGCTTTTAATCGTCAGCCTGCTTACCTTTTATGAAGGGGGTCGTACCGGAGAAACCGTGTTGCATCCCGACCGATATCAGAGGAGAACTCATTTGAACCACAGCCTGCTTTGTAACAGAGAAAAGTAAACATGCTAGTTTACAGGCTCATCGATATCCTGTTCCAATTCATGTACCTCTGCCTCATAGCCAGAGTGATCCTGTCGTGGATTCCTCACAACTACAGCCATCCCGCCGTACAATTCCTCTACCGCTTAACAGAGCCGATCCTGCGCCCGTTCAGGATGATTATTCCCGCCCACTCCATCGGTATTGATATTTCGCCCATCCTGGCCCTCGTAGCCCTGGGATTCATCAGGCGGCTGATATTCAGAGCCATCTGAACTGCCTCCGTGACTGATAAAACAGATCAGACTCCCATGTCCGCACCCAGATTCAGGGAGTTAGCTACCTTCATGCGCACGCCCTACGTTCAGGACTTATCGGAACTTGATATCGCGCTCATCGGTGTCCCATTCGATGGTGCGGTGACGAACCGGCCCGGCGCCCGGCACGGCCCGCGGGAGGTGAGAAATATGTCAACCATGATGCGGTCCATCCACCATGTGACCAAGGTGAATCCATACAACCTCTGCCGTATCGGCGATGCGGGGGATGTACCGCTGACGCAGATTTACGATCTGGAGGCGGTGAACAGGGAGATTACCGCTTTCTACCGCGAAGTTGCAGCAAACAATGTTACGCCAGTTTCGGTGGGCGGCGATCATTCCATCACCTACCCTATCCTGCAGGCCCTGGCTGAGAAGGCGCCTCTCGGTCTGATCCACATCGACGCCCACACAGACACCTGGGACGAGTGGCTGGGATCGAAATTGACACACGGCGCTCCTTTCCGGCGCGCGGCAGAGGATGGTCTCATCGATCCAGCACGGACGATTCAGATCGGCATTCGCGGTGCACAGAACTCAGACGAAGGGTGGAAGTTTTCGCAAGAGTCGGGCATGCGTGTAATCTTTATCGAGGAATTTCACGAACTGAGGCTGGAGAAAACCATCCAGGAGATAAAGCGTGTCACGGGCGACGGTCCCGCCTACCTCTCCTTTGATATCGACAGTCTAGATCCTGTTTACGCCCCGGGGACAGGCACGCCGGAAGCGGGCGGTCTCACCACCGTGGAGGCACAACAGCTCATCCGGGGAGCGAGACATCTCAATCTGGTGGGAGCTGATGTGGTCGAAGTAAGTCCCCCCTACGACCCATCGGGCGGAACAGCCTTGGTAGCGGCAACCATGGTTTACGAAATCCTCTGTGTCCTGGCTGAGGTAGTCTCTAAACGGTCGCACTGAGAGGAACCAGCATGAAACGCGCAACCTTCCTCCTTCTCCTCTCCCTAATCACCACTGCGTGCACGCGGGAAGAACGTTTCAGCAGAATCGACGACATCATGAACGATCATGTGAAAAAGGAGCAGATCGCCGGCGCAGTAGCCTTGGTGGCGAAGGACGGCGTCGTCTCCTATCACAAGGCGTTCGGCTTCCAGGATAGGGATGATCAGATTCCCATGACCCCTTCTTCCCTCTTCAGGATAGCTTCCATGACCAAACCCATCACCTGCGCCGCCGTCATGATCCTGTGGGACGAAGGGAAGTTCTTCCTCAGCGATCCCGTATCCAAATACATCCCCGAATACGAGACCATGACTGTCAGAACACGATCTGAGAACGGTGACATTACGGAGAGACCGGCAGAAAAGCAGATAACCGTCAAGCAGCTTCTGACGCATACGTCGGGACTCAGCTACCACTGGAATCCCGTGGTGGGTGAAGACTATGCCGCGGCGGGGATCGGTCACGGCCTCTCCGCCGACACCTCCACTACCCGGGCGGACATGACCGCCCTCGCCTCCATCCCGTTGGTACAGGAGCCCGGCTCCCACTGGCACTACGGCCTCAACATTGATCTTCTCGGATATCTCGTGGAAATCTGGTCCGGGATGCCGTTCCAGGATTTCCTCAAAACCAGAATCTTCGCTCCACTGGAAATGCGAGACACCCGATTCACCATTCCGGAAGAAGAGAAGGCAAGCCTCGCCGCCGTTTACAGACCGGACGAATCGAGCAACGCCGTGGAGTCCGATCCAACGATGACTTACTCCTGCGGCGGAGGATGTTCATATCAGGTTGACTACCCGTACCGAGCTGATAAGCAATTCTTTGCAGGCGGCGCCGGACTGATTTCGACAGCGGGCGATTACTTCAACTTCCTGAAGATGATGCTGCGCGACGGATCATACAGAGGCAAACGGATTCTGAGCCGCAAGGCGGTGGAGCTGATGACAAGAGACCAACTGGCGTCCATGGATATCGAATGGCAAAACGGGGTCGGTTTCGGCTTTGGCATCGGCGTCCATACTGATCCTGTCAGGTCTGGCGAAATCTTCGGCGAGGGGACATTCTTCTGGGGCGGTTTCTTTTACACCACCTTCTGGGTTGATCCCCGGCAGGACCTGATTGCCGTCATGATGACGCAGAATTATCCCAATAATCACCTTTCGCTGAGACAGCAGTTCCGCAACGCCGTCTATCAGTCGTTGTAGTCTGGGGTTACACTTTCCCCGTTTCTTCGCTGGAAGCAGATAACACCCAGAGTAGAATCGCAGCCGGGAGAACAAGCGGGAAAAGGGCATCCAGTATCTTTTCTCCCAGGTCATTCTGATAAGTCTGAAATTCCTTTCAGACTATCTCATTTTCAAAACAGAGCGCAACAACCGCTATGATGGCTAAATTACGGTATCACAATATGAACTCTCCCGAGATGACTAACGATATAACTGACAGACACGGCGGCCAGATCGTCGCCGATATTCTCATGTTGCATGGCGTGCGGCAAATCTTTGCGCTCTGCGGCGGACACATATCTCCCATTCTGGTTGCCGCTAAAAAGCAGGGGATCGGCGTCGTCGATGTCCGTGATGAAGCGGCGGCTGTCTTTGCCGCTGATGCAGTGTCACGCCTGTCCGATAAGGTAGGGGTGGCTGTAGTCACCGCCGGCCCGGGACTTACCAATACAATCACCGCCGTGAAGAACGCACAGCTGGCCCAATCACCTGTAGTACTTCTTGGCGGCGCCACGGCTACCGAACTCAAGAACAGAGGCTCCCTCCAGGATATCGACCAGATTGCCCTCCTGAAGCCTCATGTGAAGTGGCTGGCATCCGTTCGCTATGTAAATGAACTTACGTCCAAGCTAAGAGCCGCCTTCGCCGCAGCACAATCGGGTGTCCCCGGGCCCGTGTTTCTCGAGATCCCTGTAGACCTTCTCTATCCCCAGCATATGGTGCGGAACTGGTACGGGATCGCTTCAGGTGGACAGAGCCGCGGGCTTCAGAAAACACTCTTCAATACCTATCTCAAATGGCACGTGAACCGTCTGTTCAATCGAGGCAGTCAGCAACCGAGAGAAATAAAAACCGATACCGGATTTGCTCCGCCGTCCCAAGGGAAACTCCAGCGCCTCGCAACCCTTCTTCGAAAAGCTCAACGTCCCGTCATGCTGGTGGGGAGTCAGGCGATGCTGTCAGCGGCAAAGGCTTCGGCGATTCAAGAGGCGATCCGGTCGCTGGGAATCCCCGCTTACCTCTCCGGCATGGCGAGAGGTCTTCTGGCCAAGGATGACCATTTCTATTTTAGACACAAGCGGAA
The DNA here is from genome assembly GCA_002311975.1 of Fidelibacterota bacterium UBA1134. Classification (GTDB taxonomy): domain Bacteria; phylum Fidelibacterota; class Marinisomatia; order Marinisomatales; family S15-B10; genus UBA2146. The sequence continues at coordinate 14,912 of DCAL01000046.1, read as the reverse complement.
ACTCGCCTTGAAGGAATCAGATCTCGTCATCCTTGCAGGAGTCCCGTGCGACTTTCGTCTTAACTACGGCCGCCACATTCCGAAGTCAGCAACTCTCGTTTCCGTCAACCGCAGCCGCCACGACATGAGGAAGAATAAACGCCCCAACCTGGGCCTGCTCGCCGATCCCGCTGACGCGATCTTGAGTCTCGCTGAGATGAGCCCCGGCAATCAGAATCGGAAGGACTGGATTGAGGCACTGAGAGAGCACGACAATGAAAGAGAGCGTGAGATTGAAGGTCAGGCCGCCATTGATACCGGTCTAATCAATCCTCTGAACCTGTGCCGGGAGATCAACCGTCATCTGGATGACAGCAGCATCCTCGTGGCCGACGGCGGGGACTTTGTGGCAACGGCCTCCTACATCATCCAGCCTAGGAGACCGCTGTCGTGGCTGGACCCCGGCGTCTTCGGCACGCTCGGCGTCGGCGGTGGGTTTGCTCTCGGCGCGAAGTTGTGCCATCCCGAGTCGGAAGTGTGGATACTCTACGGCGACGGCGCGGCCGGATTCAGTCTGGCAGAGTTTGACACCTTCGCCCGCCACGATCTCCCGGTCATAGCAGTAGTAGGTAACGACGCCGGCTGGAGCCAGATCGCCCGCGAACAGGTGGAGATGCTCGGCGACGAGGTCGGGACTGCACTTGCGCACACCGATTATCACAAAGTGGCTGAAGGGTACGGAGGTGTAGGACTGTCAGTCCAGAATGCGGGCGAACTGCCGGATGTACTTGAACAAGCTAAGGCGACGGCCCGGAAAGGCAAACCCGTTCTCGTGAATGTCCTCATGGGAAAGACAGACTTCCGCAAGGGATCGATTTCGATGTAGATCCTCTTATTGATCCTGGAAGACAATTTTGCTATACGATAATTAGCTTCTATCATGCGAAGAAGTAAAAAGAAAGGCTTGAGAACTCCCGGGCTTTTCTTGGAGGAACACGTGCAGAATGAACCGCCCTATCTCAGCAGTATCATCTTGCGAGTCCGGAAAAAACTGCCTGCCTTGTATTATTTTCGTCATTCGTACGCGACATGATATAGACTTCATCCGAGTGTCTCACTTTAACATGTTCCGGTACAGACGTCGATAGTTCAGCCATCCGCGATGCCGCCTGCGCGAAGTCACTGTCAAACGATCTGAATTCAAATCGTGGCTTCGATATTTCACCGCTCTTCATTTTTTCTTGAGTCATTATACATCTCCTGGGTTTAGACTGTTTATAGAAGAACTAATTTCGCTGAGAAAATCAGGTGTAGTTTACTCCGCAATCCCAATTAAAACTAAGAGTTATGAAACAATACCTCGCACAGTAATTCTATCTTCAGGAAATCCCGCCTTGCTTCAAATATTCCATTGATATAGATTCAAGAAGGAGCGACTCCGACAGATCGTTCTGTGATAGACAATTTCCTGCATCGATCATGCCGTGATGAAACAAACATCCGAAAATAAGACTACCTCCCGCAGCACCACCTTTATTTTTCTGATTCTCATTCTGACGCGCGCAGACGGCACGAGACCTTATGATTTCTCTATTACCGCAGGAGCCGCACTGCCGATGATGGGGCTGAACGAATGGTACAGTCCGACGGCCCAACTCGGGATTCAGGCTGTTTTCACGCGCGATGAATCACACCAGATCGTTGTGGAAGTGCACACTCTCAGATTCAATCACGGTACTATTGAGGATAGAGAATTCCGCTGGCTTGTGGACTATCAACTGTACAAAAGTCCTCAGGCGGCGGCGCAGATGATCTGGAACGACTTCATCGTAAAGAACAGAGTACTCTTGCCGGGACGTGCAGTCTCATTCGGCGAGAAGCGGTGGACTCCTTTCTGGAGTTTCGGCGCAGGCTTCTACAACTATGTCCACCGCGTGAGTGGATTGGTCTATCCCGGCCAGCCGCGGACGCCCCTCGATACAGAATTCGTCATGGACCCGGTCTCGGATCGAAGGGTCGCCTGGGGCGGCAACCTGGGAGCCGGCGTAAATGTACCGCTTGCGGGACGTTTCGAAGCTCTGCTGACGGCAGACTATCACATGACCATCGGCTACCTGCGCTCATTCGAGGAATGGGGACTGAATGAAGTAGTCCCCATTCAGTTCTTATCAATAAACATCGGAGTAACCTTCTAAATCTCCGTGTACGGAGTTAGCGGAGAAGAGGATACGATTAACAAGGAGGTAATACAATGAAGAAACTCGCAATGGTGCTCACCGTTCTTGGATGCCTGCACGCTCAGGGATGGCACGAGAGTTTCTCAACAGATGCAACAGCGGACGCTTCGTTCTTTCTAGCCAGCGATAATACCTGGCAATGGTGGGGCTGGGGAAGCGTTGAGGTAAAGGACGGCGCCCTCCACATGAAGGCGGCCGAAGACATCTTCGGTCTGAATACATGCTGGGTGCATATAGGCGAAGCGTCAGATCCTGATACTCCGGTTACACCGCAAGATGCAGAAATATACGTCAAGTTTAAGATATCCACTGAGGGTCAGCCGAGCAGTAATGATCAGTTCCATGTGGCCATGGTCGCCGACCCCAGTTTCATTACTAATTCTAATGTATATACAGTTGCAATCGTCCCCTCAGAACAAGCGGCCGGAGTATTCTACTTTGCTGAGAATCAGACGAAGGTGTCGACACCGAAACTATTCATCGACTACGAAGTTTGGCTCTGGTTTAAGATTACGGTCAAGGATTCCGTCATCAACGGCTGGATCATGCCCGAATGGGGAGAGCCTCATACAGGTGAGCCTCCAGCGGAGCCGCACTTTCAGTGGATACAGACAACCGTAAATGACGAGACGGGATTCGATCCGCGACTGGTTCTCGTGGGGGTCACCGAGGACGACTCGGTCACCGTCATTGTTGATGATATTTACTACAACACCGCCCCTACCCTCTCAGCGGAGAATAGCGGAACAGCGGTCATCGAACGGTTCAGACTGAGTCAGAACTACCCCAATCCGTTCAATCCGGTTACCACCATCAGTTACGAGCTGGGAAAATTCAGCAGAGTTTCCCTCAATATCTACAATCTGAAAGGTGAACTGACTGCCACGCTGATGAACGGCTGGGCTACTCCCGGACCGCATGAGGCACAGTGGGACGCCAGTGATGTTCCATCGGGGATCTACTTCTATCGGCTGGCGGCTGGCGGTTTCTCCGAGACGAGAAAAATGCTGTTGGTAAAATAGCTCCTGCATGACCGCCTTCGGGTATTGTACGGATGACGTTGCCTCCTCACCGGAGCAAGGGAAAAGCAGACACTTCTGTTTCGCGGAGCAACTGGATGCGTAAGGCTAGCCGCACTGTCCTTCTCGCCATTACCACCTTTTTACTCGCCTCAAAGGCAGTGGCCGGCTTCAACGGCGGATATATCGGCTACATCATCAGGGACGAATGGTACGACCTGAAGGAATACGAGACATTTTATATGAACTGGTTTGGGCCGCACAACGGGGCGTATTTTGTAGAGATGATCCAGAAACTACTCGAGATCTGATCGGGCTGCCTGAAGCGTTGGTGATCGGCGGAGCCGTCGTTAACGCTGTGTTTCATTCCATCGTCAGTGACCCCCCGGATGGCGGGCTCACCGACGCCTGAACCTATTCCGTCACCGCCTCAAGAATCTTCCACAGCCGCCAATTGGCCCGGCGGGCGATAGGCGACCACGCCTTCCCCGGGAGGATAGGCGGCATGGCGACAGCGTCCGGCTCATCCCAACTGTTTCCGTGGCCCGACAAGTCCCACAACAGATCAGCACCGGGGAAGCCCAATTCAACAAGGGACAGATGGGGATTTGTTCCGTTGGCGTCATAGATATTATCGTGAATCCAGCATCGCTCAGGAACGGGATCTACATCAAATCCGTCTTCAGCCTCAAGCGCCATTTCCAGACTGACCACACCGATACCATAGGAGTTGTTGCCCGTGATCTCATTATCGGTTACTTCCACCTCATCGGCCGCCATGATGAGGATGCCCGTGCCTGAGGGGACAGAGCTGACGATGGCGGTGGGATCGGCAAAATTAACATGATTGTTATCGTGAACGCGGTTGCCGCGGACGAGGCAGTTCCGAGAAACCTTAGATGGATTGTTGGGGAGCAGGAAAACAAGGATGCCGCCGCTGTTGTTATAGATCTCGTTGTTTTCCACCACAGCATTGACACAGTTTTCGATTTCAATGCCGGTGACATTACCGTGGGCGATGGAACCTCGAACTACGATATCCTTCGACTGCCCCACATAGAGTCCCGCATCCCTCACCTTGGTCACTTCACAGCGCTCGATGAGGACGCCGACACACTCTACCGGATAGACACCGTAGAGTCCAGTATCGTAGAGATAGAGGTCGCGGAAGGTGACATTGCGCCCGCCGTTAATCATCACGCCGTTAGACGTGTAATTGCGGAAAGCAAATCTCCTGATCTCGACATCGCTGGCTGAGCCGACCAATCCATCAGAGAGCACGTGCTCACCATCCAAGATCGGCCGCCGGCCGCCCTCTTCCACACCCATAAGAGTTACGCCGGAAACATCGAGGGTAAGAGATTCGTAATAAGTGCCCGGTTGCACAAGAACGGTATCGCCCGACTGTGCCAGATCGATGGCATCCTGAATAGACTCTCCCGCTGCAACGAGAAGGCGATGGCCTTCCCTTGCTATGTCCGAGGGACTGTGGATCTGATCTTCTCTCTTGTAGACGGCGAGTTCCGGCGACTGGTTTTCAAGTTTCGGAACCACCGTTAATCCTGAAGGAACTGATTGCGGCAATTCAGGTTTCGCTGACTCGTCCGTCAGAGTGTGGAGAAAGGCGATAAGATCAGTCTTCTCCCGCGATGTCAGATTGAGCTTCCTGATCTTGTCATCAACATTAGGTACATGCAGACCTCTTCCGCGTCCGCCGCCGTCTGAATAGAAATCGATCACTTCACCCAGCGTAGTGAAGATACCGTTATGCATGTAGGGCGCCGTGAGAGCGATATTCCTGAGAGTGGGCACCTTGAACGACCGATTGTAGGCTTCCGTGCTGATCTCTCCCCGGCCCAAGTCAGGATCGGATGCATCGAGATCGGGTACACCCACAACCTTGAAATCAGGATTGGCAAAGGTGGGAAAATTGTGGCACTCGAAACAGCGCGTCTTTAGAGAACGAAAGAGATTCAGTCCGCGGCGTTCTGTGGAGGTCAGCACGTTTCTATCACCGCGGGCATATTGATCAAATCTCGAATTCTGAGACAGTATCGTCTGTTCGAAGGCAGCGACGGCATAGGTCACATTGCGAAAGGTGACAGCCGAACCGTCCGCATCGCCGAATACGTTTGCAAACTGACGGGCGTATCGGGGAATAGCCTTCAGTTCCCGCACCAGTTCAGTTGAATCCTGAGCCATCTCGTTTTTATCCTGGATGGGGTTCTGTGCCTGATCTTCCAGATCGATTGCCCGGCCGTCCCAGAACTGGCGCTGATTGTAGGCGGCGTTCCAGATAGTGGGCGATCCACGCCTCAGGACAATACCACCCGTCCTTTGAGGCCCGATCCCTTCGCCGCCCTTCCCCATGGATTGTCCTCTGTTATCGGAAAATCCCAAGTCTGGGTGATGGCAGTGGGCGCACGAGATGGTGTTGCCCCCGGAGAGTATCGGATCGAAGAAGAGGAGACGTCCCAGTTCCACCTTAGGAGCCGAAGTGGAATTGTCGGAGCGAACGGGCATGGCGGGAAAAGGACGCAGCAGATTGTGGCTGCGCTCGGGCAGAATGAAGGAATCTTCTGGCAAAGGAGAACGGCTGTCTCGCGGCGCTGAAGGCACACCGGGAAACGGTACATACATGAAAACAATGAACAGCAGAATCAATCCACCAACAAAGCGCGGCATGAACTTTTCCATCCTACTCCCGGCCATAACAGTTAGCACTCACTGAGATGTCTTATGACCTCCGTTTCACGATGTCTTTAACGACGTTGCGGCCCAAAATAGCCGACGTGGTGAGTACACCCGACATTAAGGCTCCCGCTATGCCGTCGGTAACAATATCCTGTCCTGTGAGATAGAGATCTTTGATGGGAGTATGCGGTCTTAACCACTTCTGACGGAAGCGGCTCGGCGAATGATCAATGCCGTAGATCTCGCCGCGGGAGTATCCGAGAAAATCGCGTGTTGTCAGCGGTGTGGAAAGTTCAAGATGATCCACATGTCCTTCGACCTGCGGCACATGGGCATATACAAATCGCATGATTCGGCTGGACAATTCCTGCTTAAAGTTCTCGTAATCTTCGCCCCGCTTTTTCCACGCCGTGTCCTCCCATTTCTTGAACATATCGTAAGGCGCAAGTGAAATGGCCTCCATAGTAGCTGTATCACCGTGTTTATCCTCCCAACCCGGGTCTTTGGCAGATGGGAACGAAACGTAAACAACAGGCAGGTGCGAACGGAAATCGGCCAGATATTTTTTCACGTTGGCGTCGTGGTCATAATCGGGATAGATCCAGAGATTCGTCCCGCCGAGTCCGAGTTTCTCCGCTGTACCGTTGATACCGATATAGAGACAGACATGAGAACAGGAACGTTCTACTTTTTCCATATCTATCCCCGGCAAGGTTTTGTTCTCTAAAAGGTCACCGAATGTATTCAGGACGCCTGCACTGCTAACGACCGTCGGCGCCGTCAATTCATCACCGTTGGTCAGCCTAACCCCGACGGCGCGATTCCTGTGGGTCAGAATTCTCTCAACCTGCGTGTTCACAAGAATCTTGCCCCCTGCCCCTTCGATGACGGGTGCGATGGTCATGGCGATACTGCGCGAACCGCCCACTGGATAATAGGCGCCGTAAAGGTAATGATTTACAACTGCCGCATGGATGGCGAACGAACTCTGTTTCGGCGTCAGTCCGTAATCGCCGTACTGCCCTGTAAGAACGCCGATAAGCTTCCTGTCCGAAGTCAGGCTTGAAAGAACATCCAAAGTCGTTCGATCGGCGTACTTGAGGTAATGGCGCGACATGGGGCGGTAGGCGAGCGTACCCAAGGACTTCGGCAGCGCCCGATTGGAGAAGAATCGGCGTGACGCTCTGTTGCAGTCTCGTACCAGTTTCAGGTATTTCTCAATGGCGCTTCTTTCCTTCGGGAAATACTCACTCAGGCGATTGATGAAGTTCTCTCTACCGGAAACGAAATCGTAGGAAGCGTCAGGAAAGACCATCCGGTCATATGTTTCGGGCATTCGCGACCATTCAAGTCTCGACTCGGTGATATCATCAAACAGGATGCGCAAAATTCCATCTTTCTTACCGACGCCGCCGATGTAGTGGATGCCTACGTCCCACTCGTACTTCCCGCGCTTGAACGTATGAGTCCAGCCACCCACCTTGAAGTGTCTCTCAAGCACCAATACACGTTTTCCGGCCTTCGAAAGCAGCGCCGCGGCTGTGAGACCGCTCATGCCGGAACCGATCATGATTACATCAAACTTCTCGTCTAAAATATCAGAGCTGTAACTATCGCCAAGTTTCATTCCGGTTCCCTCATTCTGCCTCGAAGATCAGGAAATAGAGCAACAACCTGAGTATTGGCAAATTAACCGGATAAGGAATATATTCCTATTCGGAAATGGTGTTTTAATCTTCGGCGCCAAAACTGAAGAACCACTCATGTTGAGAGACAAATTCAGCATAGTCCTCATATTGCAAATTTTTTGCGGTTTTTCCCTGTACGGGCAGTCAGTTGCTGGACTGGTTACTGACCAAAAGGATACCCGCCTTATCGGAGCAAACGTCTATATTGAGGGGACTGAGTTCGGCGGCGCTACGGACACCGAAGGCCGATTCCAGATTGGCCACGTTCCGTCAACCGATTTTTTTCTGGTGGTAAGCTACATCGGTTACCAGTCGCAGCGTTTGTCGCTTTCACCGTCGGACGATCTCAGTGATCTCGCCATCATCCTCACAGCGGGGAAACTGTTCGGGCAGGAGGTCGTTGTAACGGCGCGCAAGCGGGAGGAGACGATTAAGGAGGTTCCCATCTCCATGGTGGCCATCCAGGAGGATATGATCGAGGACCTCGGCGCCACATCACTGCGGGAACTGGTGGCTCTGGTACCGAATGTGGCCATGGCCGAAGGACAAGCGTCCATCGACGATTTCAACATCAGGGGAATTGCGGGCGGCGCTCGGAATCCCGGCTTCGGATCAGCAGAAGGTATCTATCTCGACGGCGTTATCATGGGAAGACCGGGCTTTATTAATTTCGATATCGTCGATATGAAAAGTGTGGAATTCTTGCGAGGGCCGCAGGGAACTCTCTTCGGGCGCAACGCTATCTCCGGCGCCATCAATATGGTTTCGGCCAAGCCGAGCCCCGTTAACAGAGTGGCCGCCAGTGTCGATCTGTCGCAGAACAACTATCGCAAGATTCGCGGCATGGTCAACCTCCGCCTCACCGACTGGATTTATGCAAAGTCCACACTGTTCTCTTCCTACTGGGACGGATACCTCACCAACAGCTACAACGGCAAGCGGGAGAAATACGAAAACACCCTCGGGGGCAGGTTTGCCTTGAGAGCCGTTCCTCTCAGGCAGCTGACTGTTGATTTTAGTTACGATTTCAGCACAGATGATATTATCGGCGCCGGCAATCATGTATCAGACTGGCATCTCTCCAGCGACTCTCCCACTCTGGACGGGGTTTTGATCGATTCACTCTATGAGACTACATGGGATTCTGTCATCACTGATGAGGGGCAATACTACTTCAGGCACGATACCACTACTTACTTCAAGCGTGATCTGAAGGGGGCCACCCTGACGGTCAGTTACTCCTTGCCCAATGATTGGACGGTGACCTCCATCACGGCCACCCGCTCCTCCGGCCGCGACTACTTCAACGATGAGGATGGGATTGGTCTGAATCTCATGACCGGAAAATGGGATGACACTGGCGACCAAATTTCGCAAGAGCTGCGCCTCACGTCCGGCTCGGGAGGCAATCTCTCATGGGTGGGAGGACTGTTCTATTTCAGACTGACGAACGACATGACAGGGCCTATTTATCCCACCACAGAATTCGTCTATTTCATCACCGGCTTCCCTCCTTTTCTCACTGAGAATCTGATAGAGGATGTGGCGCCTGAGGGTCACGGTATCACCACCAGTGTTGGTGTTTTCGGCTCCCTTGACTACACACCGTTGGACCGGCTCACATTCACGCTAGGCGCCAGATATACAAGAGACACCAAGCAGATGAAATACCGCCAGGACGGTCTTCCGGCCTTCGGTTATATCTACGTACCGGAAGATGAAGATGGCGACGGCATCCCTGACGGTTTCTACGAGGACACTTTCGCTTGGAGCGCGGTCACTCCCTCATTGAGTCTCAAGTATCGCTTCAGCCCTCTCATCAACCTCTATTCCACTGTTTCTGAAGGATTCAAGAGCGGTGGTTTTAATTCGGACTACGTGTCAAGTCTGGAGTCAGTAGCTGAACCGTTCGATCCTGAATTTATCACCAACTATGAACTGGGAATTAAGGCGGGCAATCGTACCAACACAGCATTTATCAACGCAGCTTTTTTCTACATGGACTACGAAGATATGCAGGTGAGCCAGTTCGTCGATCTCTTCGAGGGATACAAAGTGGCCAACGCTGCCTCCTCAACTATCCGGGGGATTGAAGTTGACTTCACAACACGGTTACTGGAAAATCACATGACCCTCATGGGGGGTCTCGGGGTCACCGAAGCGGTCTTCAACAAATTCAACGATGGGCAAGGCAACGATTTTTCAGGACAAAATATCAGCTACTATCCTAAGACGTCTTGGAGCCTGTTGGCCGACTATGCGCATCCCCTCAAGAGCGGCCTGCGACTGAGCGCTCAGCTGAGAGCCGACTACATGGGAGAAGTGGCGGTTGAGTTCACCACCGACCCGCTTCTTAATGACCTCACAATCGATTCACGGACGCTCATCAACGGTCATGCCGGCATTGATGCGGGCAAATACGGCCTCTACCTCTGGGGAAAGAATCTGCTGAACAGGCAATACATTCGTTGGCACGGAATTAACGGCTACCTCGGAATCCAGATGCAACAGTGGGGTGAGCCGCGCCTGCTGGGCGTCAGGGTATACTACCGGATGTGAAACGAACTACTTCTCCTCTCGAGAAGATTCTCTCGACAATTGACGGCTCATCACCAGAAACCAACTAATATTGTAATATACAACTATCTTTTGTACAGTGGGGACGATGGGACCGCTCATGTCCAAGAGCCCCTGGATGATGTGGTAGCCCAAAAGCAAGGCAAAACCGCCTGTGAAAAAAAGTCCCCCTCTGGACAGACTCCTCCGACAGATTCCATCACCAATCGTAGCAATCATCACCGAAAAGAGAGGAATCCCCCACAGCCAGACGCCGGCCATGTGCTGCTCAGGGCGGATGTCATCGGGATTCAGTCCTACACGAATCAGGCCCATGGCGGAGAGGATACCGGCAAGCGTGACAACCGTACGAAGGAACTTCCTTTCAGACAGAAGCAAGGGATAGGTGGCGTAAAAGAACAGCAGCGTGACAGCGTGGAGAGTGAGAGACGTGTTAAAGAGAGGTTCCGCTACCCTGTTAGGAACGCCCGAGTAGGAGACCGTCCTTCCGAGATCGCTGAAGAAGTTGTGCCAGAAGGTATAGCCGTCCGTTCCGGGATTCCAGGCCGTTCCTCCACCGTATAACAGCATCGCAATTGTTGAGAACAACAGGAACTGCAGGCAGCCAAAAATCGTCACTCGGCTAGCAATAATCGGGTTAATCTTAAGAATATCCAACCGCACGATGGCCTACTGGTCACTCATCAACTGCAACAGAAGATCACTGATTTCTCTGTGTATAACGGGCGCTGTCTCAGGACCTAAGGAGTTAATCTCACCATAAGGAGAACTAATTGCATTATACAAATAAGGTGTATCTGTGTCCCATTCACTTTTAGGAATGATGTAGCCGATTTCATCATTAGCCAGTCCGAAAACGAACTTGAACCGTCCCGGCATTAACTCTCGCAGAGGAGGCACTTCCATCGGCTGCAGAACATAATCCTGCCCCGGCGGTGCCTCAATACCGCCGTTGATAATCTCAGGATAGATTTCGCCGGGGACCGTGATGAAGCTGGCTGGTCCGAGGCTAAAGACCGCCACTTCCGTCCGCATCTCCATCCACCGTTCGAAGCCGTGCCCGATTATGCCAAGGGCCAATGCCAGCCGGAAAATCTTATTGTCAAGCGGGACAGCAATAGTGCGCGCACGCAGGGTGATGCCCCCCTGACGTAACTCTACAGCGCCATTGCTCTTGAGGGCGTTGAGCGCCACCGTGGCAATCTGCTGGCCCTGCGCTCTCGCCTTCGCAAAAGAGACTGACGTATATGTGGTATCCTCGAACCGATGGGCGATGCCGAATCTCGGGCTGGTGGTCATGAGTCCGCCGATGGCGCCGTTAAGGTAAACCACCGTCCCACCAATGCCCGGCGTTATCATTGTCTCTCCATCGGAAACACCTTCCTCCATGAACTTGCGAACATAATGAGGATAGTCTGATGAGATGAGAAGATTACGGGACCACATCGTCTCCGGGTGGTTGGCCCATGCCATGAGCGTCCCCAATATGGTATCCGCCTCAGCATCAACCGCGTGCATAAGCCGCACCCCCGGATCGAGAACAATGGGCTTGCGGGAATCTTCCACGAACGGAGCCGCTGACGTCAAATCTTGAGCAAATCTGAGTACGGCCGGGCGGAGGTTTTGCACCGCTCTTTCTACGGCCTTCACCGTTTGAGACTTCACGTATGCCATGTAATCCGGGTCAACGCCGCTTTTGAACCAGCCTCCACCCCACAGCCCTAACAGATCCGGCGCCTCGTGGTCGTGCGTACTGCAGACGATGGCATAGTCGATTTCTAATTGCGGGGGAATCATCTTTCTGATATCGATTACATCGTCGTGGAAGAAACCGATGGCATCGAGGGCGACGACAGCGAGGCGCGTCTGCCCATCATCAATAATCATCACCCTCGCCCAGAGATCGTCATGAATGCCGTTGGCGGGACGGCGGTTGTGAAAACCGGCAATCCAGACAGGATCGAACATGCCGTTGCCGTTTCCATCCTCAAAAACATCGCCGTCGAGCGGTTGATAGCGGGCGTCTCCGTTGGCATCAATCCACGTATCAACTACTGTGGGTGTGATAGGGACAGCGGCGAAACCGGCAAACAACTGACCTGCCGCCTCAGGTGCCTCAATCGTCAAGTCCAGCGAATAGCCGGGATGGCGGTTGCGGACGTTGGTAATCATCCAGATGATGACCATAAGAATGAGTGCCGCCAATACCACTCCCGTCCGCTTAAGCCATTTCATGCTGATGCTCCCTTAACAAGTGTTGCAACAATGAGCAAGCTGTAACACAAAAGATCATCTCTAGCATCACTCTCAGAATAATCTGCATCGCCAGACGGCATTTGTTACTGTTTGATACGGCTTCTGATGACGCTCAGCAGCTGACCCGGCGTGACGACCGCGATACCCAGTGATTCATCGGGGAAATAAACCTTGATGTTAAACGTGAAAAACAGTTCTTTGCGCCGCAATGCCGTCAATGAGTTCTTCCAGATAAACGCCCTTTTCCTCCATGAGCGATTCAATTTGCGAAGTCAACTTGGGCAGCGCACTCATCTCAGTCGCCTCTTCAAGCTGTTACTTTTCTCTGATCTTCTGAGGCAGGGTTAGTGTACCCGGTTTTTGAATTTGAATTACTTTGCCCATAACGACATTCCGATTCTCTGATAATCTGAATCAGATGCACTCAAGAGTCAAGGCTTTATTGCTGCTTCTGCGCCTTTCTAAACCGCCCCACCATCTCTTTCCAATCTTAAGGCTGGCGACTACGGATTTGTGGCTCACGCCAGAGCAGCGATGGGACACATGGTTCTGGGTGCGTTCGAGGTTTCAAGAAATTCGATTGCAGACATGCAATTGCCAGGTGTGTATGTTTTTTCTTGACAAGCATAGGTTACCTCACTGCACTCTCTTC
>DCAL01000046.1:0-1722 GCA_002311975.1 Fidelibacterota bacterium UBA1134 | reverse complement strand
CGAGTTCATCATGGGGGATTCTGTTTTTTAATTATTGGCTACCGCAAGATCAGACCCTCCAAGGCAAGAATCTCAAGAAGAGTTGTTCCGCTCAACCATTCCGCCATAGGGTTGTCCGGGTGTTCCTTCGGTAATTCTTCCGAAGAATAATAAAACTTGATTTACGATGTTAGAAAGATAATGATGTTATAAACAATATTACCTGTATCCATCAATAATTTTGAATTATCTATTCGGGACTGAAAGGATACAAAACTAGGATCGGTTAGACATAGATTTTCTTCATTGAGCTCGTAAAGGGTGTTATCTCGGCAACTGCATAGGAATGTCATCCCAAGGAAAGAAACAAAGTAATAACAGCTCTTTCTTACCTGATTAAAACATGTATTAGCACGGAAACTTACCAGTATGACTCAATCTATCAATACTTCTATTGCAATCATTCTTTTTTTCGGCTATAATTTATCCTCAAATGATTGCTGCTAGGAGCAAAAACTCATGAAGAATTCTTTTATACAGATGGCACAATTCCAGAGAAAATCAACTCTACCTTACTTTGTTTTCCTTGTTTTGGTGCAATTCAGCTCTGTTCAAGGTCAGACCAAAGAAAATTACAGCATTCACGACGAAACTCGCCCTCAACCCGACATTGTGGACCCCAGTTCATTCTCATTGATGGCCTCCCCTCCATCCGATGCTATAGTTTTGTTCGATGGGACAAGCCTGTCAGAATGGGTCTCTTCACGAAAAGACCGCAAAAAAGCAAATTGGTTGATTAAAGACCAATATTTTGAAGTAACTCAAAAAACCGGCGGAATCCAGACATTCAAGAACTTTGGTAATGTGCAGTTGCATATTGAATGGGCCTCTCCGGAGAAAATTGAGGGGAAGGGGCAGGGTAGGGGAAATAGCGGAGTGTTTTTTATGGCTAAGCCAGGTGTCTCATACGGCTATGAAGTGCAAGTTCTTGATTCATATGAGAACTTAACCTATCCTGATGGTCAGGCAGCCGCCATCTACGGTCAATATCCCCCCATGGTAAATGCATCAACACAATCCGGAAAATGGCAAACATATGACATCATTTTCATTAGACCTCGATTTGATGAAACTGGAAACCTTGTGCAACCTGCTTATCTTACTGTTTTCCATAACGGTGTTCTTGTCCATCACAATCGTGAATTAATGGGCCCCACTACCCATGAAGTCAGAACTGACTACTCAGCGCATCCAGCCAGGCTTCCAATTTTACTTCAAGATCATGGAAACCCTGTCCGGTACAGGAATATATGGGTCAGAGATCTAGAAGCATTTAATCTAAGAGATTAATTAAATTTATGTTAGGTATTCCAGCTTACATCTTGTATATGGCTTAGATAATATAAGATATCGCTAAAAAGTAAAACCATACCCAAAACGAGAATACCGAATTTTATGTTTATTATTAACAAATCATTTATTATGTGAATAATCGGTAGGATTCATAAGCTGGCTTATTATCACTTTTACAATAGGTCCATTCTTTCTCGATGCTTTATAAACCTTTGTCCAATCTTCGTCATTACGAAAAGCTTCAATAGCTATCACTCTTAGCGGAATTATTGGGGTATTGGTTGCAGATTTCATAGTCAAGTCTGCCTATATATACTTTAACTTGGTTAGTTATTATTGTGATTATATATACTTGAATTACTTTACTTAAAAGCGGCTTTAAACAATAAC
>DCAL01000058.1:3549-11059 GCA_002311975.1 Fidelibacterota bacterium UBA1134 | reverse complement strand
CAAACCTGAAGAAGGAAAATCATAATCAAGCATATCATCATGTGGCGCCTTCATGAAGAGAGTGAAGGGCGAAGCAAAGAGGAGAACGCTTTGGAGCTCAAATCGAGGTGGAGAAATTGGTTGGAGTGATCCCTAAAATTTGTTCTCTCGAGGTGGGCATCAACGTGACTGAACTCGGTGCTTCATCCGATGTCGTCCTGTACAGCGAATTCGCTGATTGGGAAGCTCTTGAGCAATACAGGAAACACCCTCAGCATTTGGCGCTAATTGAGTTCCTGGACGGCGTCAGGTCTGAGATGAGGGTTGTGGATTATGAAGTGCAAGACGTAAAGAGTTAGAGGGACAGATGAGAGACCGTCTCGAACAACTGTTGGGGGAGTTAGTGGCGCGTGATTCTGTCAATCCGGTGTGGAATGCGGGGCCGGGTGAAAAGGGTGTCGCTGAATTCATCGTATCTGAATTGACGAAAGCGGGACTGAAGCCGACCGTGCAGGATATCGGTTCAGGAAGGGCGAACGTGGTGGCGACTATTTCCGGAGCGGGCAGTGCACAGTCCGTTCTCCTGAATGCGCACATGGACGTGGTGGGAACTGAGGATATGGACGATCCCTTCTCTCAGCGGCGGGAAGGAGATAAACTCTACGGCCGGGGCGCTTACGATATGAAAGGCAGTGCGGCGATTATGCTGGCACTAGCGGAACACTTCTCGGATCATTTGCCTCCGGGAGATGTACATCTGACGTTTGTGGCCGATGAAGAAGACTTGAGTCTCGGCATGGAGCGGCTGATAGAGAACTGGCTGCCGACGCTTTCCCAGCCGCCAGCCGCCGGCATCTTCATGGAGCCGACAGAAGAACAGATCGGCATCTGTCACAAGGGATTCGCATGGTATGAGATGACGATCACCGGCAAGGCATCCCACGGATCGCTGCCGCAGGAAGGAGTTGATGCGGCACAGCCTCTGGGGTCTGCCATAGCGGAGATTGCCAAGATCCAGTCTGAGCTCCACCATCGTGCGCTGCATCCTCTTCTGGGATACGCGACACTCCATATAGGAACCGTGGAAGGGGGCTCCGCTCTGCCTGTGATTGCGGCTGAATCGAAGCTGACGTGGGAGCGAAGGATACTACCGGGAGAAGAGAGGAAAAGTCTCAGTGATGAGTTGAAACGGGTTGCGGGCGCCGCGGATGCGTTTCCGGGGAAGCACTCTGTCGCGGCGAGAGAACTGTTCTACCGCCCGCCGCACAGTCTTGATGCGGCGGTGGAAATCATACGCCGCCTTCAGTCCGCCGCTCCTTCCGCGGAGTTGAAAGGGATGTCGTACTGGGCTGACTCAGCCCTCGGCGCCGCGGCTGGGATTCCTTCCGTCCTGTTCGGCCCCATCGGTCACGGTGCACACGCCATTGATGAGTGGGTGAGTCTCAGCAGTTTGGTTCGCGTATACGAATCGCTGCTAAGGTTGATCACCACCATGGATAAGTCATATTCGGATTAACGTGCAAGCTTGAGAATCTGTTCCGGAGGTTATGATGACAAAAGTGGAAGCTGGCGGGATCAACGTATTCTACGAGATGCAGGGAGAAGGGGAGCCGTTACTGTTTATCCACGGCCTCGTCGGAACTGGTATCTCCTTTCCAGAGCCACTTTCCATCAGGGGTGGGGTGCCATTCGCCGCCTCCCGGCGGCGGCTCATTTACAGACTTGAACGAGCGGGCGAAGAAGCCGGGAATGCCGGTAATTTCCTCTAGCCTCACGAGGGCGCGCATGGAGCGGCGTGCCTTCTGGAGCGCATCCTCCGAACCGGTTACGGCGTAGCGGTATGCCTGCGCCGCCAGATACATGGCCGTCCAGAGACCGTCATTGTCTGTATCCGCGGTCTGACTCGTTGAGATGTTGCCGGGAGCAAGAATCCTGCAGCTGGAGACGAAGCCGTGGCGAAGGTGTCTGTCATCGATCATCTTTTCATAATGTGCGGCCTTCTCTTCCAGCGTCATGGGCCGCTACTCGATGAGTGACATACCCGTTTTGGTCCGAATCCACACCTCTCGAACGTCGCCTTTTTCTTGGATATAGATGTTCTGGACTTGGTTGTCTTGCAACCACCTGCGGCCGCGGGAGTACTGCCAGCGATCCCAGCGATGTTCGGCTTTGCGGTCAAAACGCACGGCTCCCTCGTCACTCCCAAGTCAGACGGTGCCCGACCGTTCCTCCCCGTACACCATGAGGTCTTCTACGGGGCCTCGCTCATTTCCCTTCCAGATTCTCGCTCGGGCCTTTTTTAGTACCTTGGCGGGGACTTCGGCTGAACCCAATGAATAGTGCGTGGCCACTTTCTGTGTCTGACCGATTGCAGTTCCTGTGCCGAAGAATATGATAAATAAGGTGCACAAAGAAGTTCTCGGGAACAGACGCCTCCTTTTGGAACAGCGGTTTCTTTCAAGGACTGTCCACTTGTTGCTTTCCATATTTTCCTCCATGAGAATAGTTAACGGTTACGGATCTGATGACCTTTTGCCGTACCGAACGGCAAGCATAAGTGCGAGTGGATACAGCAGAAAAAAGGCTCCAAGAAGTGAGAAGGTGATTCCAAACTCGAGAAAAATCTCGTTGAACCCTTCGAGGCTTGATGCTCTGGATAGATTGAACAATCCGATGAAAAGAATCCAGCTGCCGGATATGAACGAAATCAAATTCTCGAGGCGGTACGGTTTCTTCTTTAACCACCGCCTTAAAGAGATGATGGCTTTCATCTTTCTCATCCAAAGTCCCAGTCCAATCCAGCCAAGCCATGAACCCACTTGGAGGAGACTCAAACTCCGGAAGTAGTCTACCCATGTGAAAAGAGGACTTAAGGCCACGAGCTGCCGGCTATCTTTCCGCCGGTCTCTGTAGATAAGGAGCTGAGTCTTGGCGCTCTTGCGCGAGCTCAGGATCTCCATCACAGCATCCCTCTTTTCTCCAAGGGAGAGCGTTTTCCACTCCGGGATTGTGAGGGTATTCCAGGTGTAGGCGGCGGAACCGTAGCCGTGATAGTCGCATGATCCCATCATGAGAAGTCCATTGGACTGGCACGCGCTGGCGAGGGCGATTCTGAGGCTGTCGGCATATCCGCGGTTGTTCTGATTCTCAATCTCGAACCCATCTGTACCCATCTTCACATAGTAAGCAATAGGATTCTGTCTCCTCTCAAACCAGTGGGCCACGATGACTACTCCGCCCTGGGCGTGAACGGAGTCGATCAACTGGGTCTCGGCAATTCCCCTGCTCGCAAAATCGTGCGTCAGCCCCAGGAGCAACATATGATTGCTGCCGGAAAACTCCTCGCCGCACAAAACTGCGGGAGACTGAGAAACTTTGCCTCTATTCTGTTTTTCGATGAGTTCTAGTGTCTTCGAGTGGTGGTTGTGATCAGTCATAAAGAAGGCATCAAAGCCGTTCCGTTTGTGCCACCCTATCTGCTGTGCTTGCGAGAAGAGACCGTCGTGACTGAAGTAGCTGTGGGCGTGGATGTTCACCAGTATGCGGTCGGCTGTACGGTTTACAATGGTGTTGCTTGGGAGGGGGACAAAGATGATCAGAAGAAGAAGCGCCGTCCAGAGGCCAAACGCCAGCGGAATACGGACGAACCACGTGAAGAAGGTTCTTCTGAGGGAGTTTCCGTCGGACTGGCGTTGAAAGAGATTCCATGCCAGCACCAGAACCGTAGCCCATACAAAGAGGGAAGCAAACTCAGCGATAGGTCGAACGGCCCTGAGGTAGAACAGGAGCGGTCCAATCAGCGGCTCAAGCAGTATTCGGATGGGAGAAACGTGAATCGAGAAACCTTCAGCAACCTTTCCGGTCAAGGCATCCATGATGGCGGGAGGTTGGTGAAAGCCGAGAGGAAGGATGAAGATCAGGATAACGAGAGAATGCACAGCAGTATCCCGGACAAGTTGACGGTAGGTCTTCACAATGAGGTATGAATTTAGGAAATTAATCTTTCCGTCGCCAATTCCACTCTTCATTGATGTGGGACAACCATCCTTCTACTCTCACGCTCAGTGCTGTCCAAAAAGATCTCGAACAATCGCACTTCTCCAATGGTTTGCTATCGTTGTCAGTGACCTGGCACAGCGGGTTCAGCGACAGACGGGGAATTTGGGCTGGACTTATTGTCATGTGATGTGGTATTATCTTATCGTTTCTTGATAAAGCATATGAGCAATAGCTACCCGACGCCTGGCATCCTCTGGATGCAGCCTGACTTTCTCTGAAATAGATCGCACATCACCATGGTCCTAGGACGTATCGATTACATCATAATCGTTATCTACCTTTTCGGAACCGTATCTCTCGGCGCCTATCTCGGCCGTCGTATGCGCATCTTCCCGGAACGTACCGCGGCGGTTTCGCGGCTGATGTTCAACAGGTGCTCGCTATGGATGAAAAAGGTAGATTCTTCCCTGATGTCAGATAAAAATGAAGTGTCGAACAGATCAAGAAAAGCCTTCTTTCTCATTTTGATCAATGCTTCGCTCCTGATGGCTGGAGACGGTCCCGCACCGCCGCGAGGGTATTACAGCTTCAGGTTCTTGGAGTTGGCTATTTTTGTGGGCGTGGAAGATATTGTCAATCTCGATCCGGAAGTGCCGCCCCATTTAGTTGAACAGAAGAATCTTGTGTACCGGAAAGTCAGAGGTCGAGAATTGGCTCTGGATCTCTATCGCAACAGAGAACAGTTAAAGCCGGCACCTTGTCTGATCTTCCTTCATGGCGGCAGTTGGCGCCACGGGGAGCGGTCAGATTATCTCGTCTATCTTATCGCTTTCGCCGAGCGGGGCTATGTGACAGCTTCAGTCTCCTATCGTTTCTCCCACGAGGCGCAATTCCCAGCGGCTATGACTGATGTCCGCGAGGCGGTGAGGTGGATCAGGGCCAACGCCGGGAGGCTGATGGTCGATCCTGAGCGGATTGCCCTCATCGGCGGATCGGCCGGGAGTCATCTTGCTCTCATGGTCGCCTATTCGCAAGAAGGGGAGGAGTCTGCCGGCGGCGAGAATGAGGCGGAGTCCAGTGCAATTCAAGCGGTTGTCGATATCTACGGCCCTGTCGATCTGACAACACCGATCGGGCAACGGAGCGAGGCTGTGCAGGAATTCCTGGGCAAATCGTATCTCAAAGATCCTCAACTGTTCGTCACCGCCTCACCCATCACTCATGTCACAGCGGACGATCCGCCTACGCTGATCTTCCACGGGACGAGCGATAAGGTTGTTCCTATCCGGCAGGGCGATTTCCTTGCCGCTAAATTGGAGGAAGTTGGTGTGCCGCATGAATATCACCGACTGAAGGGGTGGGTGCATATGATGGATGCCGTGGTATCTGTGAACGAATATTTCCAGTATCACATGGACGATTTTTTCCGGCGATTTTTGATTGACGCTGAATGAAGAGGAATCGTGGCGCGAAGCTTTGCTGGCATACTCGTTTTGGGGCTGTTCATTGCGTGCGACGGAGGCAGCTCCGAGAGGTCGGAAGCCGGCTCCACATGGGGTGAGAGACTCGGTTATCCAAAAGAAAAGCGCGTATTGATCCTGCATGCCGACGACATCGGAATGTGCTATGAAGCGAATGTTGCGGCAAAGAGTTACCTCACGGGAGATTTCATCCAGTCGGCCTCAGCCATGGTGCCGTGCCCGTGGTTTGATGAGATTGCCGCTTGGTACCGGGAGAACCCCGAAGAAGATGTCGGTCTCCACCTGGTACTCACCAGCGAATGGAAACACTACCGCTGGGGACCTGTTGCGGATCCACAAAATGTGCCGGGACTCCTCGATCCCGATGGCTATCTGTGGCGCGAGGTAATCGATGTGGTGGAGCACGCATCGGCGGCGGAAGTGGAGAAGGAGATCCGGGCACAAGTGGAGCGGTCCATTACACGGGGAATCCGCCCCGGTCACTTGGATACCCACATGGGGTCACTTTACGCCAGCGCTGCTTTCACGGAGGCTTACTTCAGGGTGGCGACAGAGTACGGAATTCCTGCCATGGCGATCGAGTTTACACCAGAGGTGGTAGAGCGGTTCCGGGATCAAGGCTATCCAATCGATGAACGGATGATCGAACTGGGGCTGAACTATCGTCTGCCGAAGTTGGACGATTTCCATTCCATGCTGGGGGCTGATACTTACGCTGAGAAAAAGGAGAAATTCTATGAACTGGTTTGATCCCTGAAGCCGGGAATCACGGAGATCATATTTCACCCGTCCATCGAGACGCCCTCTCTGAAACGGATCACCAACTCGTGGCAGCAACGCGTCTGTGAGGCACAGATGTTCTCCGATCCGGAAGTGATGGAATTCCTCAAGAAAGAAGGAGTACTATTCACAAATTGGAAAGAGATGATGGGGCAGTTTACAAAGTTGCGGTAGCTGAAAATAAACCTTGACTATTGATTTTATACAATTGACCTTTACCAGGAAGTTAGAGTGTCGTTAAAGGCAAGATGATGCGAAGAGGATCCTTTATAAAGACGCTGGCTTTAGCCTTAGTTGCCTACCTCATGGCAATGGCGTCGTCGTATGCTCAGTCCGA
Source organism: Fidelibacterota bacterium UBA1134 (assembly GCA_002311975.1). GTDB lineage: Bacteria > Fidelibacterota > Marinisomatia > Marinisomatales > S15-B10 > UBA2146. The sequence continues at coordinate 4,483 of DCAL01000058.1, read as the reverse complement.
AGACACCGCGCGCGCCGTGGGGCTCATAGGGCGGCGTTGCGAACAATGCCACGGCGGCGAGGTCACGAAGGCAGGCATGGATTTTTCGGACCTGCGTGACGACCTTGACGTATGGAAGTATCGAAACACCTACGTCAAAGTGCTCGACATGCTCACACGGGAAAAGATGCCCCCCGACACGGAGCCCCCGCTTCCGGAATCCATCCGAGCGCGTCTGATTAAGTGGCTGAGTCACACCTTGGAAAACGTGGATGTCGACCGAATTCCGCGCGACCCGGGGTTCCTTCCCCCGCGCCGCCTCACCCGTCACGAATATAACTACACGGTGCAAGACCTCTTCGGTATCGATGCACGCCCGGCGGATGTGCTACCCGCGGATCAAGTCGCAGGGGACGCCTTCGACAACGATGCCGCCACGCTCACCATTGAGCCACTGTGGTTCGAACGCGCACTGACGGCCGCGAACACGACGGTTAATGCGGTTTGGTCTGATTCGGCTGCGTTCAACCGTCTGCTGTTCGTCCAACCTACGCCACCGTTCGTCGAGGAGAAGGCACTTTACGTTTCAACCAGCGAACAGGCGCGTAAGCTTGATATGGGCGATGGGGATTTCACCGTGTTAGCCCAGGTCAAGGGAACAAGTGGTAATATCTTTATAAAGTCCACACCTCTCTCTGGGTTCACGCGTGGTTCTAAGCAGCTCTCTTTCGGGAAAGAGGCAATCACGTATCAGATTCCTGGCCGAGAAATGCGGATCGAAGATCTTAATCTCGATGACAACAATGCACACTCGATCGCGCTGAGCGTTCAAGACCATCGGGCTTCGCTATTCCTTGACGGTCGATTGCTGGCCAGTGTCACTGATTTCAGCAAGCCTGATTTGGATAATCACCTCTTCAAAGTTGGGAAGGCCGCACGGAAAAAGGAAGAGCGC
>DCAL01000058.1:0-3412 GCA_002311975.1 Fidelibacterota bacterium UBA1134 | reverse complement strand
AAGAAGAGGAGCGGGAGGAAGAAGCATTGGAAGAGCAATTTTCTTACCCGGGAATTGAAGATCTTCGGTTCTATTCCAAGGCGTTTTCCGAAGAGACAATCCTCGATTACACGGCCGGCCGTCACTATGAGGGACTGCCCGAAGCGGCTTTCCATTGGCATCCCGGTAAGGAATCGCCCCGACCCGAGATCATCACGGGGCGCCACGCAGCCGCCGAGGTGCTCGATAGCTTTCTTGGTAAGGTATTTCGTCGTCCACCAACAGAAGATGAAACCACTCGGTATCTGACTCTTTTCCTGGAGAGTTTCGACGCCGATGTCCCTTTTGACCTTGCAATGCAGGTGCCGATCGTGACGGCGTTGTCGTCACCCTCATTTCTGCTTCGCAGTGAAGAGACCCCCCTCGGGGAAGAACTATATGCAGTTTCTAGTATTGATATGGCGAGTCGATTATCCTACTTCCTGTGGTCAAGCGCACCGGATGAGGAGCTGATGTCCGCCGGAGTAGCTGGCCGTCTGGTCGATTCGGACGAATTGTTGCGGCAGACCGACAGGATGTTGGCAGACGATAAAGCAATCCGCTTTTTTGAAAGGTTCGTCGTGCAATGGCTTCGCACCGAGGGTCTCGGCGACACGTTTAGGCCTGACGCGGACCGTTTTCCGGAAGTTAGCAAATCCCGAATGGCGGCTATGCGGCAAGAAGGCGTCATGGTTTTTGGCGACATCATCCGCGAGAATCGTTCCTTGCTTCGACTGTTAGATGATCAATCCACATTTATGAATCAGGAATTGGCTGCCCACTACGGATATGAAGAATTAGTAACAGGACCTGAGTGGCAGAAAGTTCAGCTGCGCGATTCTAACCGCGGCGGATTACTTACTCAGGCCGCCGTTCTGACCGTGTCATCTTCTCCACGCAGGACAAGCCCCGTATTTCGAGGTAAGTGGGTGCTCGATGTCCTTCTGGGCGAACCGCCACCGCCACCGCCAGCAAGTGTCCCGCCGCTTCCCGCTGAAGCTGAAAACTCTGGTGCTTCGTTGCGCGAACTGCTGGCAGCCCATCGGAGTCAGGCTGTATGCGCGGGCTGCCATGATAAAATCGACCCCTATGGCCTAGCACTTGAGCAGTACGACGCTGTGGGACGCCTGCGAACGGACGAGCAGAATACGTTCACTACACTATGGAATGGTGAAACCCTAGATGGCGCGACGGATCTAAGGCGGTTTCTTTTGGAGGAAAAGAGTAATACTTTTATTAGGCACTTGACCAAGAAACTACTATCGTATGCATTAAGCCGGGATCTGACCTTCCCCGATGAACGCTCTGTTTACACCATTCTCCAGCGACTGGAAAACGAGAGCTTTCAGGCAAGGACGCTCATCCATGAAATCGTACTCAGTGAACCGTTTCGGTATCGCAAGAATCCATAGACTGTGATTTTTTTAACCTTAAGAAGGAGTTCTCTATGAGTAATTGGCACATATCTCGTCGAACATTTCTGCGCGGGGCCGCGGGCGCAGTAAGCACATTCCTCGGTCTCCCGTTTTTAGAAGCGATGACGCCACGTTCCGCACGGTTGGCGGCGAAGATCGCTCCTCCACTACGCATGGGCTGTATCTACATGCCGAATGGTATTCCGACAGACGCTTGGCGACCCGAAGTTAAGGATGGCCGTTTGGTCAAGATGAACGAGTGGATGTCGCCCTTCGAACCCCTAAAGAACGACGTGCAATTCATTTCAGGGTTAGGGAGCGAAACCAAAGGGAGTCATCCAGGCGCCGCGGCGACTTGGCTCGTGCGTCCCTGCATCGAGGGAGATCGAATCGGCCAATTAAAGCAAGCCGGTGCGCCCTCGATGGATCAGATTGTCGCCCGGAAAATAGGTGATGAGACACCTTTTCCATCGCTCGAGCTTATTTCCAAGCCTGAGGGGTCGTTTAGCAAATCGCTCTTGCGGCACAACATCTCTTGGCGCAATGCGTCGACTCCTGTACCTCGGGAAACGGAACCACGTGCAATTTATGATCGATTGACGGGTCTGAGCATGCAGAATAAGGACTCTAGCCAAATACAGAGTGTTCTGGATACCGTTCTCAACGACGCGAATAGTCTTCGGAGACGCGTTGGGCGGGCGGACCAAGACCGTCTCGACGAGTATTTCGATGCGGTGCGGAGCATCGAGAAGCAAATGAGCGCGATGGCCAGCGAGTCACGCGCGTCTGCGCGCGAGAAAGCATCGACCTTCCCGCAACCACCCGAGGGCATCCCTGAAGACCATGGGGCCTACCTGCGCCTCATGTTCGACATGATGGTCTTGGCGTACTGGACCGATTCGACGCGCGTCGCCACATTTATGCTCGATCACGAGCAAAGCAATCGCTACTTCGACTACATCCCCAATGTGAAGGGGATGTGGCACGCCATATCCCACTGGCGGGACATTTCAGGCAACAGCGAAGATGACGATGGCGATACCTCATGGTCGTCAAAGGAGGTCAAGTACGACCAGTACCGCACGATCATCAAGTACCACCAAGAACAGGTAGCGTACTTCCTGAACCGGCTCAAGGAAATCAAAGAAGGGGACGGGACACTTCTCGACCACAGCATGATTTTATACGGCTCGCCTTTCACTGACGGCAATGAACACCTTTCGTACAACTTGTCCATGCTAATTGCGGGCAAGGCCGGTGGCAAAATTTCTCCAGGCCGCCTCCTTGAGTATCCTGACGGCCCAGCCGAAGGCGTATACCTTTCGATGATGGATATCATGGGTGTTCCGGTACACGAAATTGGGGGGGTCGATACGATCATTCCCCTTACCTGAGCTAACCTCTATGAAAGACTTTCAAACATATTCGCTGACCTACGATGGTATTTATGATTAAGAGGAGGACCGACTTATGAGATTTGCCATCAAGCACTCCTATATCGTCTTGCTCGGTGCCCTATTGGCATCGCAGGAGGTAGACGCCCAACAATGGTGGAAATCGGGGGCCCCTCGAGCCGAAGTGTCCGAAATGGTTGGTAACTCGACGATTACGATTTCGTATTCTCAACCTACCGTGAACTGGCGAAAAACATGGGGAAAACGTGTTCCGTTCAACAAGAATTGGACTCTTGGTAACAACGAGAAAACGACGATAACGTTTGAAGAAGACGTTAAAGTCAATAACCTTCGTCTTGGCGCTGGAACCTACGGCTTCTATGTCTACCCCGTGAACCATGATGATTGGCAACTCGTGTTCAGCAAGGACGCGACCGGTACCGCGGAACGATATGACAAAGTCGATGACATACTTCGAATTTCAGTACGCCCCGAAGTTACCTCTCCACAGAAACAACTGAAGATGGGTATTGAGAACATCGAAGAAGAAAATCTGACAGTCGACCCTCCTGACGATTCTTTCGG
>DCAL01000043.1:483-9189 GCA_002311975.1 Fidelibacterota bacterium UBA1134 | reverse complement strand
ACAAACTATAACACGATGCTCAGAGGTCGATCCTTTCTCGATGAAACTCTGGGATCCTGTCGACGATAGGCCGGCTCTTGATGAAGGGAACGGTATTCGTGCCGTTATGCACGAGTGAGGAATTTAACCCATGTGTGGCAAATAGCAAGAAAAAGGGCAACGATCGTTGCCCTTTTTCTTGTAGCTATCGCTTCGGCTACATTTATTTCAACAACAGCATCTTTCGGGCATACGTAAAGTCAGTTGCCTCTATCCTGTAGATATAGATGCCGGCCGCCACTGGCTTTCCGAGTTCATCATTGCCATCCCACTGAACCCTCTTGAACCCAGCGTTCTCTGTCTGCGCTACAAGCGTCTTTATCCGTCTCCCAATCACATCGTAGATCACCAGTTTCACCTTACTCTGCTGCGGCAAGTCATATTTAATCGCTGTTGAAGGATTGAACGGGTTAGGGAAGTTGGCGTGGAGTGTGTACTTATCCGGCAATATCTGGTCTTCACTTAGGCTCAAAGCACCGGTATTGATAACTAGCCGAAAGGGTCCATTGGAAGGAGAGGTCTTGGACGCGCCATCTGATGCAACCACCGTCCAGGCACCATCGGCAGTTTCAAATCCCTCTATAGTCATGAAATCTTTGATCCTGTGATAGGCTACCTTGCAGACGTTCTTCGATTCGTCACAGACGTCAAAGATATGCCAATAGAGGGGTCCAAGTTCTTCGGTGAACTGAACGTCATAGGTAATATCATCACCCTCGCGATCCTTTGCCGATTCCCATGCGAACACTAACGAATCTGTCCACGCATTCTCTGCCGTAATCTCTATAGATATATCATCGCCGGGCAGCAGCAACCTGAATGGCTCAGGAGCAAAATTCATGGCATACACGTTCAAATCTCCTTCGAACAACTGATCCGACTGCTGCGGAACAAACACATGGCCAGAACCTGCCGACACAGATCGAACGGGATAGGCGAAAGTACCACCCTCACCGTCACGCAGACCTGCGGGGAGACTTGCCACATATACAGGCATCGTTTGGTCGGAAATGTCAAAAACGTGGACGCCCATGGCACTCGAACCGTCATACTCTCCCGTGGCAACATAGAGATAGTTGCCGTCTATTACGGTTTCACCTTCGACTTGATTGATTGAGCCGTAATCATAGTCCGGATCATCAGATGCATAGACTTCCCAGATTGCGGTACCATCGCGAACGTCATATACCTTCAGTTTAGCACATGATTCAGCAAACAGGTAATTACCGCTTAGCGCAATCCGCTCCGCCTCGCCAAAATCGAAATGAGCGACCTCAGCATACGGCGATGTTGCACTATGAACCCTCAGTATCGCGTAGTCACTGCAGAAGTCAGTGTTAGCACCTCCGCTGTAGTCCAGTACAAAGATATAGGAATCGTTGGCAACAATGTCGCACGGATTAATATCATCATAAAAAGCTGTCATGCCTACATCCGCGGTTAGTGACGGGTTCTTTGGATCGGTTACATCAATGACACGGAATCCCTTTCCATACCTGTTCACATAAAGATTGTTGCCGTGGAGATACATTCCCCAGACTGTTTCATCGGTAACGGTTGAACTCACCGACAGCTCTTCGAACTTGTCATTTGAAATATCATAGAATCGTGGACCGCCATCGGGATACGACATCTCTACCATTGCAACATTGTCTTTGACAGCAATATAGCCGCTCCACCACCCATAATAGTTTGTTGTTACAGCAGACAGTTCATTCGGCGATGCAGGATTGGATATATCAAACACTCTCAGATACTGTGGTCCCGAGCCCGCGGCACCCCTTCCCAGACCGTACAGCCTGTTTCCGAGAACTGCCGTGCCGTACATGGGCATATTGGGCCGGTTTGCTACCAGCGGCAGCGTTGACTCCTCGACAGGTCGTTTGCCGACCTCACCGTCATAATCGTAGCCTATGGTTTCCGTCATTACGAGAGATTCCACATCCTTCAGACCGAATACAAGGAACTCCCACGCCAGGGAATCACCACATGCGTATGGGGACAATTCCTCCTCTTCGCAATAATCGAAGCTCTCAGTAAAGGTAGCGACTTGATCAGAGACATCATAGTTGACCTCAATAGTCTCATATAAATGAACTTCCTCCCACTCTTCTGAGTCCTCATTCCATTCCGAATCCCAATACTCTTGAGTTATGGAGAGCGTATCATCCCAGGTTGACCAGACGAAATCAGTGCTGTCAATCCACTCTTCGTCGTATTCAATATCGTACACATGCCAGATATCTCTACCTGTTCCGTCCGAAAGGAATTCCATATAGTTAGTGTCAACCCAGAGACCGTCCTCGTCGTCCCAATCAAAGATTTCTGATGGATCGTCAATAGGTATGGGAACGCCGGCAAAAAGATCAATCATATCAAGCGAAATTTCGCCTTTAAGCACAAAATGTTCCGTAGAATCTTCAGTGAAGAGTTCCAGGCTGTCTTCAATTGTGATGCTGTACATCATAGGAACTCCCGGTACTGCATCCTGTGTTGTAATAGTAACTCTCTTTAACGTCTCATCATCAAGAAATGCATAGTGCTCTTGAAAGTTTTCATCCAGAATCCAGATCTCTGCTTCCACAGGATGGAACCAGTATGGAATATCTAAGTCATCCTCAGGCAAGAATACTAGACCCACGAGCGGAAGCTTGCCCCCTTCTTCCAGGTCCCAAAAGAGATCACGATTGCTCACGAATCCTTCCAGTGAAAACAGGTAATCCAGGTCGGCTGTCAAGTCTCCACTGACTTTGATACCATCGTTGGCCGATTGAATTGCGAGCGCCTGCAGAGGATTTGGGATGGTTTGATTGGAACCGACAGTCAACGTTAAATCTCCAGACCCTAATTCATCATTCTCCTTCCAACGTCCCCACAGTTCACTGGAAGACCTCGAATGTAGCGGGTTCGGCCGATACTTCCTCGTGCCTTTAGGGCGCCGAGGATCTTTATCCCTTTCCAACCGATCTATCCCATGGCGCGGCGTCGGTCTGGTCTTCGACTTCACAGCCGTAATATCAGAGTAACGGCTTACACCATGATCAGAATGTTTCCTGATCTGTTCTCGAATTTTCTTTTTCAAGCCCCGCTGATTTTTCGCAAAGTTGGCAGCTGTTCTATCATTTTCGCCGGCAAAACCAACGGATAGAAAGAGAAGAGTAATCACTAGCTTTTTCATGGAAAGTCCCCCTGAAAGAGTCGTTGTATGAAAGTACAAACTCCTATCTATGAGCTTATTAGAAAAATTAGCCCGACAGATTGCGCTAAACAACAATTATATTTCGGTGGCAAACAATGACCCTGTTTTAGACAACTATGCTTAACAAGCGATCCTTCACCAAAATCGTCTTCTTGATGTCCTTCCCATCCAGATATCGCTTAACATTGGATTGTTCCAGCGCCAACATCAAGGCTGACTTTTCATCCACACCGGGCGCTACTTCGATCTCACCGCGGCGCTTACCATTGATTTGTACCGCTATTGTGATGAGCTCTTCCCGAGCCAACTCATCATCGTACTCAGGCCAAGGAGAGTAAGCCAGAGTTTCAGCATGACCGAGCCTTTGCCACAACTCCTCACACATGTGCGGTGCAAACGGACTTAAGAGCAGTATAAATGTCTTGACGAGATTTCCGGACAATGATGGGCGCGTCTTCATCGCATTGGTAAGAGTCATAAGCTGAGAAATGGCCGTATTGAATTTCAGTTCTTCAATATCGTCGGTTACTTTTTTGATTGTCTGATGTAACAGTCTGTTGAGCTCATCATCGATTTCAGCATCACTCTCTATGTTATCACGCAGTGTTCCGTCGTCGTTCGTCATCATCGACCACACCCGCTTCAAAAAGCGGTGGCTGCCTTTCATGCCCGCTGTACTCCACGGTTTTGACTTCTCCAGCGGTCCCATGAACATTTCAAAAAGACGCATAGCATCAGCGCCGTATTCCTCGAGAATCTCATCAGGATTGATGACGTTACCTTTGGATTTACTCATCTTGGAACCGTCCTCACCAAGGATCATCCCCTGGTTTATCAGTTTCTTGAACGGTTCTCTCGTTGAAACGTAGCCAAGATCGTGCAGCACATGATGCCAGAATCGAGCATACAGAAGGTGTAAGACGGCGTGTTCCTGACCGCCGATGTACAAGTCTACCGGCATCCAGTAACTCTCTTTCTCGGAATCCCACCCCACTTCGTCATTTTGAGGATCGATGAAGCGCAGATAATACCAGCACGACCCCGCCCATTGAGGCATCGTGTTGGTTTCACGTTTCCCCTTTTTCCCCTCGAAGGTCACATTGACCCAATCGGTGGCATTTGAAAGAGGCGGATTGCCGGTTTCGGCCGGTTGATAATCTTCAAGATCAGGGAGTTCCAGCGGAAGATCTGCCTCGCTGAGGGGCGCCGGTTTTCTATCTATATGCACCACCGGAAAAGGTTCTCCCCAGTACCGCTGCCGGGAGAAGAGCCAATCACGCAGCTTATAGTGAACCGTCGCTCTCCCCTTTCCCGTCTCTTCAAGCCAGGATGTGATCTTCTGGATGGCGGCAGGCACCTTCAAACCATTCAATGAAAAGGATCCGTCTGGAGTAGCTGAATTCATCATAACGCCGTTCTCATTATCGACAAAGGCTTCAGTCTCAAGATCGCCACCCTTTACAACCTCTACAATGGAGAGGTTGAATTCTCCAGCAAACTCCCAATCCCTTTGATCGTGCCCCGGTACAGCCATGATGGCGCCGGTTCCGTAGGTCATTAGCACGTAGTCTGAAATCCAGACGGGAAGTTCTTCCCCGTTGACGGGATTAATAGCGTGCGTTCCAAGAAAGACTCCAGTTTTTTCTTTCTCAAGTTCAGTTCTGACAAGATCGCTTTTCCGGGCGGCTTCATTGACATAAGCCTGTGCTTCCCCCCTTTTCCCATCTATTGTCAACCGGTCCACGAAGGGATGCTCCGGAGAGAGAACCATATATGTGGCTCCAAATAGCGTATCCGGCCGGGTGGTAAAGACGGTGATGGATTCATCGATCGATGGAAGATGGAATTCAACATCAGCTCCTTCCGAGCGACCAATCCAGTTTCGTTGCAATTCTTTGATCCCCTCGGGCCAGTCCACATCATTCAGCCCTGCCAGCAGACTCTCGGCGTAGTCAGTAATCTTCAACATCCATTGGCGCATGGGGACGCGAATCACGGGGTGCCCTCCCCTTTCGGACTTGCCATCGATGACCTCTTCGTTCGCTAGCACGGTACCCAATTCTGGGCACCAGTTCACCGGCACCTCCGCCTCGTATGCCAGCCCCTTCTTGAACAATTGCAGAAAGATCCACTGCGTCCACCTGTAATAGTTGGGGTCAGTCGTATTGATTTCCCTGTCCCAGTCGTAGGAGAGTCCCAGCCCCTTTATCTGGCGGCGGAAATTGTCAATATTCCTGGCGGTGGTTTCGGCAGGATGAGTGCCTGTTTTAAGGGCATATTGTTCGGCAGGAAGTCCGAAGGCGTCCCATCCCATGGGATGGAGCACATTGAACCCCTTCATCCGCTTGTGGCGGGCGATAATGTCTGTGGCGATATAGCCCAGAGGGTGCCCTACGTGCAGACCGTGGGACGACGGATAGGGAAACATATCGAGGATGTAGTACTTCTCCTTCTGGGGGTCCTGCACAGCCTTAAAGGTCTTATTGTCCTCCCAGAAGGTTTGCCACTTCTTTTCTACTGTCTTATGATCGTAATCTACAGCCATCACTTTGTTGCCCATAGTTTAGGCGCATTGGGCTATGCGAAACAATCAAAGATTCATCGGTGCGGCACGCCCTCCGCTCCACTTGCTGACAACTATTCCAGCTGTGATTTCCAGGAGAATTGACGGGAACATGACATCCAATTTGTCAAAGTAGATTCCGGCGTCAGGATGACTCGGCACCACAAACTTGAACAGAGGAACGGACAGGAACCCAACGATCATTGAGGCGATGGCTCCTTTCTCGGTATAAGCCTTCCAGAAGAGAGAAAGAATGATCACGGGACAAAACGTGGAGGCAATGCCAGACCAGCCGAGAATAACAAGCCAGAAAATGGTTCTGTCCGGTTAGATGACCGACACAATCAGTGCGATGGTGAGGGCAGACATTGCCATCAATACTGTGACGATTCATGAAAGGCGTGTCAATTGACTGTCCGGTGCTTCAGGATGAAAGATCTGCTGGTAGAAATTCCTTGATACGGCGCTGGAGGCGACGACGAGGAGCGAGTCCACAGTGGACATGACGGCGGACAGTACAGCGGCAATATACATTCCGATTACGATCCAGAATGCGCTAACGCCCAGAATGGCGCCCATGCTGGTCACGCCCAGGAGCAGCCAGCCAGACTCCCCCGTGGCTCGGGTGGACAATGCGGGAATCCAGTATCCTAGCTTTTTACCCCCTACTATAGAAGTCGCGCAGGTCGTGTATCTTTCTGGAAGCGACCAGCCCAATGCCGAAGAGGATGAAAAAATAGATGATAAAGATGATGTATCAGGCTGTCATGGTGAACTAAAGTCTTGGATCAGACGGAATCTAGCAAAGGTGATCAAATTGTGCAACGAACCACAGATGAGGGCGAATGAGGGCAGTCCAATCCTCCCGGGCACACTACAGATTCTTTCTCCGGCAAGAACCGTTCTAAGAATGAAGACTACTAAATGTCGCCCGGATTGCCGTTCTCTACCAGCCTACAATATGTTTCACGAAGTTCCGCTTTTTCCCGCTCAGAGATCAAGTTTTCGATCTCTCTGTTCTGGTCGCCCTTTCGCGGCGGTCGCTTCTAGACAAAGCACGGGGTTCCGCCAATCTCGTGGAATTCCCGCCTGATAGAGCTTTCGGACACCCACCCGTTATTCTTCAAGGTCTTTGTATTCCGTGTAGAATTCACTGGCCTGCTCTGAAGACATTTCATGTGTTCGTTGCATCGTAGGCGCAGGAACATTCTTCACAACCATGGTAAGGGTTCCGGATTTTTTTGACGCTGGTACGAACACCACGGAAAATATCTCCGGCCCTAACAGTACCGCTCGTCTCTTTCTGCGTCTGTGCTATAAGAAGATGAACACGACAGCGGTGACGAGGACCACCGAAGCGAGAATTGCTGTAGAGATTAGATATGGATTTGATGTTGAAATGTTGGATGATCAAGAAAAGTGTCGGAGTGGCCTCCCGATTTCGTCGGGAGAACTCCCGGCCATCCCGACACTTCCGTGTCGGGACGCACAATCGAATCAGGGAATATCATTGTCGGGGTGGGGAGATTTGAACTNNGACCTCTGCGTCCCGAACGCAGCGCGCTAACCGGACTGCGCTACACCCCGAATCTTCCGTGGAGTAGTGGAGAAATGGATTGAAGGAGTAATGGTGCGGTGAAGATTCCAGTATTCCACTTTTCCAGTATTCTGATGCTCCTAGACTGAGAAAACACGACTGCGTAAACTTAGGGATGGTTCAGGTGGAATAACAGTCAAAAGACGATCTTGAGGAGGAGGAACCCGCCCACAAGGAGAATCACGAAAACGATTGAGAGTAGATTGAAATAGCGGTCAATGAAAGTATTAATTGGTTCACCATAGTTCCGGATGAGTCCCGCCACGAGAAAGAAGCGCGCCGAGCGGCTGAGTGTGGAAGCCAACAGAAACAGCGGCATATTGATATCGAAGGCGCCGGCGGTAATGGTGAATACCTTAAAGGGAATCGGTGTGAAACCGGCGGTGAAAATGATGATGAAGCCATGAATCTTGTACTCTTCCTGTATGCGAAGGAAAAGCTGTTCCGTGAAGCCGGGTACATTGTTGAAGAAGAAATGAGCCACCGCCGTATAACTGCTCCCCTCCCACCAGAGGAAATGACCAATGCCGTAGCCAAACAGTCCGCCGATGATACTGGCGATGCTGCAGTTCATGGCGAAGCGAAATGAACGTTTTCTCGCTCCAAGCGCAAGTGCAATCAGCAATACATCTGGCGGCACAGGAAAGAAGGACGATTCAGCGAAGGCAAGCAGGAACAGCGCAAGCGGACCGTACGGAGTCTCCGCCCAGTGGAGGACCCAGTCGTACAGTTTTCTCAGCCAGCCAAACATTTTACCACAAGAAACTTCTGAAATACATTGCGATGAATTTAACAGTATCGCGAATGTTTCTCATGGCGGATTTTTCATTGGCGTAGATTGTGGCAATCGGAACGTGAAGAATTTCATAACCGGCCATTATTGACTTAATGAGGAATTCGCTCTCGAACTGGAAGCCGTGCTGTGTGAAAGTCAATTCGCTGATTATCTTCGCAGGAAAAGCCCGCATGCCGCATTGGGAATCGTTGATTTTCACTCCCGTACGGAGGGATAACAACAGTGAAGTAATTCTATTGGAAAGTATTCGAAGGAGAGGCATTCTGGAATAGTCCTTCCGCCATCCAAGAATGACTGCTTTCTGCCGCGTCTCGTTCACTAGATGGCCGATGAATTCAGGAGGATGCTGCAGATCGGCATCCATTGTGACCACATAATCACAGCCGTTATCGATCGCATAGTTGATGCCGGTCATAAGGGCTGCTCCCTTGCCCCTATTTTCCCTATGAGCCAACTGGTTTAAGGATTGCTCCGTGAGGAGTCTGCCGGTGTTGTCGGTACTGCCGTCATTC
>DCAL01000043.1:0-376 GCA_002311975.1 Fidelibacterota bacterium UBA1134 | reverse complement strand
CCTCGCGACTGACAGTCGTTTTAGAAGAGGTAGAATTGTCGTTTCGCTGTTATAGACAGGGATGATGACGAGATAGGAATGCTTCAAATCGGGAGAACCGTTTTCAGTCAATGCGCCGGCGGGACCAACGGGCGTACTGTCTCAGCGAGGCGGAAAGAGATTTTGCCAGATTGCTGGCGGCACGGCTGACCATCTCTTCAGCCACCGGCACCAGCTTTTCTCTGCGACCGGTAAGCTGCTTTGTGCGCCAGCTGAGAGCCCGCTCATCTCCGGCGAAAGTAGCCCATTCCTTCTCCTCACTGGCTTCACCGCTGAAGGACTTACTCTGAAGGATTCGAGCCGTCTTCACATCGATGATGTTGTAAGATCCTCGGAT
>DCAL01000070.1:1767-5166 GCA_002311975.1 Fidelibacterota bacterium UBA1134 | reverse complement strand
GGCGTCGCCGTCCATTTTGGTAAGAATGGTGCCGCTAATCTCGAGTGCCGCCGAAAAAGCCTGGGCTGAATTGACGGCGTCCTGCCCCGACATCCCGTCAGCCACGAAAAGAACTTCTGTCGGTCGGGTCGCTTCGGCAATGGCGATGATTTCTTCCATCATCTCACTGTCAACATGCAACCGGCCGGCAGTATCAAGAATGACAACATCGTACTTCTCATTAGCGGCTTCNNGGTCCTGATGACCTTGGCTCCATACGGGGACGTCAATCTCTTTGCCAAGAATCTCAAGCTGTTCAATAGCAGCTGGACGGTAGATATCTGCCGCCACCAGAAAAGGCCGCTTCCCCTCCTTCTTCACGCGGATCGCCAACTTGGCGGCAGTGGTTGTCTTGCCGGAGCCCTGAATTCCCGCCATCAGGAACACCGTGGGAGGTTTCTTGGCAAACCGGAGCGGTTCGTTGTTTTGGCCCAGGAGCGCCGCAAGCTCGTCGCGAACAATCTTGACAAACTGCTGCCCCGGTACAACAGAATTCGTGACCGACGTCCCCTTGGCTTTTTCCATTACCTTCTGGACAAACTCCTTGGCTACCGTGTAGTGAACGTCTGATTCCAATAGTGCCCTGCGGATCTCTCGTCCTGTCTCGCTGATATTTTTTTCCGTTATTTTTCCAAGACCGCGAAGGTTGCGGATGATTGTACCAAGCCGGTCTTGTAGATTCTCAAACATGGTCTATTTCAAGTTTAGAATAGCGTGGAAATTTAGATGTTCATTATACAGAGTAGCAAGATGAATAACGCCGGCAGCGAAAACGTGTTCAGATGCGGCGGTGACCATTTATCCCTTCCCTCTCTGAAAACCATGACCCGTCAGACTGTTCTTTTCGAGAAGATCAGCCGACCTCCAGCCGCCTAAACTCCTCGCTCATAGAGCCCTCAATGTCTAACTTTAATAATGTCATTGAGGCAACAGATGAATTCGCTGATAATCTTCGCAAGCTTAGCGCCCCTTCTAGCAATGACTCCGAACTATCTCTCCGCCTCCACGGACCTGCATAGCGTCTCATTCAGCCGCGCTGATCTGACTATACTGCTGAAGGACGGTTACGATCTCCTTCAGCTAAAGGGGTGTGTCTCTTCAACGGAAGTCGGAGCACCACAGCTGCCCGTAATGGCCACGCCCATTCTTCTGCCTCCGGACGCCGTCGTGAAAGGCGTCAGGACTGTTTCCACCGAAAGTGTCGAACTGAAAGGCGACTTCTCCGTCTATCCCGTCCAGTACCCTAGGATGCCTAATGAACAACGTCCATTCACGCCGCCTGATTCCACAGTTTACAGTGCTGATCATCCCTATCCGTCGCAATCGGTTCAACTGACTGCAAGCGGGAGCATGAGAGGATACCGCATCGTCAGTCTGCTCGTCTATCCACTACAGTATATCCCGGCTGAAAAGAGGCTCATCTTCCACAGGAAGATCTCTTTCGCTATCGACTACACGGCTGAATCAACAACCACAATACGCCCGCTGCGACAATCTCGGGCGAGCCGCTCCCGTTTTGAACGCATCATGAGAGGCGCCATCCTGAACAGTAACGACCTCCCAATCTACACTCCTCCCAGTCCCTTACAGGTGTATCCCTCCATTGAGGAAGAACGAATCGGCGGATTCCAGCCGGAGCCGCTACCGTCCCTTGAAGGAAGCGCTGTGGATTATCTGATTGTCACCAATGATGAGATGAAATCTGCGTTTGAATTGCTGGCTGACTGGAAGACCGGCAAAGGTGTACCTGCGGTGGTCAAGACGATGAATGAAATCAAAGCCGTCACTCCTAATGGAGCCGACGATGCGGAGACACTGCGCTACTTCCTCACGGAAGCCTATCAAAAGTGGGGCGTTACGTGGGTTCTACTGGGTGGCGATGTGAGCGTCATTCCAGTCCGGTACGTAAGGCTGAACGCCGGAGAGACCGCCATCAGCGATCAGTACTACGCCGCCCTTGATGGCAACTGGAACGCAGACGGAGACGGTTTCTGGGGTGAGTATCCCAATGACAAGGTTGACTTGTATGCCGATCTCTTCCTGGGGAGAGCGCCGGTTGAAACGCTGGCAGAAACTGAGAACTTTGTGAACAAAACTCTGGAATATGAGCGCGGACTGGGCGAGCACCAGAACAAACTCCTCTATCTGGGAGAACGGCTCGGCGCCGGAGACGGCAAAGACTACTGCGAGCGCGTCGATTCACAGGTATCCCAGGAGGGGCTCATCAAGACCAAACTGTATGAGAGCGACGGCAACCAGAATCGAAGTGCGGCGCTATCCGCCATGGACGAAGGGCAGAACCTTATCTTCAATGTGGGCCACTCAAATGCTTATCGGATTCTTATGGGGCCCCCCGGAGAGGCTCTGGAATACACCGACATGGACGCTCTCAGCAACAGCGGAAACTATTCCATTTTCTGCAGTATCACGTGCAATACCAACGATATCAGTTACGATGACTCTTTCTCCGAACACTTCATGCTCAATCCATCAGGCGGCGGCATCGGATACATCGGAAGCACATGGCTCGACTACCCATCCTTATCCATCGTGCAGAATGAAGAGTTCTTCAGGCTGATCTTTCAGGAGAAGGGCGCCCGGTTAGGGGCCGCTTTCGTCAATTCTCAGTTGCCGGCCATTCCTATGATCAAGACCAGAGTACGCCAGCAAGTCTTTCTCAGTTATCTCCTCTTAGGTGATCCCGAACTCGATATATTCACCAGAATTCCTGCCACCCTTTCAGTTGAAGCACCTTCGGCGATTGAGGTAGGGACATCCGATATCTCACTTGGCATAAGCACCACAGTCAATGGTGAAACAGTGCCTGTCGCCGGTGCGGTGGTATGCCTGACCAAAGAGGCGGAAGTTTACGCCACGGGCGTTACTGATGAAGCGGGAATGACAGCGCTAACGATCACCCTCCACAGTACAGGCGTTGTTAATCTTACCGTTACGGCTCACGACTTCGTGCCCTATACTGGACAGTTTGAGGTGCAGACCACCGAAGAGTCTCATCTCTACTGGAGTGGCTACAGCATCGATGACGGCGAACACGGCAACGGGGATGGAATCTTGAATGCCGGAGAACAGGTTCGCCTCGAGGCGGTCATCATCAATGGCGGGAAAGCCGGCGCGAATCAACCCATTCGTGTGGTCATGAGTAGCTCATCACCTTACGTGACTCTCAACTCCGATACGACCCTGATGCTGACTTCCATTGCGCCTGTAGATACAGGTTACGCCCGCTTCGAAATAACTGTCAGCGCCGATTCTCCTGACGGCATCGAGATTCCGTTTTCACTCATGATCAGCAACAACAGTAGCACGTGGGGAGATTCGTTGTTAGTTGAGGTGGCCAGA
>DCAL01000070.1:0-1750 GCA_002311975.1 Fidelibacterota bacterium UBA1134 | reverse complement strand
TGTACATCATATTTCCACCCAGTTTTCGGGCGAGGCGCCTTTCTACCGTTGCATGGTCAGCTTGCAGAATGAAGGCGGCGGCGCTGCAAGAGATGTCTCAGCAACTTTGAACATCGTGACCGGCAAGGCTGAGATTCAAGATAAGAGCCACAACTTCGGTGACTTCCAGTCCGGCGGAGCCAAAGACGGCACCTTTAGATTGAGAGCAGACGATCTGTCACAGGTAATGTTTGAAATGACTCTAACGGATTTCTACGGCAAGACAGATATTTATCGGATTGATGCAGTCGCTCCGGCTCCGCCTGACGGACTGAAGTTCGAACCTAAGAAAGAGAGCATCACCCTTTTCTGGAATCCCTCAATTGAGAAAGATTTGGCCGGCTATCATATTTATCGAAGTAGCTCATTCTCCGGGCCGTTCCCCAAGATCACTGATTACCCCATCAGGGGCAGCGCAACCTATGAAAACACCGGTCTCTTCCCCGACAAATTGTATTATCACAGAGTGTCAGCGGTCGATTCCTCGGGGAACCAAAGTTCTCCGTCCGAGACGGTGGCAACCTGGACAGAGAAGACAATTTCTAACGGCTGGCCTGTAAATCTCAGTACATTGGTGAGGGCGGGGCCAACGCTGGCTGATGTGGACGAAGACGGCGATCTGGAAATCATCATGGGGACATTGGGTGGAAAACTCTATCTCTTCAATCACGACGCTTCAGATCTGTTCGATTGGGATAACAACCCTTTGACGCTGAATGAATTCGCCAGCATAGGCGCCAGCATCTGGGGCAGTCCCGCTGTGGGTGATCTGGAAAATGACGGTACACTGGAGGTGGTGGTTACGGCGCGCGGTGCGTCTGTTCCGGAGACAGTCTATGCGTGGCGCCTTCAGGATTCCGATGGCGACGGTCGGCCCGATCCGGTGCCCGGCTGGCCCACCCCTCATCTTACTACAACCGCCGTCCTCTCTTCTCCCGTATTGGCCGATGTAGACGAGGACGACGCGCTGGAAGTTATCGCCATGGATCAGAACGGCGGCGTCTATGTATGGGAACATGACGGCACGCTGAAATCGGGGTGGCCCAAAGTGGCCGGCTCCGGTTCCGGCAGGGGACAACTTTACGCGACGGTGGCTGTCGGCAATCTGGACGATGACCCGGAGTCTGAAATCGTTGCCTGCGGCGGAAACCGTTCAACCAGAAGCGGCACCATCACCATATGGGGACATGCCGGTCTCGACAGCGCCTTGATATTCAAGGGACCGGGACCGTTCTCCGCCTCCCCCGTGCTTGCGGACCTGGATGACGATGGTGAACTGGAAATCGTGGCGGTGTCGGAGGAAAACAAAGTTTTCGCTCTCGAGACCAATGGTACAGATGTGGCGGGGGGGGGAAATGGTAAAGATGTGAGAGTGATCGGTATTGCGTCACACAACATGGTAACGCCATCGCCGGCCGTCGGTGATCTGGAGGGAGACGGGCGCGTGGAAGTGGTGGTGGCTACCGTCAAAGGCGTGGCGGCGTGGCACGGAGACGGTACCACGGTTGAAGGATTCCCCATCACGAATATGGAGCTGCCGTCCTCTCCCATCATCGCGGACGTAGATGGCGCATCCGGAGCGGAAATCGTGGTGGGTACCGGCGATAGAAAACTGTATGCCTTCAAATCCGACGGCACGGTTGCGCAAGGATGGCCTGTTTCGCTGGGAGCGGCTGTTGTACCCAGTGCCGCCATCGGTGATATGGATGGC
>DCAL01000079.1:69060-87701 GCA_002311975.1 Fidelibacterota bacterium UBA1134 | reverse complement strand
GTGATGGTGGACGATTCCCACGCCACCGGTTTCTTCGGTCCTACCGGTCGGGGATCTATTGACCATTGCGGCGTCATGGGCCGGGTGGACATCCTCACATCCACCATGGGCAAAGCGCTGGGCGGCGCCAGCGGCGGATTCACGTCGGGGCGGCAAGAGATAATAGATATCCTGAGGCAGAAATCACGTCCCTATCTTTTCAGCAACACGCTGGCCCCCGCCATTGTATGCGCCACCCTCGCATGTCTCGATATGCTCTCGCAGACGACCAAGTTACGGGACAGGTTGGAAGAAAACACCCGCTTTTTCCGAAAAAAAATGACAGCGGCCGGCTTTGATATCAAGCCCGGTGTGCATCCCATAGTCCCCATCATGCTGGGAGACGCCAAGCTAGCGAAGGAGATGGCCGCCGATCTGCTTGAAGAAGGAATCTACGTCATCGGGTTTTCCTATCCCGTGGTGCCGAAGGGTGAGGCAAGGATTCGCGTGCAGATCAGCTCGGCACACACAAGAGAGCATTTAGAGCGGGCTATCGGCGCGTTTGTTGAGGCGGCGCGGCGGCACGAAGTGATCTAAGCCAAAAAACGAGATTCAAGTCGGAGCGGAGATCCGCCTACTGGCGGGACCCAAGCCGGAGCGCCACGGTAAGAGGGATGAAAGTGATGGGATCGAACCTTAGTTTGGCAAAATGGTGATTGTATCGGAGTTAAAAGAGTAGTACAGTATAGCACGCTTGATAGGAGCACTAACCTGCACTTTCGCAACATAGGAACAAGCTGCTTGGACGCTTCGCGTTCGAGCAGTGGCGAAACTGTACGCAGTTGGGTGCTGTCGGCACAAGGCGCCGCCCAGCCGCCACTGGGACTGACTGAACCGACTTCATGATAACTCATGGAGCCGAACCCTCAGGTCAGTTTCGCCATTATAAAGCCTATCGATAAGGTGTTACTTAACATAAAAGGAGAGAATAAAATGAAAAAGGATCCCTTTCAGCATATTGACCTGCGGGTCAACAACCTCCAGGAGGCCTGGGCGTTCTACTCGAAGATACTCCCCGCCATCGTTTTTGAAAAGGGCTGGACGAACAAGCACGGTTTTTCCGCCCACGGGACCCTGCCCGACCAAGCCTGGATTGTGTTCATGAAAGACAAAAACCATCAAGCCAACGCCAATCGGATTCCCTTCTGGGCGGAGAGTCGGAAAAGAGTCGACGAGATTGGGGAATTGCTCGAGGACGCGGGTGCCAGAAACGTCAGCGGGCCGAGAGAATGCTAGCGAAAACTGTAGGTGGCTTCCGAGCATTTCGCCCGACATTTTGTGGAATTAATTGTTGATCAGAAAATCCACAGCGCTTGTTTTCTTACTCGCAGTCTCCACGGCGGGACAGACCTATTCCATTGAAGGCGTCGTCACAGGCCCGGAAGGACATCCTCTTAACGAAGTTCACATGACCCTCATACCAGGCTGGCACACCACCCTCACAGATGAAAAGGGTCGTTTCGTCTTTTCCGCTCTCGCCGATGGAGATTATTCCCTCAGATTTCAATTCATAGGCTTTGAAACCAAGACGCTCGATAACGTGGCTGTGGTGAATCAGACGGTGGATCTGGGAACAGTCAGACTGACCGTCCGGGTGCTGGAAGCCATGGAGGACGTAGTGGTAACTGCCACTCGCTCACAGCATCGTGAATACGAACTTCCGGAAGCCGTCAACATCGTATCCAGAAGGGAGATTACCGAACGGAATGCAAAGACCGCAGCTGAAGCTCTGCGGGAAGAACCCGGCATAGCGGTCCAGAAGACAAACCACGGCGGCGGATCAGCCATAATTAGAGGGTTCAGCTCAAATCAGATCCTGATTCTGGTGGACGGTATCAGACTGAACAATTCCACTTTCCGGCTGGGCAACCATCAGTATTTGACGACCGTTGACAATCAGATGCTGGAGCGGATAGAAGTTGTACGCGGGCCCAGCTCAGTTCTGTACGGCAGTGACGCTATGGGAGGCACCATTAATCTAATTACAAGGCGACCGGTCACAGAGGGAAAATCCGCTCAGGTGCACTACCGGGCATTGACCCGCTTCGCCTCAGCGGATCAGGAGAAAACGGTTCGGGCTGAAATCTCACTCCATCGAGACAAGTTCGCGTTCCAGTCCGGCTTCAGCAGTAAGAGCGGCGGCGATTTACGCCGCGGCGCGAATAGTCGTCACAGCAAACTGGAAAACTCTACAAACGGCCTCATGCAGACGCCCAGTGGTTTTGCCGCCCACGACCTCGATTCGAAATTGGTCTATGAACTGTCATCCCTGAGCAAGATTATTCTCGCCTATCAGATGAGCCGGCAACAGAATGTTCCCCGCTATGATAAGTATGAAAACAACAACTATCACCGTTGGATGTACCGCCTTCAAAAGCGTGATCTCGCCTACCTTGTGTACGATTCTCAGATCGACGGCCGATTCATCAATTCTTTCAAGGCCACAGTCTCTTCCCATCAGCAAGCAGAAGGGCGGGAAATCCAGAAGAGCATTCACTCCTCTCTTACCCGCGAAAAGGACGATGTTCTAACTTACGGTTTTACGGCCCAGATGAATGGGGCTGTTTCCAAACATCAGATTGTCTTCGGCACCGAAATCTATAATGATCAAGTATCCAGTACACGATCCACAGACGGTGAAAAAACGGAATCCCGCGGACGCTATCCTGACGGCGCCGCTTATTCAAGCTGGGGCCTGTACTTCCAAGACGAAATTAGAATCAGCAGTAGCCTGACCAGCCGAGTTGGACTGCGCACCAGCAATTATAGCGCCAACTTCCCGTTGCAGTCAGAAGTGTCCGATCTTTTCTCCGGTGAACAGTACGATCAGGATTTCAAAGCTCTCACGGGGAGTTTCACATCACTCTTGAAATTGAATAACGAAACCTTCCTGAATCTCAATGTGGCGCAATCGTTCCGGGCGCCGAACCTAAGCGACTTGGCAAAGTTGGGCGAATCGAAAGGGAGCATTTATGAAATCCCCAATACGCAGCTGAAGCCCGAGAAAGTGGTCAATTACGAAGCGGGAGTAAAGCTCTTGGGTTCAAGATTGCGCGCCAGCGGAAGTGCGTACTATTCAGTGATCAGCAATCTTATTGCCAGCGCGGATGCTCTCCACCTCGGTCAATCCACCATCGACCTCCATGGGGCAACCTATAAGATTAAATCGAAGCAGAATACGGGCAGAGCTTTCATTCGTGGTTTTGAAGCTTCGGCGCACTTCTATTTGAGTGACTATATTATCTTGCGCGCAAACATAACAAGCTCCTACGGTCACAACAGTTCCGCCGGTGAACCAGTCGGCGGTATCCCGCCCATGTTCGGGCTAGCTGGCATCCGATGGAATCTCCACCGTTTTTATGCGGACAGTTATATACGGTTCGCGGGAAAGCAGAGCAGACTCTCATCTGATGATCTGGACGATCCAAGAATACCTGAGGGAGGCACACCGATGTGGCTTACCATCAATGTGAGGGGAGGTCTGGAAATCTCAAATTCTCTCTCCATGCAAGTAGCTCTGGAGAATGTAACTGATCTCAACTACCGCGAACACGGTTCAGGTATCAACGGACCGGGGAGGAATCTCATCATTAGTTTTCAGTGGAGGAAATAGAAGCCGATGACACAGAAAAACACAATGACAGACGTTTCACCTCAAACTGCCTCAGATGACAACGCACGTGATCCCCTATACAGAACGGCATACATCCTGGCGCTCATAACCATAGGATACAATCTCGTTGAGGGCGTTGTTTCAATTATTCTGGGTCTTGAAGGAGAAACTCTCTCCTTATTCGGTTTCGGTTTGGATTCATTCGTGGAGGTCATTTCCGGTATGGGAATTCTGCACATGGTCCAGCGGATACGGCGAGATCGCGGCGAGAATCGCAACCGCTTCGAAAGGCGGGCATTGCGGATAACGGGAACTTCCTTCTATCTCCTGACTGTTGGACTCACCTTTAGCAGCGTGACCAATCTCTGGCGGGGGCACGCGCCGGAGACTACCTTCTGGGGCATCGTCATCGCGCTGGTTTCCATCGTCACGATGCAACTCCTCGTTCATTACAAAATGAAGGTGGGACTGGAGCTGCGATCTGAGGCTCTTCTCGCCGACGCCAACTGCACCAAAGCCTGCCTTTACCTCTCGGTCGTGCTTCTTGTCGCCAGCGCAGGATACGAACTCACGGGCATCGGTGGACTCGATTCGCTGGGGGCTTTAGGGATCGCCTTCTGGTCTTTCAGGGAGGGAAGGGAATCGTTTGAAAAAGCTTCTTGAATCTCCAGAACCGATCGATTAACCGGGCGCGCATACGTTACAGTTGTTTAACAGAATAAGATACAAGAGTGTTCTTAACTCACAATCCAATGAAATGGAAGGGCTTCCCGCCTGCTCCCGAAGAATGAGGGCGGGCAGGGATCTTTTTGGTTCATTTTTCTATCAAGGGAAAAAGAACAAGGAAGGGATGTATAGTTTGAAATATTATTGCTTTGGATTAGTCTTTTTTAAATCGTTTTGGTCAGATGTGATCTAATCTTCAAAATAAGGTTAATTTGACATTTTCGTGTCTTTCGCTGGCTATTAAATTAATATAACTAAGATCTTTTAAGTTTCAGGTACACATAGCTCGTANNCGTCATAAATGACGGGGCAATTGTGCCGTGGAAGACAGTCGTATTCGACATACCTGATAGCATATTTCTCCTCCAGAAAAGTGATTGTTTACCATAGCACATCACGCTAAATTCGCCACCGCCTTCGACAGCACTCTTCGATAAGCAGACTATAGCGATGTTTCAAAAAAATACCCCCAGATTAATCATCCTCGGCGTCGTTCTGCTTTGGGCGGTCTATGCCCTCACTCCCACCATCAAGCTACAGTCGCTTTCACCCGAAGAAAAGGCGTCTCTCAGGGAATCTGGTGAGCTGGAAGGGCTGGAAAACAGAGCAATTCGGCGGGGCCTCGATCTGCAGGGCGGTATGCATATTGTCCTGGAAGTAGACATTCCTACACTGGTAGATAACCTCGCTTCCAACAAGAACAGGGCATTCAACAACGCCCTTGAAGCCGCCAGAGAAAAGAGTCTCGATAGAGAGGTTGATTACATCGGGCTGTTCCTGGATGAAGCCAGAGCTCGTGATTTACAGCTCAAGCGGTACTATCCAGATTTCGGCTCGGATAATTTAGACATCGCCACCCGTTTGGAGGATGAAGCGACAGATGCCATTAACCGGGCGCTGGAAATTCTACAAAATCGGATTGATCAGTTTGGCGTATCCGAACCCACCATCCAGAAGCAGGGGAACAGAAGAATCATTGTTGAACTCGCCGGCATTCAGGATCCCGAAAGGGCCCGTGCCCTGCTTGAGAGCACGGCACTGCTGGAGTTTGTACTGTTGAAGAATCCGGAAATCACACAGGACATGCTCGTCCGGATCGATAAAGTTGTAAAGGGCAGTGAAGAATTTGTTGCGCTGATTGATGGAAAAGTTGCGACAGATGAGGGCGACACAACAGATCCAACAGTACAGCAAGAGCGTGTCGTAGATTCTAAAGAAGTTTCCCTCACTGAGCTGTTTGGCGAGATTGCCGTGGACGATACCGCACAAGAAGATACCTCAAGTGTTCTTGTGGATGAGCAACTGTTTCAGGAACGACCTTTCTCTTCGCTGCTGTTGCGGCTTCAGAACGATCTTGGTGTTCAGGCACAGAACGTGTTTGCTGTCAAGAAGATTCTTGAGATGGATGAGGTCAAAACTATCCTCATGACGGGGGACTCCCGTATCGCCTGGAGCACAAAGAAAGAGACATGGACAACTCCCGATGGCGAAAGGGAATCATTTTACAGGCTTTATCATCTGGAAGCTCGCGCGGGCGTCACCGGCGGGGTGATAGAGGAGGCCAACGAAGACCTTTACAACGGTCAGCCCATCGTGCACCTGAACATGAATTCCGAAGGAGCCAAGACGTGGTCCCGGCTGACAGGTGCCAATATAGGAAGACGCGTTGCGATCGTGCTTGATAAGAATGTTCACATGGCGCCCGTAATCCGTACCAAGATCACCGATGGGCGCACCCAGGTAGAAGGCTTCGCCAACATTGCGGAGGCAAAAGATATCGCTATAGTCCTGCGCGCCGGCGCCCTCCCGGCACCTGTCGACATAATCGAAGAACGGACAGTGGGACCCTCCCTTGGTCAGGATTCCATTGCTATGGGGACCCGTTCCATATTGATCGGATTGTCCCTTGTTCTTGTATTTATGGTTATTTACTACAGACTTTCCGGCATTATTGCCGCCTTCGCCCTTCTGTGGAATCTCATGCTTGTCCTCGCCATCCTCGCCATGCTGAAAGCGACTCTGACACTTCCCGGTATCGCAGGATTGATCCTGACAGTGGGAATGAGCGTGGACGCCAACGTCATCATCTTTGAGCGGATACGCGAAGAGTTACTGAAAGGAAAAACTGTAAAGGCGGCTATCGACAGCGGCTACACAAGGGCCCTGACAACCATCATCGATGCGAACGTCACAACCATTATTGCTGCACTGGTGCTGATGCAGTTCGGCACTGGTCCCGTAAAAGGTTTTGCCATTGTGCTGTTTTGGGGTATCCTGATATCTATGTTCACCGCCATATTTGCGACGCGTACAATCTTTAATATGATTACAGCCCGCAAGGGCCTTCAGACTTTAAGCATATGAGATTTATCAAAGAGACAGACGTCGATTTTCTGGCTATGAGGCGATACGGATTCGTCATCTCAGGCGCTCTCATCCTTGCGGGGCTCATTTCCCTGCTGTTGCAAGGGGGACCGAAACTGAGTATCGATTTTGAAGGGGGTACGCTGGTTCAGATTCGATTCCTCGAGGAGGCCGATATAGGCAAGATCCGCAGCGCCCTGGAAAGCCTGAACCTCGGCAAGAGCGACGTTCAGACATTTGGAACTCCCAACGAAATCCTCATTCGGCTGCAGAAAGGTCAGGAGACAGAGGCGCTCACTAATGATCTGCGGCAGGCGCTCATAACCGTTATGCCGGGTGAAACTCCGGACTTCCGCCGCATGGAAACCGTCGGGCCGAAAATAGGGGCCGAGCTGAGCGGCAAGGCGTTCCTGGCAATCGTTTCGGCCATCATCGGCATTCTCATTTACATCTCTATTCGATTCGAATTTAAGTTTGCCATAGGCGCCATCGCTGCATTAGTCCACGATGTGGTTATTACGCTTGGAATCTTCTCCATCATGGATTATGAGATTTCACTGGCCATTATCGCGGCTTTCCTGACTATTGTCGGTTATTCACTCAATGACACAATTGTTGTGTTTGACCGTGTACGGGAAAATTTGAAGCGTCTGAAAAATGAAGCGCAGACTACCATTTTCAACAGAAGCATCAATGAATCACTCTCCCGGACTGTCATCACTTCTCTGACAACATTCGTTGTTGTATTCACACTTTGGCTTGCCGGCGGCGAAGTTATACGCTACTTCGCATTCGCAATGATGGTGGGTGTTATCGTGGGGACATACTCCTCCGTCTTTGTCGCCAGTCCGGTGGTCGTTCTGTGGAGTTCACGCTTCTCAGCTTCTAAACCGAAGTAACTTTATTTCACTGTCGCTATATTCCGGGCGGGATACCGTCTGAGAAACCTTCTCACCGATTGCATTCTTTATGCGGCCTAAAGTCCTGATTCTCTACTCTCTCCTGGCCCTCATCTGGGGAAGCACATGGCTTGCCATCAAGATCAGCCTGCGGGGAACACCCCCCATTCTCGGCGTCGGTCTCCGCTTTGGGCTGTCGGCGCTGATTCTGTGGGCTATCTTCCTGCACCGGGGCGAGCGACTTACGCTGACACCCAACGCCATAAGAGTCTACCTCGCCTTTGGGGTGTTGAATTTTGCCACCTCATACTCGCTGACGTACTGGGGAACACAACATATCCAGATAGGCGTATCAGCAATTATGTGGGCACTGCTTCCCATCTTTGTGGCGTTGCTGGCTCACTTCATGATCCAGGGTGATCCACTGACATTGAAGAAACTGTTGGGAGGCGCAACAGGACTCCTCGGAACTGTGCTCATCTTTGCTCAGGAAGAAGGGGCACTGACGGGATCCAGAACTATTGGAACAGCGGCTCTTCTCGCGGCGGTACTGATTGCTGCATGGCCCAATGTCTTGTTCAAGCGCCATCAGGCGGAAGTTCCCTCGCTGCACTTAAACGTGGCGGCGCAGACAATCGCTGCTGTCATCCTGATCCCTCTCTCCTTCGCCATGGAGAATCCGGCCTCTTTCGCTTGGAACATCACCAACATCTCGGCCCTCGTTTACCTTGTCATCTTCGGCACCCTCATCACATGGTCTATCTATCTCTGGCTTTTCTCGCAACTGACCGTTACCCAAGTTTCGACCATCGCTCTCGTCCCTCCGGTGCTGGCCTCACTTCTTGGATGGGCGATACTCGGTGAAACTTTCACATCCCGGATGATTCTCGGTTCAATGCTGCTTCTGATCGGAGTGTTCATCATCAACACGCAGCAAAAAACCCCTCGACCAATTTGAGGTTCAAACTCAGAGCGCCATTCACTTTTGATCTCTACCGCGGCCTTCAAGATCTGACACGGGAACCGTTTGGCCTGACCGAAAAGCTGGATGGCGATATCTACCAGACCGTTCTTTGTGGTATTCTCGTGTCTGTTCGTCAGACAGGAAGGAAGTCTCTTGAAGTTGAACTCGACCACGAAAGTTCAGAAGTTAGGTCATCCATTACTGAACAACTCAAGCGGAAATTTGACTTTTATCAGGACATGAACGCTTTTCATGAATTCGCAAGACGCGACACCAATCTGGTGCAACTAATTGACAGACTGGCCGGACTTACCATGTTTCAGAAATCGACCCCGTTCGAGGCTCTTGTTACCGCCATTACCGATCAGCAACTGAACACCTCTTTTGCCACCACTCTGAAACGGCGGCTCATCACGTCGTACGGGAGATGTTGGACGGCTGGTGTAGCGGATCTGATGTCATTCCCTGAACCGTCACAGCTGGCAAAACTCAAAAATAATGCCCTGCGTTCGCTGCAATACTCCGGCGCCAAGAGCAGATACATCATCGAACTGGCGAGAGGCGTGATGAGCGGTAAATATCCGCTGCAAGACTGGTCAAGACTTGGAGACGGGACTCTGCTGGAAGAACTCATATCGATATACGGCGTCGGAAGATGGACGGCCGAGTATGCCGCTATGGTTGGCTACGGCCGGGCAGATATAGTGCCGGCGGCTGACATTGGACTTCAGAAGGCGGTTCAGCGGTGCTATGGTTTAGAACATCGCCCAACGGAGGCTGAAGTGCGGGATCTTTCAGAATCGTGGCGGCCGTGGCGGGGGCTGGTGACGTATTATCTGTGGCATGGGTTTGAGTAAATGATTCATCGTGAAGAGAACGAAAATTCCTTGAATCTCTTATCACCCCATCACTACCTTCGGCTAGCTTTAAATGCCCCGCTTCATACTCACAGTTAACGGCAAAGAGCAAAGTGTCAGCGTCGCCCCTGACACTCCCCTTCTCTGGGTCCTCAGAGATGACTTGGGCCTAACCGGCACGAAATACAGTTGTGGCCGCGGATTATGCGGCACCTGCACCATCCATCTGGACGGTGAACCGACCCGCTCTTGTATGACCACTATAGAATACGCCGAGGATCAGGAAATCACTACCATCGAGGGGTTGTCGCAAGACGGCCTACACCCCGTTCAGAAAGCGTGGATTGCCGAGGATGTTCCTCAGTGTGGTTACTGCCAGTCGGGGCAGATCATGACAGCGGCAGCGCTCTTAAGAGAGAATTCCATGCCCACCGATAGTGATATTGATGTCGCCATGAAGATGAACCTTTGCCGCTGTGGCACCTACCAGCGTATCCGGAAGGCCATTCACCGGGCGGCTGAGGAGATGCGGCGTGGCTGAGCAGACAACAATCAGCCGGCGAGACTTCATCAAAGTCTCCTCTGCGGCGGGAGCCGGACTTGTCATCGGCTTCTACCTGCCGGCAAAGAACCGACTGCTGGCGGCGGGAATCGAATCCCAGAAATCTTTCGAGCCCAACGTCTGGATTGCCATCAATACCGATAACAGCGTCACTCTCACGGTCGGTCGATCCGAGATGGGACAAGGCGTCCGTACATCGCTGCCCATGATCATCGCTGATGAGATGGATCTGGATTGGTCGCAGGTTCAGGTGTCGCAGGCTCCCGCTCACCCGGACAGGTACGGCAGTCAGAGCACGGGCAGCAGCCGCTCGGTGCGAACTTTGTGGACACCGCTGCGGAAGGCAGGAGCCACGGCCCGTGAGATGTTGCTGGAAGCGGCATCCCGGCAGTGGATGGTCAATAAGAGTGAATGTTACACGGAAAACGGCGCCGTAATTCACAGTAAATCCGAAAGGAAACTTGCATATGGCGACCTGACCACGAGCGCAGCAAAACTGCCTGTTCCTCCAAAAGTGTCCTTAAAGAGCGCAGAAGAATTTACAATTATTGGCAAGAACATCCCCCGTACGGATACACCGCAAAAAGTGGACGGCACAGCCACATTTGCCATGGACATCGAAATCCCGGGAATGGTCCACGCCACGGTGGTTCGCTGTCCTATCTTTGGCGGTAAACTAAAAAGTTTTGATTCGAGAAAGGCGATGCAGATCGATGGCGTCTTGGATGTATTCGAAATTGAAGAAGGTCTGGCTGTAGTCGCGGAGTCCACTTGGAATAGCTTTGAGGGCAGAAAAGCAGTGGATATCATCTGGGATGAGGGCGCCACCGGTGATCTGGACAGCAGCAAGATTGATGAGATGCTTATCTCCCGCAGCAAGAAAAAGGGTGCAGTGGGCAGGAAAGCCGGCAATGCCAAGAGAGCTCTGAGTGAATCGGCCAAGATTATCGATGCGGTATATGAGGCCCCATTCCAAGCTCACGCCACCATGGAACCGATGTGTTGTGTGGCGGATGTCAGGAATGACATGTGCAAGATCTGGGCGCCCACACAACTCCCTCAACGTGCACAGAAAGACGCCGCCAAGATAACAGGATTACCGATAGAGAAAGTTGAATTAAACGTGACCTTTCTCGGTGGCGGTTTCGGCCGGCGCAGTTTCAACGATTTCGTCTCTGATGCGGTGGAAATATCCAAGAGGATAACTAAACCTGTCAAACTCCTCTGGGCGCGGGAAGACGACATGCAGCACGATTATTACAGACCCGTCAGCCGTCATATTCTCAAAGGAGGATTGAACGAGCATGGCGACGTCACCGCATTGACCCACAGAGTAGTGGCGCCGTCCATCATATTTTCCAGCTATGTAACATTTCCCGTTCCATTCAGGGAGAAACTTGATAAAGTTGCCTTGGAAGGCGCCAAGAATGTCGCCTACAACATCCCCAATATTCTCGTCGATTACAAGATGGCGAATACGGCCATTCCTGTCGGCTGGTGGCGTTCGGTGTACGACTCCCAGAACGCTTTTGCCACCGAGTGTTTTATTGACGAATTAGCCACCGCGGCTGAGAAGGACCCCTTCGAATTCCGACTGGAACTTCTATCAAATTCTCCGCGGGACGCCGGAGTCTTGCATCTGGCGGCTGAGGAATCAGGCTGGAATACTAAGCCGCCCATCGGTCGCTACCGCGGCATTTCGTGCCACGCTTCATTCGGCTCCTACGTTGCGCAAGTCGCTGAAGTGTCAGTCGAAAACGACGATTTAAGAGTGCATCGGGTGGTCTGTGCCATCGATTGCGGTCAGGTGGTAAATCCTTCTATTGTGAAAGCTCAGATGGAAAGTGGAATCGTTTACGGACTTTCCGCCACGCTGAAGGGAGAAATTACCATTGAAAGGGGACGAGTCGCCCAGAGCAACTTTCACGACTTCCCATTATTACGGATCGATGAGACTCCGGAGATCGAAGTGTACCTTGTGAACAGCAGCGAACCGCCAACGGGCGTCGGTGAACCCGGCCTGCCACCCATAGCACCCGCCGTGGCAAATGCGGTCTTTGCCGCCTCCGGAAAAAGGATTCGCAGACTCCCCATCAGGATGGGCGATCTTCCGGGCGCGTGATTGCCCATACTTCTCTCAAGGCACCCATCGGCCTCCTGTTCCTGGCAAAATCAGATAAAGGTCTGTGTTGTGTCGGTTTGCCGGGAGAGTCAGGAGAATTCATCCCCTCTTGGCTACCAAAACGGTTCCCGCAAGAAACGATCATTAAGAATGGCGGCGCATTGGAGCGTGAGATCGTTCAACTGAGAGAATACTTCAACGGCACGCGAGAGAGTTTCACTTTCCCTCTCGACTTGCGAACTACCGAGTTTCGACAAGAGGCGTTGCGAGCTGTCTATGAAATCCCTTACGGAGAGACGGCATCCTACAAGGAAATCGCCGAGCGGATTGGGAAACCGAAGGCTGTTCGGGCTGTCGGCAGCGCCAACGCGAACAACCCCATCCCCATTGTAATCCCGTGCCATAGAGTGGTGGCTCACAACGGCTCGCTGGGCGGATACGGCGGTGGTTTACCCATGAAGCGGTGGTTTCTCGCACTTGAAGGGTGCGCTCTAGCTAAGTGCCTCAAGACTTGATTTCCTTCCGATTGTACAAATAGCAGTCCTGAATTAACTTATCCGCAAGATTATGGTTGGTATCCTGAGACACTTCCGCGGCAAATTCGTGGCAGCGCTTGTTACTCTAGCACCTGTTCTAGCCACCTTCTATGTCATAAAAATCCTCTTCAACTTCTTCGATGGATTTGCTACCCCCTTCCTTGACGCAAACTTGCCCATTCATATTCCAGGACTGGGGTTCATCATCACACTCATATCGCTGTACCTCCTCGGCCTCCTTATGACCAACTTTCTTGGGCGTCAACTTGTCCATCTTGGCGAAAAGATTCTTGCGAAGATACCGGTGGCAAGCACGGTCTATGGGGCCGCCAAACAGATCACCCAGGCCCTCAGCGGAACGCAGAGCCGCGCCTTCCAGAAAACCATTCTGATCCCCTACCCGCAAGAGAATACGTGGACTATCGCTTTTGTCACTGGAGAATCGACAAATGAGGACGGCCAAGAATTCTATCATGTGTTCGTCTCCACCACACCGAATCCCACTTCAGGCTTCATGCTGATCGTCCCCAAGGAGGAGACAATCGATGCCGATCTCTCCATTGAAGAAGGGTTAAAATCGATAATCTCAGGCGGAATGCTAGCTCCTACAAAGAACAAAATCAAAGTAAAGAGCAAATAAGAAGCCAGTCCGAAAGCTTAAGTGGGGTTAAGGAGGGTGAGACAGAAAACTCCCGGACTGGCTGTAACAATCATATCTACTCCCGTGACTAAAGAAAGTTCCCACAAATTGTCTTCAGAATCATCATGAGAAACTGAATCGACATGGGCCTGCTCCTGATTCTTACATTGAGTTATCTGGCTGGATCTTTTCCCACGAGTATCATTGTGGCGCGGCTGGTCAAGAATATCGATATCCGTAAACACGGCAGCGGCAATGCGGGCATGTCAAATGTGGTAAGAGTCGTCGGCTGGAAAGCAGGGTTGGTGGTAGGTACGGTGGACATCTTTAAGGGATGGCTGGCGGCGGGCGTGGTGGCAGCTTGGCCTTTAGGGAATCTTTTGATATCAGATTTGGGAGTCGTCCCAATTATGGCAGGACTTGCCGCTGTACTTGGCCATACATTCACCATCTTCGGAGGATTTCGCGGCGGCAAGGGAGTCGCTACCCTCGCTGGAGTTCTGCTGACCCTCTATCCGGTAGCAATACCGCTTTGCGCCTTTGTGTTCAGTCTGGTTCTTATGCGCTGGGGCTACGTCTCCGCAAGCAGCATGTCAGCGGCCATAACCCTCCCCATTGCCGTGGCGCTCCTACCGCTTCTGGGCCTTGAGAAGGCAGAGCCATCGCTGATCATATTTTCACTCTTCGTTCCCCTGTTTATCATCGCAACCCACAGGAGCAATATTCAACGCTTGAAGAGCGGTACAGAGAAAAAGTTCGAAGAAGTGATGATTCTCAAATCTCGTAAGCCAAGATAACGGAAAGGATTCAACTTGAACGAATGACAGCCTCCGCTTCGGCTTCAATCAGCATGTCTGGATCAATCAGGGACTGAACTTCCACCATTGTTGCTACCGGCGGATTCTCACCGAAGAACTCCTTGTGAGCCCGGCCAAACTCCTGCCACAGACTGATATCCGTTACATACATCCTCGTCCTGACAACACAGCAAGGCTCGCATCCACTTCCTTCAAAGAGTGTCCGATGATCTCGAAACATCGCTTCGCCTGTTCATAAGCATTCCCGGGCGCGTGGACCGAACCGTCACCGGCTACGGGGGCTGTGCCTGACACAGACACGTGATCTCCGAATCGCACTGCTCTGCAATAGCCCACCAGACTCTCCCACGGGGCGCCTGAAAAAACTCTCCTGATTTCTGATTCATTCATTTCAACTGGCCCTCCATTCTATAGCTGTATCGATGCAGCCCCGCCAGCAGGAGAAGGATGATAAGAACAGTCACCCAAAGTTCCCGTTCGGAAATGCGCGTAACCAGATGTCTGTCCACTGCACTGCTGTAATCGGGTTCATCCGGAATGTACGTTTCCAGCATATCCCGCGCGACTGGCGATAAGCGGTAAGAAGAAAATGAAAGAGTTCGCGTAAAGTATTTGCTCACTATAAGATGTTCCGCACGGGCCACGGTCAGATACGCCTGCGACGATTTCATTTCTGTCGTACTCCCATACAGCTCAAAACTTCTGTCCCACGGCAAAATGAAAGCTTCTCTCCATGAACTTCCCCCGCCTGAATGCCCAGCCGTAATCCAGCCGGATGATGCCCGCCATGGGCCACGGCACTCGAACACCCACACCGATGCCGCTCATGGGAGGTTGCGACAGCAGAGTCTTGACAGAGGATGACGCCATCCCCACATCCGCGAAAGCCGCGGCGATGAGTCCGTATTCAGTCCCTATGGGCGTCACCGACCTCGGTATGATCGTTTGACGGATTTCCGCCGAGGTGACAATCCAGTGGTGGCCAAATCTGAACGCCACCGACTCATCGTCGTAGGTTTTGCGTTCAGGAGCATTCCATCCTCTTACGCTCAGACCACCACCGATGTAGCTCACCCACACATTACGCAATGTTCCAAAAGAGAACACCCCCTTCAGGTTCCAGCCGACCGTCAGTTTTCTGGGACCCGGAACAAGGGTACGATAGAAGCTATACGATTGAAACCACCTCAGGAGATTCTCTTGACGACCGTTAAGATCGAGCATCGAATAGATATCCTCCATAAACAGTACGCCGCCGCTTGGATCTGTATACAGGTCTCTAGTATCATACATGAATGTACCCTGAGGTGCGATATAGGTATAGTCCAGTATCTCATTCTCAGATTGAAAAGACTTCTTCTGCAGCTCAAACCCGGCGCTCACTTTCCGTTCATAGCCGAAGTAACGTCCTACATTCGCTTCAAATGAGATTGTCTCCACATCGTACTGAAGAAACGGGTGAGAAAACACGGCACGGCCGGTCTGGATGCTCAGCGAGACATGGTCGCCCATAATCCACGGATCCTGAAACTTAAGCCAGAACGTCTTCAGAGCTCCGACACTCCCGCCCAGATTCAGACGTTCGTTCTTGCCGCGAAAGTTCTTGATCAGAATACCACCTGAGAGCGACCACCCCTTATCTTCCGAATAGATGGGCGTGGCGCCGGGGAGAATTCTCCACGATTCAGTCACCTCGTAGTTGAGAGCACACGACCCATCTTCATCGGGAACAAACTCCCAAGTGACGATGCTGAAGATGCCTAGATTCTCGATCCGGTTTCTATCCTCCGCTGCCAAAATACTATCCAGTGGTATATTCACAGGATGCTGTATTTCGCGCCGGATGATGTACTCTTTCGTCTTGCGATGCCCTGTGATCTGAATCTCAGAGACGAGGCTGCACTGTTCGGCAATGACTGCCGCGGGCAAGACGATGCATAATCCCGTCAGTATGGAGATCGGCCGAAGATTTCGTTTCAGTTTGGGATAGGTCAGAATTGTACGCTTAATGTTAATCAGATTCGTGATAGTTCATCATACAGATATATGCTACTGAGGATTCCCTTCTCATAATTCTCCATATCGAACCATTCGTTAGGCGCGTGAGCATTTTCATCGGGCAGGCCGAAACCTACCAAGACAACAGGAACATTCAGTACTTCATCGATTGTCTGCACAAACGGAATGGAACCGCCTTCCCGAATAAACACAACATCACTGTCGAATCCTTTCTTCAGAGCGCGCACTGATGCTTCAAATGCGGGATGACTGGTGTCCGCCAAAAAGGGCAATCCTCCATGCATCCGCTGTACCGATACTTCAACTTCCGGCGGCGCAATTTTACTAACGTAATCCTCAAATAGAGCGGCAACAGTTTCCGGATCCTGATGTGAAACCAGACGTATGCTGACTTTGGCATGAGCCTCAGCCGGAATCACAGTTTTTGAACCTTCGCCCGTGAAGCCGCCCCAAATGCCGCACACATCGAGAGTCGGTCGGCACCAGAGATTCTCCAAGACAGAAAAACCTTCTTCGCCGTAAAGCTTCGCGGCACCAATCTCCTTGCGGTAATCTTCTTCGTCAAACGGCAACTGTGCCAACGCTTCCCGATCGCCCGGGACCAGATCGACCACATCATCGTAGAATCCCGGAATGGCAATCCGTCCCTTTTCATCTTTCAGCTGATTGACTATCTCTGTCAACGCATGGATGGGATTCTTGACGGCGCCGCCAAACGATCCCGAATGGAGATCTTGCTTCGAGCCGCGCAAATCAATCTGGAAATAGGCTAAGCCGCGCAGACCGCAGCAGATAGACGGCACTCCTTTCTGGAGCATGGAAGTGTCTGAGATAAGAACAACGTCAGCAGCCAGCATTTTCTGATTATCTATCAAGAAAGCATTGAGGTTCTTGCTGCCGACCTCCTCTTCTCCCTCTATTAGAAATTTCAAATTGATGGGTAGCGTACCGGTTCCCTTTAACCATGACTGAACAGCTTTCAAGTGAATGTGAACCTGACCTTTATCATCTACCGATCCACGCCCGTACATTCTGCCATTCCTGATGGAAGGTTCAAATGGCGGCGTCTCCCAGAGATCAAGTGGATCCACAGGCTGAACATCGTAGTGACCGTAGATGAGAACGGTTGGCTTTTCGGGAGCGCCCAGACATTCGCCATAGACAATGGGATGACCATCTGTCTGCCACACCTCAGCACTTTCGAGCCCGATTCCCAGCATGATTTCTTTGACGAAGTGTGCACAACGGTCGACATCATCCTTATGTTCGGTACTGCTCGAGATGCTGGGAATCCGGATCAGATCCTTCAATTCCTCCAGGAATCTGTCATGATTCTCTGCGGCGTAACGGACTACTGCCTCCACAGAAAGCTCCACTTCCTCAATATGAATGGAATGCTCAAACTTATGCTCTCTATTCGAATCTCAGCCTGATCAGAAAGTAATATGAGTAGCGACGATTAGAATTAGCCGAGAACCCCTACTTCAGCAGTGTCATTGTGATGAAGCGTCCATCTGTTACGTCCTTTTCGCTTTCACCATTTGTGATCAGTCGCGCGAAGTAGGCGCCGCTGGGATGGTCTGCAGCGTCCCAGACGATCCGGTGGCTGCCGCGATCCAGAGGTGCGCGCATCAGAACAGCAACATCCCGACCGAGTATATCACTTACGACCAGCTCAATGTGAGCCTTGCGGGCCAGTTCCACGACGATAGTCGTCTTCGGGTTAAACGGATTGGGATAATTCCCCACGATCCTGAACTTCGCCGGCACCGCAACCATCCACTCTTCCACAGAGATTGACTCTTCATTCGCTCCTTCATCAATCCACTGAGAGATAAGATTGATAGTCGCATCCGGCAGGGGGTCAAGGTTCTTCGGCATCCTGTCGCCAAAGGGCGGCATGGATCCCAGCTTTTGTACCAGTACGCTGTTGGCGCCGTCACCGGACGTCACCACAGGACCGTTGTTACTGTCACCCTTCATCAGATTGTCGTATGATGTAAGATCCAATCCTCCTGCGCTTCCGCCATGGCAACTGCCACTGTTACAACTACTGTTAAACACTGGCTGAATCTGCGTCGTGTAGTCCACTTGACCAATTAAAACCGCTGCGAAACAGCCTGAAACAATCACATAGAAAAGTGTGTCCCTCATATCTTCTCCTCCCAACTGTTGAATACGCCCAAGAAACTTCTTCAGCTGAAATTTATATGAAAGCCTACACTATCGCTAATATTCCTTTCCCGGATTGATTCTTCATATCGCAGGATTCCCCCCCTAAATCAAACAAGCCTCCCTAAAGAGGCTTGTTTGAAGACCCAGTGTAAGCTAAGTACTAACGACCTCTTGCCATCTTAGCACGGGAAACATCTCCATCCTTGTCGACGAAATAGAGGTATCCCGATTGTCTGGTCACTCCCGCTTCGGCAACTTTTTCAGCGTTCCCGCCACCTTTTCCCGCACGAGCCATCTTGGAACGCCA
>DCAL01000079.1:50943-68910 GCA_002311975.1 Fidelibacterota bacterium UBA1134 | reverse complement strand
CTTACAGTCTTGACTTTTTCAGCCATTGTGTATCTCCTTTACTTAATGGAAAATGGTTGCTTTCATTTCTCGAGGGTGATTTTAGACCTTCTCGTCGAGAAAATCAAGCTTTTTCCTCGAGACGCTCGTCGAAAGAATTTCTGCGGTTTTTCGGCTTCACCGCTGCTCTCTTCTTTTCTCCTCCAGAATCCGGAGTCAGATAAGCCGACTGAGAATCCTGCTCATGAAAGTGCCAATCTTCCATGCCTCTTTAGCAAAACCTACCGGTCCCTTACTGTGACCCTCCACTTCCGAATGGGCATACAGATAACTTATGAAAGTGTCAACTTCCTTGCCTCTCTCACGAAGAGCTTTGTCGAACATCACAGTTTCGGTAAAAGGAACCATAGTGTCATTAGCTCCGTGCATAAGAAAAAGGGGAAAGTCAATTCGATCCATGAACGATTTTGGCGAAAGAGGCTCGATGGTCGGACGGACTTTCGCCAAGGTTTCGTTCGCTAACTGCTGTGCCGCTGAGTCACTCTCTTTAAGGATCTTGTCCACAAATCTTCGATCTCTTTCGGGGAGTTTGTTATAGGCGGCAGCGATTTCATCTTCATCAACCCCAACACATGTGAGCAGATACGATTGCACATTCTCGAAATCAAAGTCCTCATCCACATGTTGAAGGAAGTTGTAGAAAAAACCGATTCGGCCCCACTCGTGAGGTTCCAAGTGATAGTCAGTAGTACCATCACTGAAATCTCCCGTCAGAGCAAATTTTAGTGTCTTTTCGAAATCGAAGAAACTTCCGTAAGAGAGCACAACGGCCGGTTTTGCGATCATCCTTTTATCACTGCACGCTTTTACAACCAGACTTCCTCCAAAGCTCATGCCTACGGCGGCAATTTTCGCTCCTTCAACATCTTCTCTTTCACTGACAGCTTCGAATACTTTGATGACGTGATCAATGGACTCCTCGCGAATCAGCACATCCATCAGTTCCGGAATTCGCGGCAGGAACACTCTAAAGCCTCCTCTCGCCAGTGCCAGTGCAAGTCCATTCATGGCTTCATGTCTCTCACCAGTGGGAGACGCCCCGGGATAGAGAATAAATGCCGCACANNTGTTCGGGTGATAAACACGAAGAGGCTGGTTATTGTCATTGCCGTCGCGGTAGGAACTCGACTCCATGGTAACGGCCCGGCTCACTTTGCCGAGAAGAGTCCGCAGGGGACTCGGTACAATACTCCCCACAATAACGAAAAGCTGCCAGATGAACCTTAGGCGGCGGCGAAAGACGATCACCAGAAGAAGGACAACTGTAATTGTCATCCATTTCATGTCGTCTCCCTTAGCAGCTCCATCCCTCTTGCAAGACACTCAGCCGGGACGCCAAGAGCTCTCAGTTTTGCCGCATCACGCAAGAGTATATTATCCATCTCCTGGATTATCCACACTTCACTCAGAGGAATCCTGCCAAGAAAGCAGTAAGGGCTCGTGAACGGAAAAGAGACCAGTGGAAAGTCGCTGCCGTAATACATCCGTTCAAAAAGCGTGGGATGATCCAGCAGATAACGCATCCGTCTCTGGTAATGAAGCATCCCCAGCCCTGAGATATCTCCATACAAGTTGGGGTAGTTCTCAATCATATCGATGAAGCGGTAGAAGTACGAACCTTCCCGGTCACCTCCTCCCGCCGCGCAATGAGCCACAATCACTTTCACCCCCTCTTCCAATGCCGTCCGCAGTCGTGCCGGATCGCCGTACGACTGATCCACAGAGGAGACAGCATACTCCGTACCGCTGTGTGATAGGAGGGGGAGATTCAGCTCCCGCAGGCGGCGGTAGAATAACATAAGCCGGCCATCAGAGGGATCAATGTTCTGACTGTTGGGAATCCACTTGATGAGGACAGCACCTTTTTCTTTCACCTTTGCCAATTCGTCGAGGGCATCCTTCCTGTGGGGGTTGACCGACGCGCCGGGAACGAATTTTTCGTGTTCAGCACAAACTGAAAGAAGATAGTCGTTGGACACATAAAACGGTGTATCT
The DNA here is from genome assembly GCA_002311975.1 of Fidelibacterota bacterium UBA1134. Taxonomy (GTDB): domain Bacteria; phylum Fidelibacterota; class Marinisomatia; order Marinisomatales; family S15-B10; genus UBA2146. The sequence goes on along the minus strand of DCAL01000079.1, from coordinate 66,876 downwards.
TCCCTGTTCAGATTGCCCGCCGCGTCATAGACACCATCCATAGCCAGCAAGACGCCATACCGATGCTGATCTGAGCCGTCGAACAACTCTCTCAGCCGGGCAACATATTTGATATCACGTTCTTCCGGCGAACCGGATTGATCGATGTCAATGAAAAACGACGATGCTCTATAGACGAAAGAGTTTGCATATTTCTGACCGACAAAACAGCCGTTCTGCTCGCTTGTACCAAGGAGATGAATATGAATATCGCAGACAGAAGCAGGTTCACCCCCATCAAAACCGGGTACCCCGAACGGGCGGATGAGAGGAAAAACATTTTGGGCGAGAATCAGTGAGAGGGACTTGAAAAAGTCGCGGCGTCTCACTGGAGTCCCACACCGACGCCGTGGGTCATGACCAGCTCGCCGCCGAGATATCCTGTGATACCGACAGCAATCGATAGGAGAATAAGGAAGAGGAGCGCCGCAACATCCATGCGGTGGTCAACGGGATTTTTCAGGAAAAGCCACAACCAGCCAAAAAAGATAATGATGGTTCCCCAGACAGTTACGTCCGCATATTTTCCGTGCTGATCAATGACGGTGCCTACGGCCTCCGGGATATTCGTTTCCAGCTGGGCAAGATTCGCCGCATCCTCCCCCGATTGTGTGGCAGCAAGCGTCAGGACGAGGGCAAGACCCAACAGCAACAGCGGTGTTGATCTGCTCATCCAGGAGCGCTTAAACACCAGCACAGCCTGAAAGAGACACGCAGTGATAATCAGGGCGATGGGAAAGTGCGTGAGGGGCGGATGCAAGTCGGCCATATCTACGCTTCCTGCCGTTTCTGGGCGAAAGCCCGAATGGCATCAGTGGAGGAATGCCGGTAGCGGAAACTTGTTTCCCTTTCGATCTTACTGCCGTCCACCACCCACGGAAACTCGATAAAGTCAATCATGGAACTCGGCGCCTCCGTCAGAAACCTGAGTCTTAAGTTCCAAGCCAGAGCGGTAAGCCATCGTATTAAGCGCGGCCCCAATCTGATAACTCGCCCTCCCAACTCTGCCACAGCGTATTCATCGGAGATGGTTTCAGGCGGACCGAGATTGTACGCACCGGCAGGCGCCTCGGCAGCTATGACGTAGAGAGCGTCAGCCATATCTTCTTCGTGAATGTACTGCATCTCAACATCGGCATCCTTCACCAGCGGCACCAGAGCCTTGCTCACATAGCGGGAAATAAAGTTGTTGATATGCGGACCGCACACGATGGCAGGCCGCGCAATAATTACCTCCAGATCAGGATGTGAATTCTGGAAATCAGCGAGACGACTCTCGACGGTGGCTTTGTCGCGGGAGTACTGAAACCCTTGGTTGCCCTTGATAGCATCATCTTCTGTTAGTCGAGCAGGATTGTCCGCATGGGCCCCATAGGCCGTGCCCGAACTGGTTACGACCAGCCGCCTTACGCCAAACTGTTCCACATGACTCATGATATTCTCTAGAGAGCCTATATTTATTTCGAACATCTTCTTTGAGTCGTGTGTGGGATTCAGGGCGAAGACGAGATGAATGACTGTCTCAATCTGATGGTTCTGGAAAATATCCGTCAGATCATCGTTGCAGCTTCTCTGATAGAAAACGAGCTTGGAGAAGTCTTCTGCGGGAGGGACGACATCGAGACCGATGATATCCTCCACTGTTTCATCAAATTCGTACCGGCGGCATAGTTCGGTGCCGATATAACCTGATGATCCTGTGATGAAAACAGCCATGTAGGCAGAATTTAGTTCAACAGCTCATAAAACAAAAAGGCTCTTAACAGGAAAGAGAAAACCTCCTGATGAGAAGAACCTTCCCGAAAATCTACGGGATAACCACCGGGCGATGAGGCCAACGTAACGAAAAACCAAGACTTTGAAAATCTTGTCCAAAGGATCCTTAGAAAGGTTTCCTTAACAAGAGTAGGGATAAGGTGCGCAGGTAGCCTATAATGATGTCTTGTTATTGTTGGGATGAATCCCTTTTTAGCGCTGGTGTCCGTATCCCCACAATAAATGACGGGGTAGGTACATTTTGCTTTGGATTAACCATCGTGAGCAAAATCTTCTCCAAAGGATCTTTAGAAAGTTTTGCCGGGGGCGTGACCCCTAGGAGAGTCGAACTCCTGTTACTAGGTCGAAAACCTAGTGTCCTAACCGCTGGACGAAGGGGCCAGTCATCTTGTTCTCACAGTTGATGAGAAAACAGGCGCGCAAATATACACTGGCGCCGTCAAAGAGCACAGACAGAATTATAGTGTGAACCGCCGCTTATTCGCCGGATGAAAGGACAGTCTTTTCGGCCTCTTCCAAGCGTCGCTTCAGTTCACCGCTTTGATGAAGTTCGAGCGTAATGTCACACCCACCAACCAGTTCACCGTTGATGAACAGTTGTGGAATGGTAGGCCAGTTGGAAAGCTCCGAAAGGTGCACGCGAATCTCAGGATCCTCCAACACGTTTACATCCACATAGGGAATTCCGTACTCTCCCAAAGCCTGCACCACCGCTTTCGAAAAGCCGCACATAGGCATCTCCTTTGTCCCCTTCATATACAGCACCACCATGTTCTCATCGATGGTATTCTTGATCTCTGTTTTCAAGTCCATTTTCCAAACCTCCCTGCTTTAATCTTTTTCCGAAGCATCATTAGCCGTCCGCGTTTTCAACTGAAGGGCGTGGATTTCTCTGGTGAGAAACTCACCTAACGTATCGTAAACGGCCTGATGCTGCTGAACAAGCGTCATACTTTCGAACCCGGCCCACGCCACCACAGCCGAGAAATGGTCTCCAGTTCCCTGAAGATCTGTCACTTCAACCACAGCTCCGGAGAGCCCTTCTTCAATGAGATGCTGTACTTTTTCAGGCGTCATTGTTAAAGCCAATTTACGGATTCGGGGAGACCTATTCCAACAACTACGACGGTAATTGTCGTATAGCCTTTTTTCATTATTGCTTTTTAACTTCTCCACAATCAGAAAAGGGATTGGCGGATGTTAGCAAAACTTATTCTTTTGTTTGTCGGTCTCCCCTTCGTGGAGATGGTTATACTTATCAAGCTCGGCTCTGAGATCGGTTTCTGGCCTACCATGTTTGTTGTGGTGGCAACAGGAATCGTCGGGGCAACGCTGGCGCGGGCACAGGGCCTCTGGATATGGATCCAGATTCAGAATGAGCTGACGGCCGGAAGAATGCCCGCTGAAGAACTGGTGGACGGCCTGCTGGTCCTTATAGGAGGCATCGTGCTGCTGACGCCCGGACTTCTCACTGACTTGTTCGGCTTCGCCCTCCTCGTTCCTCTGACACGGAATATCATAAAGAGGTGGCTCAGGGCGAAATTCGATGATATGCGACAGTCGCACCAGTCTGGCTTTTCCCATATCATTCGCTGACATCGCCAGAAAACGTCTGAGATGTTCAGAATCTGCTCCCTATCTTTGAACGTCGTTTACACATTCACCAGAACTCTCAAGTGACACAGAAGACCGACACCACTCACCCTCTGCTTTCCCTCATCTCTGACAGGGAACGGATGGAGTCTCTCGCTTCCGAGTTCGGCACGCCTCTCTACCTCTACGATGGTGACCGTTTGCAGCAAAACGTAAGGCGGCTCGACGGGGCCATAGCTGAGCACCTTGCTGACCACTTGATCTGCTACGCCCTCAAAGCCAACAGCAATCCTCATCTGATATCTCTTATGAAATCGGCAGTGCCGTCTCTCGGCGCAGACTGTTCATCCCCCGGTGAGCTTTTCATCGCGAAGAAGGTGGGGATAGCACCCAAGAGATGTATCTACACGGGAAACTACGAGAGCGTGGATGAACTGAAAAACGCCCTCCATTACGGCGCGCATCTGAATCTCGACGATCTCACCTCCTACGACCGCCTCAAGAGGATCGGGCTCCCCCATGAAATCTCCTTCCGCCTCAATCCCGGATTCGGTATGGGGACATTCCCGGCTATCGTCACCGGGGGGAAGGAGGCAAAATTTGGCATACCGAAGGAGAACATCATTGATGCATACCGGAAAGCCCAGCGCGATGGTATCACACGGTTTGGACTGCAGTGTATGCCCGGCTCAGGCAATCTGGAGATCGCCTATTTCGTAGAGGTAATGACGACCATTCTGGAAACCGCCAAGACGATCGAGGATAGTCTTTCCTTGCGATTCGACTACGTCAGTCTCGGCGGCGGGCTGGGCATTCCTTACGGTGAGGACGAGGCTCCGGTGGATATCGAAGAGATGTTCCGGCGGCTGGCGCTGGTCTTCGCTCAGTTTTACGGTTCAGGCGGAGGAGCACCCAGACTGCTCATGGAACCGGGGAAATATATCGTGGGAGATTCGGGCCTGCTGCTGTCGCGCGTCACCGGCAAGAAGAAGGGGTACAAGGATTTTGTCGGTCTGGATGCCGGCATGAACACCTTTATCCGTCCCGCCCTCTACCAAGCATATCACAAGATCTACAAGGTGGGCGAGCCCCATGCGCCTCTTGTTGCCACTGTTGATTTCACCGGCGGCATCTGCGAGAATACCGACCGACTGGCGACAGACAGACCTTTTCCGCAAACCGAAGAAGGCGACCTCATGGCCATCATGGATACGGGCGCTTACGGCTTCGTCATGGCCAGCCAGTACAACACGCGCGGCCGGCCGGCGGAAGTGTTGCTTCTCGATGAAAAAGCAAGACTGATACGCCAGAGGGAAACCATCGAAGACATCTTTCATCTTTGCAACTGGAAGTACGTTGAGTCTAATAATGGGCATTGATAGTTCTGATTACGCCCCGTGAAAAGCATTACTTTCCCTATCCGATACCATAGCACGAATAGGAATCTCCCCCGCGAGGAAGTTCATCCAACCGTGGCTTTCAGCGATGCGCTCTTCAAGGGTCTCGCGCTCGATGGCGGTCTGTTCATGCCTGACCGGATTCCAACGCTGTCACCCGATGAACTCACCGCTCTAACGGGCAAACCATATTCAGAAGTAGCCTACTCTGTTCTCCATAAGTATCTGCAGACCGAGATAGATGGTGATGATCTGAAGAAGATAGTCACCGCTGCTTACGATTTTGATATCCCCATTGAGCGGTTGGATGAGCAGACTCATATTATGCGCCTCGACCAGGGACCTACAGCCTCCTTCAAGGATTTCGGCGCCCGCTTCATGGCACGAATGATGGCACATCTCCGGCCGGACGAACAGGAGGTCACCGTGCTGGTGGCCACCTCCGGCGACACGGGAAGTGCAGTTGGGGAGGCGTACCACGGTCTTGACGGATTCTGCGTCTTCATCCTCTATCCGAGAGATGAGGTAAGCACCATCCAGAAACAGCAGCTCGACTCCATCGGAGACAACGTAGAAGCAGTAGCGGTGGATGGGAAGTTTGATGATTGCCAGCGGCTGGTGAAGAAGGCTTTCACCGATTCCGATCTTGCCGGCTTCAACCTGACCTCCGCCAACTCAATCAATATTGGCCGGCTCCTGCCGCAAATCGTTTACTACGTTTACGCCACCATCAACACCAGCGAATATCCCCAACCGGTGATTTTTTCCATACCGTCCGGTAATTTCGGCAATTGCCTCGGGTGCGAACTGGCCAGACGGATGGGACTCCCTATGGGGAGAATCATTATTGCGGTCAATGAGAACGATGAATTCCCGAGGTTCCTTCAGACCGGAGTTTATGAAAAGGTTGACCCGTCGCGGGCGTGCCTCTCCAACGCCATGAATGTGGGCAATCCCAGCAATCTGGCGCGTTACTTTGATCTGTACGGCGGCATCCTCACGAAGGACGGAACTATCAATGTGCCGCCGGATATGAAAGCAATGCGGGAGAGGTTCACCTCAACTTCCGTCAGCGATGATGCTACAGTGGCTCTCATCAAAGAAATGTACGAGGAAAAGGGAATTCTTGTGGAGCCTCACGGCGCTGTCGGTCTGGAAGCCCTCAGAAGATTCAGAGAACAGGGTGACACTACGCCGGCTATCTGCCTCGAAACTGCCCACCCGGGAAAGTTCTCGAACATCCTTGAGGAGATCCTGCATATTGAAATTGCGCCGCCCGAATCCTTTCGTAAATTCTCGCACCGAAAAAATCATGCTGACCGTCTCGACAACAACTATGCCTCGTTCAAGGATTATCTCATAGAGAATTCGTAGTATGGAGTGGATCAAGGTCTTCTCACCAGCCACAATCGGCAACATCGGTCCCGGGTTCGACGTGCTTGGGCTGGCGGTAGGAGGATGGGGTGACGTTATCGAAGCGCGGAAGATCGACTCCGGTATACTCATCAGTGAAATCGAGCCTGAGCACGACCTCCCCACCGATCCCAACGAAAACACCGCCGGCATCGCCGCCCGGGAAGTGCTGAAGCTCCTGAGTTTGAACGGCGGAGTTGAACTTAAGATCAAGAAGGGGCTGCCGTCGGGTTCAGGCCTTGGCTCCAGCGCCGCCTCGGCTGCGGCCGCCGCTTTCGCCACAAATCATCTCTACGGGGAGAAACTCTCGAAGGCAGATCTCATTCTCCCCGCAACTAAAGCTGAAGAATACGTCTCAGGCGGCTTCTTCGCCGATAACACAGCACCGTGCCTCCTTGGCGGCGCCACCCTCACCCGCTCAAAACTTCCCTTCGACGTCACCAAGATCGGCCACATCGATAACCTGCGCATAATCCTCGTCACGCCTGATGTGATAGTCCTAACGCGGGAAGCGAGAGAGATGCTCCCAGACACTGTCTCTCTCGACGGCTTCATCAACAACATGGCCAACTCGTGCCTCATCTCCGCTGCCTTCGCCAAGAACGATTATGATCTCTTCGCCCGCAGCGTGAATGATGTCGTCATCGAGCCGATCCGGGCGCAATTAATTCCAGGCTATGCGGAGGTCAAGGAGAATGCGCTGAAAGCGGGGGCCGACGGCGTTGCAATCTCCGGTTCGGGGCCTACTCTCTTCGCTATCACCAACCATACCAACAGCCGCCCCTTCCTCATAGAGGACGCCATGGTGCGGACGTTCAAGAAGTATGGCATCGGGAGCAGAAGCATCATCACCGAGATCGATTCAGTAGGGACGCGGCTGATTGATTAGCCAAAATTCCATATCCGTTTTAGACTAATGAAAAAGCCCCGCCAATCGGACGGGGCTTCTCACACTCTGATAATCTACCGATTGTCTATCTGATACGATACTTTTGTATCAGCGTTCGGGATAGAGCGTCAAGATCGGGTACCGCTTTCCAGACGATAGCACAACCCGTTCTGGCCAGACTGGTGCCGCCCTCCTTCTGCAATGTGAAGGTCTGACGCATTACGACGGTCACAAGGCTGCCTTCATCGAGGCCGAAGAACCACTCGAACTGCGCCAGACATTCTGCCTCGCTTTCAAACTCATCGTCCTCACAAAGCGCCTCCTCGAACCAGATGGTCACAACGTAATCTGAGACCGGGACGAAGTAGATAACAGAAGTGTCCGTTTCGCTCGGTTCGCCTTCAGAAGTAATGGTCTCGATGATCAGAAGCGAGGAGTCGTTCAACAGCTCCCATGACCCTTCCCCTGTCCCCGTTCCGGAATTGCCTTCATCATCTGTGAACGTGGAGATTCGATTGAAAATGCCGTCCTCTGCGAAAGTTATTGTGGTCTGTGCCTCTTCGGGCTCGAAGTCGAAAAACGGGTAGTTCACCACAGTCGGCGTAGTGGCGGGAATGGGAACGGAAGTGTACGTGAGCGTGCCGCTGACAGTTACACTTCCGGTCCCCTCAAAACTGGTCAGCACTGTGCTCGGAATTGTGAGGCTCCCGGTCTCCTTGTCATAGGTATACGCGGGGGGGGACGCGAAGTAGATGACAGTATCGCCCGGCGCCGGCGAAGTAGTCACCATCATCATGGATTCATCAGGCCCTGTGTCAAAGATGACGAGTAAGGGAAGCGGAAAACCTTCCTCTTCTATAAGATCGACAAAAATAGGCGAGGATCCCACGAAATAGATCGTTCCCTCGTCTTCCTCAGCAAAACCAAAGAAGTACGTTAGAGTGTCCGTATCCTCGCCAACAATCGTGATGACGCCTTCGGCTTGGGAGAAGCGATTGAAGGCATTCTGAACGGAATTCGTCGTGAGGAAGAGTCCGCCCTCACCGCCACTGGTGGTCCACGTTCCAAGAAGAATTTCCTCTACCGTTTTCTCTACCGTAAGGTCGGCTAAACCCGAAACACCATCGGCCGCGGCGTTAATGGTGGCATCACCCGCATCCACACCTGTGGCGAGCCCGGCCTCATCAACGGTAGCGATCAATCCATCGCTGCTGACCCACTCCACCGTCGCGTCCGTCAATGTATCGCCGTTCGCATCTGTCACGGTGGCGGTGAACTGCTGGGTCTCTCCCTTCTTGATGGTGGCGGTGGCTGGTGAGACCGAAACTTCATCGATGGCCGCCTCCTCTTCACAGGCCCAGAAGAACAGTGCGACAATAAACGACATCCCTAGGTATCTGAATGCTTTCATGAGCAACCTCCTGAATAGTTTAATTCCTGAACAAATCTATCCCTCTTTCCCAGCCGAATCAATGATCGACATCACATTTTGATATGTATCAAGGATCTCTTCCGAGAAACATACGAAGACGATCTCTTCGATGGACTCGTTCTCTTTCAGGAAACCGACTGACTCTCCGATGGCGATTTGTGCGGCTCTCTCAAGAGGAAACCGGTAGACGCCGGTGCTGATAGCGGGAAAGGCAATGGACTTGATGTCATGCTTCACCGCGCCAGTCGAAGACAGTTCTGGTAACAGCTCGCCAGGAGGCTATCCTCGCCGTGACCGCCCCCTCGCCAGACAGGTCCCACGGTATGATCCATCAGGCAGACAGGTTAAAGCCCCGTGTGACGCGGGCTTCACCGGTGGGACAGCGAACGCTTGGCGTCACCTCAGGCATGGCCCGGCACGCCTCCAGCAACCGGCGACCCGCTTTCCGATGAATGGTGCCATCTACCCCTCCTCCACACAGCATCCGTTCGTTGGGGGCGTTCACGATGGCGTTACCGTCAAACTTAGTGATAACGCCCTTCAATGGCCTCGATTCTTTCCTTCATCCCGGCTCCTTTTGATTAACGTACAGCCCGCTGAGAAGGGCTTCTCATTCTCAACCCAGACCCTACAGCTTATTGACTACTCTGTGGATTCCATCCTTCAACAATTTCTCGTTGAAGTTGATGAGCAAACCAAGTCTCAAGTCAGTTAACCTGAGGTATGTCAACAGTTGAGCGAAATGGACTCGCGCCAGGATCTCAACAGATTTGATCTATACGATAACTAACTTGTTTACCAGTTAGTCGATCCGGTAGCCAACATCCATTTTAACTTCCTTGTATACCAGCGGCATCGCTACCTGTTGCTGGATGAGAAACCCGTCATCGCGCAAATCGTAAGCGAACGCATTTTCATAGGCCGATTCCAAAAGTCCCGGCCCCAGTTTCTTGTGAAGCTCAATAGCAATCCCAATTACTTTAGTCGCGATCTCATTTTCCGTCATTCTTTTCTCTCCTAAAGTTTTCATTCGCTATTCCACACAAAGCGCGCTGAAAAAAGTGCGAAAATTGCCATATTGCTTTGAGGAAATTCCCGATTACCGTTAAAGCCAACTTCGTGCTATCTCTTGATTTCGTGCCCAATCTCCCTACTTGTCTAAACGGACATTGACAGCTCTATCTCCTTTAACATCAAACTGGATGTCAAACATCACACGCTGTCCAACCAGAATTCCCCTCTTCTGAAGATCGACACGCAGACCACTCACGTGGACAAAGTAATCTTCACTATCATCTGCGGTGACAAATCCAAACCCCCTGCCGCGGTCATATTCTTTAACTGTACCTTTCTTCATTCCCTTCTCCTTTCAGTGCCCGGCCGCAAATATTGTAGTACGTCTCGAAGAGATTCAAGTACAGGCACACCACAAGCAGACAGTTTCTCCTCAGTGTGATGATTACTCGGGATGAGTACACAGTCGGCCCCCATTGCCTGCGCCACCTCATGATCGTGAACTGTGTCTCCCACCATCAAAACTTCGTGCGCGCTATAGTGCATTTCTTCCATCCACATCTTGCCGTTTTCTGTTTTGCTATGAGCATAATGATTATCGAGTCCGATCACTCCCGTAAAGTAATCCCGCACGCCGATATATTCTGTCAGTTCATCGAGCGTTTCCTGTTTGTAGGCTGAAAGGATTGATTGCGTAAGATCGAGTTGCAGCACTGCCTGAAGTGTCTCTCTGGCCTGCGGCTGAAGATTCAGTTCATGCCGCCGTTTCTCGTACTCCACGATAAACTCAGTTCCCGACACCTCAAACGGCTCCTCATCAAAATCGAAGCCCAGCCGTCTGTAGTAATCGATGACCGGAAAATCGAAAACTTCCTGATAGCGCTGAAGTGTGAGGAGTGACATGCTTCGCCGTTCAAGCACTCCGTTCATGATTTCGACACAGAACCACGCATCGTCCAAAAGCGTGCCGTTCCAGTCCCAGATGATGTGTCTGTAGACTGAATTTTCCCTCTTATGTCCCATGGCTATCAAGTTGAGTTTAATACTGCCTTTGGAAGCTTCACAGAGTAAATTCCCGCTCAGATTAAAGCGTGACGTGAAAGACTATATTCAGATTGCCGGTGTTCATGATATAGAGGAGGCCCGAATGCTCACCAGCGCGGGCGTGAGCGCCATAGGTTTTCCTCTGCGCCTGGACGTGAACGATGAAGACATTGCAGAAGCGGAGGCGGCAAATCTGATCCAAACATTCGATGACAGCTCCACGGTCGTTCTGATTACATACATCGACAACGCTGTGGAAGTCGTGGAGTTCTGCCGCTATCTCGGCGTCGGCTGGGTCCAGCTCCACGGCGACATCACGCCGGGGGAGATCTCGAAGATTCGCAAGAGTGCGCCACATCTCAAGATTATCAAGAGCCTCATCGTCCGTGGCGACAACAGCTCCCAATTGCGGGACGCCGTTCAGGCCTTCTCCCCGCTGGTAGACGCCTTCATTACAGATACATACGACCCCGAGACGGGTGCAACCGGCGCGACCGGAATGGTCCACGACTGGGACGTCAGCAGGCAGATGGTTCAAATTTCAGACCGTCCTGTTATCCTCGCCGGCGGGCTAAACCCCTCCAATGTAAAAGATGCCATCCTCCATGTTCAGCCGGCCGGTATTGACACCCACAGCGGCGTAGAAAATGCAGAAGGAAGGCGCGATCCCGAACTGGTTCATCTTTTCGTAATTCAAGCGAGAGCCGGATTTGCAATGATGAATACCGCGGTGGAGATGGCATGAATAAAGTTGTGTTCCTGATAATAGCTCATCTGCTTTGCCGAGCCACAAGTCCCGCTGATACGACTCTCACCGTCAGCTTCTGGAATGTAGAAAACCTGTTCGATCTTGAAGACGATCCCAACAAACGGGACGACGAGTTTACTCCAACCGGACAAAAACATGTGACCCAAGAGATTCTGGATCTGAAACTTAATCATCTGGTGGAAATGCTCACCGATCTGAACGCCGATATCCTCGGGCTGGCCGAAGTAGAAAACAGCGCTGTCCTTGAGATGCTCGATCTAAGATACCAGAAACGCGACTATAGAATTGTCCACTACGAGTCGCGGGATGTGAGAGGCATCGATGTTGCGATGCTGTATGATCCTCACCGGTTCACTCTCGTTTCTTCAAGTCCCATCTCTGTAGATCTTGGAGGAGGTCGCCCCACTCGCGACATTCTTCACGTCTTGGGGAAGTTTCGTGGCGTGGAGCTGCACCTCTTCGTGAATCACTGGCCCTCCCACTGGGGCGGGACAGAAGCTACCAATCCGCTGCGGGCACTAGCGGCCGCTACACTACGCAACAAAATTGACGCAATCCTGAAGAATGACCGGGATGCTGAAATCGTGATCATGGGAGATCTGAATGACCAGCCGACTGCCCCTTCGGTAGCCCAGCACTTGGGATCATCGGTATCGCTGCAGGATGTTAGAGCAAGACGGGGAATGCTCTGGAATCTGATGGGACCGTTTGTTGACGAGGTTAACGGCGGCAGCTACAAGTACGGCGGGAAAGATCTGGTTTACGACCAAATTATTGTCAGCCCGGGATTGGCGGACACTCTCGGTCTTTTCGCTCTACCGGAAAGCATTCATATCCCTGGCGATCCCAAGTATCGCCAGCGAGGAGAATACGAGGGGTACCCGTTCAGATTCTGGACAGGCAACAGGCTTCTCGGCGGTTATTCAGATCATCTGCCGGTGAGCGTATCCATCGGCGCCAACTGATCTCAATTCACCGAGTGGGGTGTCACCAACTGGAAAGGTGCAATCTCGGCGTCGAACGATTCCCCGTCCTCGTAATACATCTGATACGTCCCTTTCATGATGCCGAACTCAGTCTTTAACGGGCAGAAACTGGTGTAGTCAAATGATTCCTCCGGTTCCAGCCGCGGCTGGTAACCAACCACTCCGGGGCCCTTAACCTCCTCCACGTATCCTGTGGCGTCGCTGATATGCCAGTAGCGGCTGAGAAGTGTAACCATTTTATCCCCTTCATTGGTGATAGTTATATGATAAGCAAAGAAGTAGAGTGGCAGTGACGGATCAGACCGCTCCGGAATATAACGGCTCTTAACTTCAACACGTATCCCCTTGGTGACAGCGCTAGACTTATTCATAACTGATAACTTCCATAGTCACTGGCAAGGTGGATTATAATAGCTTTTGCAGAACATCACCAACAAAATAGGCAATGACGGCAGCAAGTCCTCCGAGAAGCAGCGTCTCGACAGCCCCTTTCAACGGATTCTGCGCAGTAACAAGACTCTTCAGACTGCCGATAACCGCAAGTCCCGCTGCGGTGGAAATACAAGAGATTGGAAAAAGGTTGTTCCGGCCTATATCAGACATGGCCGCCAGTACGTATGCCGCAAGCGGAACAAATCCGATAAGATTGAATGAGACGAAGGTCACGACGGCCTGCTTGAACGGAGTCTTGTCGTCTTTTATCATCTCCAGCTCTTCCTTCATCATGGTATCGACCCAGACTTCGTCATCTGACGTTATGACATCCACCACCTGTTGCAGCAGTTTCCCTTCGAATCCCTTTGCCTCATAGATTTCGCGCACTTCCTCGATCTCTTTTTCGCGCAGATTCTCGATCTCCCAGTATTCGACCGCCTTGTGCTTTTCAAAATAGTCATGACCCGCCTTGGCGGAAAAGAAACTCCCCACTGACATGGAAAATCCGTCAGCGATAAGATTTGCGAACCCAAGAATAATAACGATGGCGAGGCCTAGATCTGCTCCGGTAGAACCGGCAACTACGGCGAAAGTTGTGATGGCGCCGTCGATCCCTCCGTAGACAAATTCAGAGACGTATCCGATTTCAAAACCGAGAAATTTTCTACGGGAGTGAAATATGTCTTCCATTCTTTGAATCCCTTACTTAACCTGGATAATTTGCCACGAAGACGCCAAGAAGACTTTCCAGAGGATCCTTAGGAGATAATATGGAACTTATCGCGACAGGAAAGTACAGAATCATAATCGAGAATTCAGTAGTCGTTTTTTTCGTTATTACTTTATTGATAAAGACTGTGTGTCTTTATGATCCCGAAGCTTCGGGATGACTGATCTTGGAGCAAAGCGTAAACCCCGAGCATTTTTCGGGGAATAGATCAGGTCAGGAGCTTAACCCATTTAGATGATTCAAACAATTGCGAAGTCATCCGGTTGCGCCTTCCCAGATATGTCCAAAACAATTGTTTTATATCAGACGATTCCTCCCTCTAATACAACGTCCCGCTGAGCCATCCGAAACAATTCAGTTGTCCCCAACAGAACGCAGTGTCCTGTTGGAGGTTGTCTCAACCTAATACTGAAGAGTTCAAGAACCGGAGAAGAAGCTCATTCACCTTTTCCGGCTCTTCATGCTGAAGCCAGTGAGTCGCTTCTTCAAGAAAAACAAGTTTCCCATTTGAGCATCGGTCGATAGACGGCTGAGCCATCTCTCTACCAAGAAAGCGATCCTTGACCCCCCACAGAAGAAGGGTCGGTACTTCGATCTTTCTGGGCGGTCTTCTATTCCCGACACGTCTCCTCATGAGCAACATCCCCGCCCGGTACCAGCCAAGCATGGCTGATAGCGCCCCCGGCTGTGACCACGCCTGTACATACTCAGCCAGATCGTCATCGCTGAAGGTCCCGCGGACGGATGTATACTGAAGCGCCTTTTTGGCAAATTCCCAATCGTTGCGGGACATGCTCCACTCAGGCATCCATGGCAGCTGATAGTAGAAAATGTACCAGCTCTTCTTCAACTGAGCAGGATTGCTGAAGAGATTCTTTCGCATGACACCGGGATGAGGACAGTTGAGGACGGCAAGTTTTTCTACCCACCGATGATAGCGGTGAGCGAGCCGCCACGCTATAATACCGCCCCAATCGTGACCGACGACGTGCACCTTCCGGCGGCCCAAAGATTCTATGAGTCCGAGGATGTCTCTGGCGATGAGTTCGACGCGATACGAGGAGATGCTCGCCGGCTTGGAGGAGAGATTGTAGCCTCGCTGATCGGGAACAACTACGCGGAATCCCCTCTCAGCAAAGAAGTCAATCTGCTTGCGCCAGCAGTACCAGAACTCAGGAAATCCGTGAAGGAAGATGAGGAGCTTCCCATCGGCCGGCCCGGCCTGAACGGTGTGGAGGGTGATGCCGTTGGTCTTAACGTGCTGGTGTGTTAGAGTGCTCAACTCCTTGAGTCAATCCGCCTGCCTGATGTCACTCCGCTTTTTCAATGCAGGTAATCCGCACGATGGGTCCCACCATACAGACGGATGCCATGTTATCCATCGGCTCGTAGGAGACATTGATCTTCAAACTGTCTTCGAAGGCAAAGTCCGGCTCTTGATCGAAGGTGCCCATTTCGAGCACTTCCCCATCTTCCAGAACAAGAACGAAGCCGCAGCCGTCAAGACCCGCGTAGTCGATAAGCATGGCCGGCGTGTCGCACCCCGGCGCCTCTTCTTCACAAGCGAAAAGAAGCAAAAGTGAAAAGCAGAAGAAAGCTCTCTGCATGGAGTCTGCTCTAAGGTCTGAATCTCTCATCCAACCATCCGGCGATAACCGGCGCCCCGTGCCAGATGATGGAGGTATGGGTTAACTCATCCATCATTTTAATTGACTTATCACTGCTCTGAAGTTTGTCGTATGCGGCACGAACCTGCACCGCGGGCATGATTTCGTCCTCTTCTCCAGAAATCAACAGAACAGGTCGTTCAAATGAGCTATAGAATGTTTCGTAAGACTCCTTGCCGATATCGAGGCCCTGAAAGAATCGTCTTGAATAGCGCGTGACCAGCGGCTGGTTTTCCGCCTGAGATTCTTGCGGCAGAACAATCTCAATGGGCTTCAGTCCGGGGAAGAGAAATGATAGGAGGAACTCTACTCTGTGTCCCCGAATGAACGTCCCCACCTTGCGCCCGCTGGGCGTTTTACTGCGCTTCTGCGGAACAACGCCGCCCGACATCAGAATGATCCCATCCACCTGAACCTCGGAGAACAACTGCGGCGTCGCCATCCAGATGTATGTGCCGAGGCTGTGTCCCATAGCAATGAGTGGAAGTCCGTCTCCCTCCTGCTCTCTCACGAACAGGAAAAAGTCTCTGACGTCTTTCAGCAACGAAGCACCGCCGGGTACATCTCCCGGCTCACCGTGTGAAAATCCGTGTCCCCGGATGTCCATCATGATGACGACATACCCTTGCCCGGCCAGAAAATCTGCCATAGGGGTGTAGAGCCGGGAAGCGACAGCGACGCCGTGAATGAACGCCACAACAGCCACGGGATCCGTTTGCGGCCGGATAACGGTGCAAGCGATAGGCGTG
>DCAL01000079.1:32411-50933 GCA_002311975.1 Fidelibacterota bacterium UBA1134 | reverse complement strand
GCATGCCGTCGGAAGCGGTGAAGAAGCGAACCTCATCACTGCCCCGGCTGAGGATGGAGTCAAACATCGCCCTGTCCTCATGGGTGATAGTGAGGACCGACGAACGCGAGTCACAGCCAAACAACATCAAAAAGAGAAGAACTCCAATAATGGCAGACTTTCGCCCCTTTGGATTCAAGATCATAAGAATCAGTTTGACAGAATATTGGAAAAATGGGCGGTTTGTACTACCACGATCAATCGTTATATATCTTCACCACCGCTACCTTCATACCCCGCTTCGTCAGCTGATAGGCGCTGCTGCAATCCATGATTCCCCCACCAATCACGATGACATCAAAAGTTTCATTCATTGCAACTGTTCCCTGGTGCGATGCGCACCTTTCATATCCATCCTCTCAGTTTGTAGATAAGGATCGCCACGTATTCATAGATAGCCTGAGTAGATATGGAGAGATTTTCAACATTGGGAATTAGAATGAAGGGGTCAATTTTTTCCCTCTTTTTCGGAATCCTGAAGAGCCGTGCCCTCACAGGGACAACATCGTAACCGAGCTTGGAGAAGACAGCTTCCGCGCGGAGAATGTGCAAGCCAGAGGTTACAAGTGCAATCCTCTCCGCTCCCAGACTGTCCAGAATCTCCATGGAATTAACGGCGTTCTCCCGTGTGTTGCGTGATTCAGCTTCCACCAGAACGTCCCCTTCATCAGCACCAAACTCCACGAAGAAGTCCTTCATCCGCTGCGATTCCTTTTGTGGTTCTTTGAGCAATTCTCCACTGCCGCCGCTGACGATTACAACAGGTGCTACATTTCGTTTGAGGAGCCGGATCGCCGTAAGTGATCTGGATGGCGATCCCCCCAGTACCACGATGGCGTCAGTTTTGAGATCGTGGAGATTCGTGGGCGTTGCTGTGCTTAAAGGGGCAACAAAAAGTTTCTGCATCGGTGTGATGCTGAATAGATACAAAATCGCTAAGCCGGCCAGAAAAAATCCGTTGAAGAGTTTTCTGTTCTGCCTGTTCCTGAACCAGAAAGCCAGCACCAGCAGGGTAAGTCCCAAAGTTAATGGGTAGAGTAGCCAGACGAGTATTTTGGATATGGCGTGGTACATGCCGCTTACAGCCAGAAGGTTTACGTAATCATCTTCAGATGCTTCTATTCATCAGACAAGAGAGCCACTGCACTGTCGATTGCATCCGCTACACCGTCAAGTTTTTCTGACACCACGCCAATGTATTGCCGAACTTCATCCCAGTTACGTTCTTCCAGCCCTTCGCGGATACCGGGAAGCGTCTTCACGCCATAGCCGGTATAGAGACCGGGAGCATATATCTGATGCTTGAACCAGCTCCGCCGCGGCAGTCCTTCTTCGCGGATCATGGTACGTTCAGTACTTATAAGGATGGCGTTGAGCTGCTGACTTTCCTCAGCGGAGAGGGATTTTCCGCTGGCGAAAAAACGAGCGAGAGCAGCTTCGTACGCTTCAGCACTTCTCTCCAGTCTGGCCAGTGCCGACTCCAGCAGCGTGAAATCAAACTCGGGCACAGGCGTATCTTTTGTCGGCGGCACATACGTCTTCAAAGGATCAGCCGCCAACACGAAGGCGTTCTCATCGATGAGCTTATTTTTCTTTTCGGTCTCCTCCCGTTTCTTCTTTGCCAGCTCGATCAAATCCTCCACGTACTTTCTTACGTTATCGGCAAAGTTGGTAAAACGAAACGGAAGGATATCGGCCTGTGCCAGCCTCAGCGTGGCGCGTCCGGTCGTCTTGGAAAGGGTAACACCGTATTCGAAAGTGGGATCCATGAAGCGCGTGTAGTGGTCGAAGGAGTCAAAGATGGAGTGGTACGAGCCGCCGCCGCTCTCGCCGCCGAAGCCCATGTTGAGGGAGGCGATCCCCACATGATGGATGTAGGCGGTGTAGTCCGAGCCGGAGCCGAGGGCGTAGATACGCAAGTCTTCCCTGTCAAAGTCTTCACTGCCATTCACGGCCAGACGCGCCCGGGCTCTCTCCTCAAGAGTGACGCCCAGTCTTGGATCGAAGACATCCCGCGCCACATCGTTGATAAACTTTTCCAGTGTGTGCGATCCGCCCACGCGCAAGAAGCCGCGGCCGGTGCCGTCCGTGTTGATGTAAGCCACCATCTTGTCACTGATCTCTGCCTTATGATGTTCCACCCATTCGGTGGAGCCGAGAAGGGCAGGCTCTTCCGCATCCCAGCCAGCATAAATGATGGTCCGTTTCGGTCGCCAGCCGGACTTCACCAGTTCCCCCACCGCACGGGCCTCTTCCATAAGAGAGACCATCCCACTCAACGGATCGGCTGCCCCGAAAACCCAGGCGTCGTGGTGATTACCGCGCATGACCCACTCATCGGGATACTCACTCCCTGCGATGCGTCCGACGGTGTTATAGGCGGTGCGGAGATTCCAGTCGAACTCCAGCTTCAGATGAACTTTGGCGGGACCGGGCCCGATGTGATAGGTGATGGGCAGCATCCCGCGCCACGCAGCGGGAGCCACCGGTCCTCGCAGCGCTTCAAGGAGCGGCTGCGCATCGGCATAGGAAATTGGCAAAACGGGAATCTTCATGATGGTGGGCGCCTCTCTGTAATCGAGACGCTCGGCATCTTTGGTGGCGCCGTAGCCCGGGGTCAGCGGATCGCCGGGATAAAGAGGCATATCCAGCACCGATCCGCGCTGAACGCCGTGCTCCATTCGGTACGGCCCCTCAGGATAGACATCGCCCTGAGAGTAGCCGTCATCCTTTGGATCGGAATAGATGATACACCCCACCGCACCGTGCTCGTGGGCTACCTTCGGCTTGATGCCCCGCCATGAGCCGCCGTAACGGGCGATGACAATCTTCCCTTTAACATCTATGCCGTGCCGCTCCAACTCCTCGTAGTCACCGGGGATACCGTAATTGACATATACCAGTTCAGCGGTCACATCGCCATCAGCCGAGAATGCGTTGTAGCCCGGGAGGCGATCTTCCATTACAGATGACGTGGCGTCCTGCGCCAGCACAGGCTCCCTCAGTTGTGCCATAAACTTAGTTGGCTCCACCATCTCCACAATTCGGACTTTCGGAATCGGCAGCAAGACGTCGAACTGTTCAATCTCCGTCTCATATCCCCACGCACGGAACTTTTCGGCAATGTACTCGGCATTCTGCTTACCCCACGGTGAACCGACGTGATGCGGTTTTGACGACATGTGCTTCATCCATGCCCGCAGATTCTCAGGATTCAGATGGGAGTCGAATTCACTTTCGAGCTTTCGTTGGACGGCAACATCGAAGCCAGCTTCTAGGGTGGAAACAGCGGGGATGCTTTCGGATATCTCCTCCAGTGGCGGTGCCGTGGCGCAGCCGGCCACTATGACAAAGATGGAAGGGAAGTATGCTCGGACAGGGGTCATGACTGTTCTCCTCAGATATAATTGTGGGTGAGAACCAAAGAGAAGTTTAGTGAATTATAGCGAAGAAATCAGGTGGAGATTTGAGGATCCAAATTCCGGGATTGCTAATTGCCACAAGCATATTCAACTCCTATAGTTCGGGTGTCCGGTGAAATCTGTACTACAAATATCTGACCCCTACGAGGTTTGCTTAGCTATACGATAACCGTGTAACAAAAGTCCGATATTTGTCCACTATTAAACAGATAATCCGTAATCGGGTCTGTCCAAAACGATTGTTTCACATAGACAATTACCCCGTCATTTATGGTGGGGTGTGGCAACCCCGAAAATGAAGGGCTTCCCGCCTGCTCAGGCTTTTTACTCAGGTTATCGCCATACACACCCCGTCCTCCCCGTCTGACCAGCGTAGTCGGGCAGGCACTCCGTTTCGGACACCCCTCTTCCCGATATCATCGGGAGGGATCTTCTATTACGAACTGTGCGTTGGCGCGAGTCTCCTCCTTGGGAGGGGTGGATTACCGTCCACAGATGGTTGGCACAAGGTAATCGCAGACTCGGACGGTAAGACGGGGTGAGTGGAAATTGATCTGAATCTCCAGACTTTGCCGTTACTCACAAAAGTTGACGAAGAACCTGTCGAGATAAACCACTCTCTGGTTCTGATGTCAGTGTCATAGACAGCAGTGCTCCAACAGCTTTATACAGGTGGTGTGGATGACTAGCGCGCGGAGCGATTTTTCTCCTCAAGTTTGAACTCGCCGATCTGACGGGCCATCGTTTCACAGACGCCATCCCGCACCGACTTGCCCGCCAGTTTGATGGCGTTGGAGATGGCCTTCGCGCTGAAGCCCTTTGCGCAGGAAGAAAAGCCCCACCTTCCACCCATGCGATGTGAATGAGTAATCTCTGATCTGTTGTCATCGAGTTCATAAAGAATCCTAGCCGGATCAGCAGTATGTATGCTGATATCGAACAGCTCTACGTCAGTTCCTTCAACCAGAGACTGATCTCTGATGTGCTCCAAGCTGTTAACGACGTGATCGAAGTTTTGCCAACAATCTCAAGATTTCGAGATATAACCAAATAAGGGTCACCAATAGCCCAAAGGTTGCATACCATTCCATATACTTAGGTGCACCCATTTCCGAACCTTCCTCAATAAAATCAAAGTCCAGGACTAGATTGAGTGCAGCTATTACCACAACGCCAAAACTGAAAATTATTCCGAAAGTGGAATTATTATGAATAAAACCAATCCCTGAACCAAAAAAACCCATGACAAAACTGATAAGGTAAAGTATTCCTATTCCTCCGGTAGCGGCAAAGATACCGAGCTTGAAATTTTCAGTCGGTTTTATAAGTCCGGATTTGTAGGCAAGAAGAAGGGCACCAAGGGTACCAAAAGTGAGAAAAACAGCTTGGTTAACGATCCCCGGATAAGAGGTCTCGAAAAACCGCGAAACTCCCCCAAGCATAAGTCCCTCCAATACCGCATAAACGGGCACGGTATACATAGCCCAGTGTTTTTTGAAAATGGTTACCATGGCGGTAATAAGACCGCCGATTGCTCCCAACGCGATGAGACCGACGAAACGGCCATCCACAGGCATTCCCCATGTCCACGACGCGGATACCATAACCATCAAGAGCGACAGAGCCGTTTTATTGACGGTCCCTTGGATGGTCATCACATTGTCACCATAGGTCACATTAGCAAATGGCGAAAATGTGGAAGCTGAAAGAGCAGGATTTCCAGATCGAAGGGATAAATGCCGATTCATTATAATAATTCCTTTAATAGATCAACGAATATTGAAATTTAATGTAATGTAGCAAGCAACACTAAATTACTTAGAGGTGGATATTAGATGACGGATCAAGTCTGTTTCAGACTCGTCATAAGGCGTTCCATCCTGCCGGAAAACATCGTGAAACCAGAGGTTCGGCTCGGATGTATATACTGAATCCCACATATAAATTGTATTTGTCTTCCCACTCACTAATCCCCAGTTGATGGCACCGATATTTTCCTGTTTGAATATAGGTAGATGACTCTGAAATGTGTTGTTTCTGGTCCTCGCCATGTATTCTGTACATATCATAGGCCTACCAAATTCTTTGAATTCGGCTATCTTTGTCTTCAACTGTTCAACCTTGTTATAATGATGAAAAGTGATTATATCAGAATTTTCAGCCTGAAACTTATTGAAATTGCGAAATTTATCGCCCCAGTTCCATAGTCCAACCGTAATTGGTTGTTCTACATCTACCTGCCTTGCCCAACTGACAATATTTTTTAAAAGCGGTAGTGATCGTTCAAGAATATCGGAGTTTCCAGGTTCGTTGTATAGGTCCCACATGACCACCCGATCATCACGTCTGAAATGATCCAAGATGTCCTTTGTATATGCCTTCAATACAGGAAAAAGCGATTCATCGTCAACCAGAGATCCACCGGGACACTGTACCCAGCCGGAATTGTGTACACCAGGCTTTGGATCTGGCTGCTTTCCTAGATCGGGATTGTCGTTCCAGCAATCATCAAAGAGAACAAACATTACACGAATACTATTTTTTTCACACAGATCGAGGAAATTCTCCATACGCTCTTTCATTCCTCTCGGATTGCGAGCCCAGACAAGGTAGTGTATGTAAACACGCATGGTATTGAACCCAATGGCGGCAGCATAACCCAATTCTCTGTCAATAGTTTCGGGGTCATAAGTTGCTTCTTGCCAAAATTCAATCTGATTGATGGCAGTGCTTGGAGTAAAGTTCGCTCCTACAATCCATTCCTGTTCGGCATACCACCTTTGCGCTTTCTCTATAGACCAAACCGGCCTAATTCTTGGATCAATTGAAGATTTTATTTCCTCATTTGTACTGGTACATCCCTGTACAAAAAGTACTGTGCTGAGCAATTGTAAAATCAGAGTATTTCGAATCATAATTATCATTCTAATTTTCAACTTATTTCTCCTTCTTCATCATCCCATTGACACAGATTTAGAATTCATTATAACTCCACAATGGTAACTGAAACAAAAAACTCTCAAGTTTACTGTCCAGGCCAAAGATCGTGTTAACAGTTTCAATTATAGGATGAAGAGTATGCATCTATATGGATAAAATCAGAGTTTTGAATTAATTAAATCACAACTAAGTATTCCAATAACCCGATAATCCAGGTCCCCCCGCTGCATTACTGCCATGACTAACACCATTTCTTTTGGGGCTAATCCAAAAAGCGTACAATTGAAGATTCTTAGCAAAGAATTTTATTCGAATGGGCTGGTCTTTTATAGCATCAAGTTCTTCATGTCTTTTCCAAACCATCATCTTCTTGGCACTATCAACGCTTACAGGAATACTGTTTTCCCTTTCATACCCCTCAATAGGATATCCAAATTGATCGCAAATTTCGGCAAACAATTGACCCTTTGACCCATCAACGTTGACAAATAGATATTTTCCACTGTATGAAAGCTTCCTTGTCAACAAAATCCGTTCTTGATTATCAGCATCCATTGAAGCAAAACCATCTCTTCTTAATACTGCCAGTCCAGTTGATGCATTTGCATACATACCATTCCAGAATTGGATATTATTTCGATTAGTTTCATCTCCTCTAAAAGCAGAATAATAGAAATATAATTTGTCTCCGACAATATTACAGACACCGCCTACAGAATGGACATATGCCCTTTGCCAACTGTTCTTCCTGAGGGTCGCACCGATAAAGGTCTCTCTGTTGGTTCGATCCCAATGAAACCCGTCTCTACTGTAGGCTAATTGTAATTCTGTTAATTTTGGGAACCCTTCTTTCTGACATTCAGTGTTTGGAGGACCGTAATGAACCTGTATCAAACCAATCATCAAGCTTTCATAGCCTACAGCATCTAGTTTATATAATTGAGGTTCCCTTCCTATTTGATAATTAGACCTCTTCTTATCCTGTCGATCCATTCCCAGCCAAAACACAGGTTTGAAATCTTTCCATCCTCCAATAGCTTCAAGGAAATCTTCATTTTCCCAGTAAGACCTTGCTCGGCCATTTGATTGTTTCTCATTCCATGTATAGGGATTCCACGGAGGAGCAGCTCGCCCAAAAGCCCTTACAGTAAAAACCCATTTCCCCCGGAACGGATTGTAAAAGAACGTGGAATTATCACCAGTCTTTCCTATTTGACCTCGCCAATTCCAATGAATTCCGTCAGCACTTGTTAATATATATCCTGCACCATCTTTCAGTTTCCCTCCCAACTTCCCCTTCCGTTCAAAACGATACATCTTATATCTTTCAGAAGGTTCTGTGGATTCATGGTCAATCCATAATGAAACCCCGTCACGAACTCCTGCTTTAGGAAGAATCAAATTGGTTCCGGGTACAACGTCAAATTTCGGACGATGCCAATTGATACCATCTTGGCTTGTAGCCAAAGCAGTACCATCGAACCAACCGGCCATATACCACATTTTGAATAACTGATCTTTGGGATCATAAAAACAGCCATCTGAAAAAGGTGCTGCCATTGGACAGTAACCATTATTTATTTCCGCATTCGTTTTCGGGACCAACAAAGGATTAGCTTCATGCTTAATAGGTTGATGAAAAGTCCGGTATAAATTTGTTTTTTCAACTAAGAAATCATCGACAAATAATTGACGACCAACATCAATTGGTATAATGGCAGGCGGGAAGGACAAATAATGAACGGGCATTGGATCATAAGAATTAGGTCTCATATTTCTAGGAGGCCATTTTTCAGGCAACTGAATACCGTTATATAATTTCTCTCCTTTAAATGGTGAATTTTTATCAGATAATCTGGAATCATGGGGAAATGATTCCTTTTCATTCAAGAAAATGAAACCACCAAAGGAAGCAGCCGGAGCAATAACGGTAGACTTCAGGAATTTTCGACGTCCCTTTTTAAAAATATATTTTTTCTTTTTCACTGTGTCTTTCAAGTTATTCAAAATAACAATTCATCAATTAGGTAGCGAATTATTGATCTCGGAATGTCAGCCCAGTCAAGTATCTATTTTCAATTGGCATAACTATACTGGATAAATACCAGATTAAGATGCACGAAGTCATTCCGGTTACTGCAATCATTACGCCGTCCACAATATCATTTGAGTAAATAAAATACTAAATAATTATGCTAAATAGAAGGCCCATCATCATTCTGCGTGAATACGCACTCCGTGTAAAAATACTTAATATAAAAAAGCCGCCAAGACCTCCACCTAGCAGACCTATATATTTCATGAACTCCTCCCATAGAGATTGGATATCCCAAGTTGCCATCATTAATGCAAAACCCAAACTACTCAAACCTACAATTCCGGTGATTAGTCGTGCTATCAAAAGACATCGATAATCATCAGCTGACGGCTTAAATCGCTTGTAGAAATCCGTTGTGAATACCGCTGAAACGCTGTTCATACTACTATCAAGACTGGACATTGACAATGCGGGTCGCCACCGAAGCAACTACGATTGGCAAGCCAATCGTAGTTGCCCACGGGCAACGTAGATTGGTACCCCGGACAGGACTCGAACCTGTAACCCTCGGCTTAGAAGGCCGATGCTCTGTCCGGTTGAGCTACCGGGGCATTTTCAAAGAAATCTTCATCTTATCCCGGGAGCGAAACCGCCTGTCCCGATTCTATCGGGAAGCTACCGGGGCATTTTGCGGGCGAATTTACTCCCTATCGGAGAGTACATTCAAAAGAATTCGGTGGGAACCCTGAAGGATGCGAATAAGCCCTAAACTGTAACTGTCACGCTCTTCAGGCCGCAGCCTCAATTCGAAGGCCGCTGAGCGTCTGCGCCATTCTCTCCAGACCGGCTTTCAGGTAGTCCGGCGGTGTGCCGTAGCCGACGCGGATGTAGTTCTCCATGCCGAACCACTTGCCCGGCATCACCAGAACGCTCTGCTCATCCCGGATCCTTTCAATGAGTTCCACTGAACCTCCATCAAGATGGCAGTGCAAGAAGGCGATGGCAGCGGCTTGCGGCGGCGTAAAGCTGAAGAGACCGTCCTGATCATCAACCCACCCTTGCAGAATCTTCAGATTGGTGCGCAAGAATTCGTGTACGTCCGACAGCAAAGCCGTTCGCCTCTGCGGCTGAAGAATACGTGAGGCGACCCAGTCACTCAGCGTACCGATGGAAATTGTCGTATAATCGTGAAGACTCCACGCCTTCCAGACAAAGTCCGGATTGCCCACAATCCAGCCGAGGCGGAGTCCGGGCAGACGATAAGCTTTGGAGAGGCCGGCAACGACGATGTCCATCTCGTCTCCGGCATAAAAGGAGGGTGACTCCTCGCCGGAAAGTTCCACGCCACGATACACTTCGTCAGAATGCAGCCACAGATCATGCTCGCGGGCAAGTTCTCTCACTCTCATCATGATATCACTGTCCATGACAGCGCCAGTGGGATTGTTAGGATTACAGACAGAAATCATCTTGGTCTTCGGTGTGATGAGCGACGCCAGTTCGTCAACATCTATCTGCCAGTTGTGATCGTCCTTCAACCGGATCGGCTTGACATCCACACCGAGACTCCTGCCGAAGCCCCATATCTGGAGGTAGTTGGGCATCATATAGATCAGTTCATCGCCGGGCTCAAGCAGGGTCATGATAGTGAGAAAGTTGGCTTCGGCTGATCCGTTTGTCACCAGAATATTATCCGGTGTGGCATGCGGATAGAGTCCGCATATGGCGCTGCGCAACGTCTCGGTGCCGTTGGCCTGGCAATAGAGGAGTTCCATTTCACTCAGTTCGTCCAGTTCCTCGGCCGTCAGAATATCATTCAGGGAAAGGGGATGAACGCCGCTCTCCGACAGGTTGTAATCCACCACATTCTCCCAGGCGGACATGTATCGTTCCAGTTCAAAGGTTTCAAACTTCATGCTGCTCCTCCGTCATTGAGTTGATTCAGTCCCCCCCTCTCTAAATCCTCTCCCACCGGTGGAGAGGACAGACCTCATAAGACCTCCCAAATGCGGGAAAATTCCTTCTCGCTTGATGGGAGAAGGTTAGGATGATAAGGGCGAGGGATTTTTCGCTCTTTCATCAGGTTTGTTATGTAAGGCTTCATAGACCGCTCTCGCAATCTGAATGTCCTGCACGGCCACTCCTGTGAGGTCCGCCACTGTTGTCTGATCGTCTGACTGGCGACCTGCATGAGAGCCTGAAAGGACGTCACCCAACTCAACCAGATCATCTTCCTGAATGTCACCCTCACGCAAGGCCCATGCGATCTCTCCCCGCTCGCGGCACTGACTGATGCTGTCAGCCACAACAAGATCAGCTTGCCCGAGGATTACGCCGTCCAACTCCCGCTTCCCTACGGTGTCGGAGCCCATGGCGGTAATGTGTGTTCCGGGAGTTATCAGATCGGCGGTGAGCAGGGGCGCAGTAGCTGAGGTTGTGGTGATGACTAGATTGCTTGCCTCAGCCAGTTCAGATATTTCATTGCACGCCTCAACAGTGAACCCCTTCTGAGCCATCTCTCTCGAGTAGAGTTGCTTTTTCTCTTCGCTCCTCCCCCAGACCAAAACGTGCCGGCAGTCCACCACACCTTTCAGATACGCAAGCTGCAACCTCGCCTGATTGCCCGTGCCCACAATGCCGATTCTTTCAACATTCTGCGGCGCGAGATACTTCGCCACGATGGCTCCCGCCACGGCTGTGCGGATATCGGTAAGATATACTTCGTCGTAAAGCAGACAGACCGGCTCACCTGTTTCCTGTCTGAAAAGCAACATCATACCGTTGCCGGAAGGCAGGTCGAGTTTCTGATTATCAAGAAAGCCAGAGGCGATCTTGATGACAAAATAGTCTTCTCCCTCGATATAGCCGTACTTGATATGGACGTCTCCGGGCGGATCCTTCAAAATGAGTTCGCCAACGGGAGGGACAACAGCCCGCCCTTGTGAGTAGGCCGCAAATCCTTCCTCAATGAGAGGAATCAGGTCTATCCCGGGAAGAACCGCTTTAATCTCTTTCAGCGTAAAGACTTTCACAGAATCTCCTTCAACGTTTTGAGACTGATATTGGCGCCGCAGAGCACGATAACCACGCGCTTTCCGGTCCACGTCTCAGCCTGCTTCAGGAAGGCGGCGATGGCCACGGCGGCTGACCCTTCGATGAGCATGTGGTGCTTCTCCATAAACTGACGCAGTGCCGAGGCTATCTCGTCTTCGGTAACAAGAACAGTATCATCCATCAGTTCACGGCAAAGGTTTAATGTGATGGCCCCCTCTTCGATTCCGCCGGCCGTGCCGTCAGAAAGGGTCGGCTTTGATTCCATCTCTACGATCTTGCCCGCTTTGATAGATTCAATCATGACGGGTGAATTTTGCGGTGAACAGCCTATAATCCTTATTCTAGGGTTCTCTGACTTCATGTAGCCGGCAATGCCAGTGATGAGACCGCCTCCGCCGAGAGCGACAAAGACTGCGTCGATCTTGTTAAGTTGCCGTTCAAGTTCCACGCCCACCGTCCCCTGCCCGCCGATAATCCTCGCATCGTTATAGGGAGAAACATAGGTCATTTCGTTTTCATGGGCATAATGACGGGCGAACGCTTCCGCTTCCACACAGTCGTCGCCGTGATAACGAACCTCGGCACCGTATGTCTCGATGGCGCTCACCTTTGTTGTGGACGCACCGTGCGGGACGAACACAACGCCCCCTGTCCCAAGCTTCTTCATAGCAAGCGCAACTGCCATGCCGTGATTGCCGGTGGACGCTGCTACCACTCCTCGCCTTCGCTCTTCATTGGTAAGAGAGAGCATCTTGTTGACGGCGCCGCGGAATTTGAAGGAGCCGGTATACTGCAGGTTTTCACACTTGAAGTTAACCCCTGCCCCGGTAGCATCACTGAGACAGTGGGAAACCTCCACCGGCGTTTCGCGGATGTAGTCTCTTATAAGGGATTCGGCTTGCTGAACTTCTTTTCTTATGTCCATGGCAACAATATAGTGTTTAAGGTAACCCGCCTGCGAAACAGAAAATACAAGGCGTTCCACCCACTTCAAATATATATTACGCTTCAAGTTGGCCAGACTGAAGGTTACAGAACTGAAAGGAACCTAACGATGATCGAAACTGAGATAAGGAATCGCATCAAACTGCTGAAGATGCGCCGCGACAAGGCGAACACCATGGACGCGCCCTTCCTGCAAAGGATCGCAGAGGAGTTCGAACAGAGCGCCAACTTTGAAGGAGTAGTTCTTACGGGTCATGGTCGTTTCTTCAGCGCCGGACTGAATCTCGTTGACCTTTACCATGGAACAAGAGAAGATGTAAAATCAGTCTTTACGGCGCTGGCCACTGCTCTGAACAGTGTCATGACTTTCCCGGGACCGGTGATTGCCGTTGTAAACGGCCATGCGGTCGCGGGCGGATGTCTCCTTGCACTTTGCTGTGATTATCGTATGGGCGTTGCCGGCAATTACAAGATGGGCATCAATGAACTGGCCATCGGCCTTGATCTTCCTCCCTTAGGTCTGGCGGTGGTACGCAGATCGGTGGCGACCAATCAGCTTTTTGATATCGCCAGTCTGGGCAAATTCTACACGCCGGAAGAAGGTGTGTCGGTGGGACTCCTGAATGAACTGGCTGACGCCGGTAGCGCACTTGAACTGGCCCTATCGAAAGCCGAAGCAATGGCCGCTTCCCTGGCGCCGTTTCAGAGACTCAAGGAGCGGATGCTGCGGCCGGAGGCGGAGTTGCTGGCAAAAGAGTCGGGATCAGTGGTTGAATTCGTGGATCAGTGGTTTGCGCCTGAAACACAGGCAAAGATCAAAGAGTCGGTGGCGCGGCTGAAAGGCTCGTAGAGATTCGGATTTCGGTTACGGTCACGCGGCCCGTTTCGTCAAAGGGTTACGGTTGCGTCACCCATAAACGATAACCTATACCTGCCCGCTCCCGACCAACCGGGAGGGCGGGCATCGTAACCGTCTAACGCTAAACGTCTAACCTTTAACGGCAACCACCGCCGTCCCAAACGCCAGAATCTCGGACGTATTGGACATGACCATGGAGGTGGTGAACCGCACCTCGGTCACAGCGTTGGCGCCCAGTTCCTGCGCCTCTTCTACCATTCTCTGCAGAGCCTGCTCGCGCGACTCAGCCATCATGGCCGTGTATTCCTTGATTTCGCCGCCTACAAGAGTTCGCAGTCCAGCCATGATATCCTTGCCCAGATGGCGGGCGCGGATTGTGTTGCCCTTCACAAGTCCCTTCCACTCGGTGATTGTATGACCGGGAATAGCAGCTGATGTTGTGACAATCACTTCTCGATCCCGCGGAAAGGCTCCTTGTCTGCATCGGACCGTCGCTCCTTAACGAGGCTCACAACAAGAAGTCCGCCGCCGATGATCAGGAGAGCCAGGCCTACCTTGATCCAGAAAGGCACGGACACCAGCGTTTCCAAGACAGTGTACAGGATATACAGTATGATGACAGTCGCTCCCGCCAGCGCCAGGAAAATACCTGTTGTTCTCATGATTTTCCTCCCGTTTTCTGATAGGGGATAATAATCTCTTTCAACATATCACTGATCTCCTCCGGGCTCACAGGCACTGACTCTCCATCAAAGTCTACCGTTGTGTGCTGCCCCCTCATGACTATCATTCTCACTTCCCGCTGCAGGGCCAGGGCAGCATCGCGGCTGAGTTCAACTTTTCCCAGATCGATGCTGGACACATCTATCCCCTCCTTGGTGAGGGGAGCAAGAATCTTTGCCAGAAATTCCTTTTGCGAAGTCATGTCAGATAGAGTGTAGAATCTACTTATCGAACCTGCCAAGAAAATAATATATTTGGACTTAAGATCATTGTACATTTCGTTGTTGAGGCATCGTTGAATGAAGCCATGAAAATCTGGACATTCGAAGGCGGTTTTGATAAGAATTTCACCTACATCTTCTCTGACGGCCGATCCGCCCATGCCGCCATCGTAGATGCCGCCGTTCCCGCAAAAGATCTCATGCCGGTCATCGAAGAAAACAGTCTCACCCCAACCCACCTGCTGGTAACCCACACCCACGGCGACCATACAGCCTACCTTTCCGATTATCAGAACGCCTTCCCGGATATGACTGTCAGTCTCTTCGGCACTTCCGGCAGATGGTCCAATCAACGGTCGCTGGCGGACGGCAGTGAGATAGAGACAGCGGGACTGACCGTCAGCGTCATCCACACGCCGGGGCACTATCCCGACAGTGTCTGCTACCTTGTGAAGGATGTCCTCTTTACCGGGGATACCCTTTTCGTCGGCCGCACGGGCAGAACCGTTGGCGGCGGCAGTGATACACGCCAGCTCTTCCGCCACGTTTATACGAAGATTCTTACCCTGCCGGACGATACCGTAATCTATCCCGGACACAATTACGGCGATGTGGCTACTATTACGCTGGCAAAAAACCGTGAGATCAGTCCCCTGCTGCAAGCTATCAGTGAAGACGATTTTGTGGACCGAATGGCACAGTATGAAAGGTCACGGTAGGACTTCAGATTCAATTATGAACCGAGAGGATTCAAGAAAACGACAAGGAGGTCTTCAATGAGAAAACTGGCAACCGGTATCGCCGCAGGTCTTCTGCTGATGGTTTGCGCCATGATCTTCATGGGAGCGGCCCCAGCCCAGGAGGATTCCATCAAAGTCTATATGGATCGTCTGGAGAATCTGCTGCGGAAAGAACTGAGCCGCGCCACTACAGCCGGACGGTTCCAGCTTCAGTCCTTCAGCATCGAGCGGACACACTGGCACTACATGATGGACACAGCCACGGGAAAACTGTACATGCTGGAGATGGGCCGCACACCTGACAGAAGCGAATGGACACTCATCGCCAACGGTATGGTAGAGGAGCAAGTCCCCGCCGCCGAACCGCTGGAATAGTGGCGCCGAGAAAGCGCAAGAATGATGAGCGGCTTCGCCTCGCCGAGCCGGAACTTTCTGATGAGAATGAAGTTCGATTCAAGCATGGAATTGACCTGTTCAACAAAGGCCGCTACTGGCATGCTCATGATGCGTGGGAGGAGATATGGCGGGAGTTGGGAGATGCGTCCGAAGATGATTGGGAAATACTGTTGCGGGGACTTATCCAGATTGCAGCGGGACTCCACTGCCTCGCTGAAGGTAAAGAAGACGGGGCTCGCGGACATCTGAAAAAAGGCGTGTCAAAACTTCGTCTGCGCAACGACCCGTTCCTCGGACTCGATTTCGGCAAA
Source organism: Fidelibacterota bacterium UBA1134 (assembly GCA_002311975.1). Lineage (GTDB taxonomy): Bacteria > Fidelibacterota > Marinisomatia > Marinisomatales > S15-B10 > UBA2146. The sequence goes on along the minus strand of DCAL01000079.1, from coordinate 35,245 downwards.
ATGATAAGCAAGATAGAGCGCCACTCCCAGTGCCCGGCATGTCTGATGGGGTTGGTACTTGAACGGACAACCGTCACTCATGTTACTTAGATCATCAACATCACCTCTATCCCCATCCTTACTCGGGATGAGACCGAGAGCATTTGCCCTTGCCGCAGCGCTTCTGTTGATCTCCTGCTCACAGTCCGCCGTTGATTTGCAAGACGCCGCGGCCGGGGACATCCTGAAAACGGCGGCGGCACATCAGGGACAGGAAGCTGTCCTCATCAACTTCTGGGCCACATGGTGTGTGCCGTGCGTGGAAGAGTTCCCCATGATCGTTGAGCTCGCGGAAGAGTACCAAGATAATGAGTTGAAAGTTTACTTTGTCAGCGTCGATTGGCTGGACGAGCGCCAAAAGGCGGTCGACTTTCTGGAACAACACGGCGTCCGGGGAGTGTCATTTATCAAGAATCAGGGCGATGATGAGTTTATCGATGGAATCTCCCGAGAGTGGACTGGCGCGGTGCCATTTACCATTGTCTTTGGTAAAGAATCCGGAAAAGTTGTAGATTTGTGGGAAGCGAAGAAGCAAAGACCAAAATTTGAACAAGCCATTGAAAAAGCAATAAAAGAGGAGGGCAAAACATGAAAAAGTCTCTGATGTTGATTCTTCCGCTCATTCTGGTGACCACCGCCGCGGCAGGGGAACTGGAGCTCGGCTCCGCGATTCCGTTGGGCGACGTGAAGATGACCGATGTAAGCGGCAGGAAGGTGAGCCTGAACGACGCCATGGGTAAGAACGGCCTGCTGGTGATCTTCTCGTGCAACACATGTCCGTGGGTGGATGCGTGGGAAGACCGCTACATCGTCATCTCGCAGAAATATCAGAAGAAGGACGTGGGGATGATTGCGATAAATCCAAACGCCGCGTCGCGCGGAAACGGGGATGGTCTCACTGACATGCAAAAGCGGGCGAAGGAAGCGGGCTACACCTTTCACTACACGGTGGATGAGGGGTCGCAATTGGCCTCGGCTTTCGGCGCCACGAGAACACCCCATATCTATCTATTCAGCAAAGAGGGAAAACTAATCTACCGCGGTGCCATTGATGATAACGCAAGGAAGGCGCGGAAGGTAAAGAAACCGTACCTGATTAACGCCATCGATGCCATGATTGAAGGCAAACCGGTTTCTGTCACCTCTACCAAGGCGCTGGGGTGCGGCATCAAATTCGCGGCAAAAGAATAAGAACTGGGGAATTGGAGGAATGGAGTAGTGGAATGCTGAACCCATTACTTCTAATCCACGACTCCATTTGTTTTCGGGGTATAGCGCCAGCCTATCGCGCTCCACGCGGCCGGCGGACAGGCAGCCCGAAAACACAGAAACACTCGGAGCGTGGCGCAGCCTGGATAGCGCACCGGCTTTGGGAGCCGGGGGTCGTGAGTTCGAATCTCACCGCTCCGACTTAGGTAGCATAGCGCATCCCGATGGCTATCGGGACACCGCTCTGGCATCAGACCAAGCCCTTAACAAGAGGGGTTCTTCTTCATATAGTCATCAAAACTTGATTTCCCCGCTCCTCCTGTGTAGCTTCGCCAAAGAGGGTCGAATGAATTCTAATAATATCGTATTCAGGACAGAGGGAAGTATGATGAGTTGCGTCATTTTATGATGAATCGTCTCACGCAAATTTTTGGGTATTTTCTTCTCAAACACTATTGTTGGGTAAAATTCTTGTTACCTCTTCATACTTCGAGTCATTGACTTTCACGCCGGGTCTCTGTAGCTTAAACAAAAAGGAGAATAGATATGAACACAAAAGAAAAACTGGAATTGTTATGGAAATACCTACTGTTGCTTGTCATAGCGGTAAGCCTGTTTCGAGTTTCTGGAAAACCTCATTTCAAAATGATGGGAAAACACCTTGGCCATGGCAAACATGAGATGTCCTTTTATGGAGATGGCGACCATAAAATGGATGTGAGAGTAGAAAAAGAGATTGTCAATGGTGACACTGTTATGACTGTAACCATAAATGGGGAACCTGTGGATGTATCGATGTTTGAGGAAACAAATGGGAAGATGAAGTGGGTTTCAGACGATGGTGAAGTAATTGTAATTGATGATGACGAGAATAATGAAGGTGAAGAAGATATTCGCATTATCAAGAAAGTAATAAGAATCCGGGATAAAAATTAAGACAGGAGCGTTTGTGGGATGATGGGTAGATTTTTTGTGTGAAGAAATATTATGTATATGTTATTGAGTTAGACCCCCAAGTTGCCGAATTTCTAAAATTTCGACAAAAAAATCCTGAATACATCGAGGGCAATGAATGTGTTTATGTAGGACAATCATCTAGAGATCCAATCCTAAGGCTTGAACAACATAAAGAAGCATATAAATCAAATAAATACGCTCGTGAATACGGCATTCGATTGAGACCGGAATTGTATGAAAAATATAATCCAATACCAACAAGGAAAGATGCTGAAGAAATAGAAGAAATGTTAGGTAAACAGTTGCGAAAGCAGGGGATTGGTGTTTGGTTTAATTAAGCTCCACGCACTTGTCCTTCGTAACGAAGTGGAGATGGAGGGGGCTTTTTAACCCCATTCATCAGCCGTGAAGAGCACTAAGTCTCACGAAGAAAAAATAGAAAACCCCACAAATTACTAACCAACAAATATTTTCTTTGAAGATTGTTATATCTTGTACAATATTAATACTTTGTGTTTCTTCGCGTTCTTGGTGGCGAATAATGTAGGTTAGTTTGTATGGGTAGCGCTAAATTTTTATTGCCATCAATCATTATTCAATCATTCCCATCAGCTTTCTCAACCACTTTC
>DCAL01000079.1:32020-32224 GCA_002311975.1 Fidelibacterota bacterium UBA1134 | reverse complement strand
CCTATAACGAAGAAATGAAAAAGCCACTTAATAAAGATTCAGGATTCAAAGATATGCAACTTGCCCATACAATGATACGCATTCGCAATCTCGAAGCTTCACTTGAATTCTATTGCAGCTTCATAGGTCTACATGAAGTTCGTCGCAAAGATCTGGGTGATGAAGCAACCTTGGTGTTCTTGAGCGATGATGCGGGAAACTACC